>CADAXZ010000135.1 GCA_902791965.1 Candidatus Proelusimicrobium bovinum | reverse complement strand
GCCCCGTACCTGCCGTCATCTTTAAGCCTGCCGTAGCGGTTAAAATAAAAGCAGTTGCTTATTTTATCTGTAAGATTATATTTTGCAATTTCTTCTTGCAAATTAATTGCATCTTCATAGGATTTGCGCACATTAAGTTTTATGCAAAGCCCGTCTATAAACTCTATATTTTGCACAGCAAGGGCAACTTCAAACAAAAAACGCTTTTTACTGTTTACAAGAAAGTTATTTACGCTTATTTTTATTTCTACATTTTTTGTATTTTTATTACGCATATTAACTATGCGCAAAATATCTTTGCGGATATTAATACCGTTTGTCAAAATTATGATTTTTTTACATTCCCCGTCATTAAGGGCATAAGTAAAAAAATTATCAAACTGCGGATGAAGTAAAGGCTCTCCGCCTTCAATTTGTAATTCATAATCATTTGCGGAATTTAAAATTTTCTTATAGGTATCAAAAGGCATAAAAGTATTTTTCTTCGGGGAAGAATACATACAGCAAAACGGACAGCACATATTACAATGGTTGGTAATATTCAAATATAATCTTTCAGATGGCATTATAAATCCTTATAGTTTAAAATTATTTCTTTCCCGCCGTCCCAGCCGGAGCATAAATTTCCGTTTGGATGATACACTACTTCGTAAATTCTGTTCAGGTTATGTTTTGCCATTTCCTGTGCGCGGCGTGCCAAATCGGCAGCCTCAAAAGCAACCGTGCAACCTGAATATTTATAAAGTTCCACATAGTAATAATAGCCAATATTACGCTTAAAAAAAGTAAATAAATTACGGCGGTCGTTCTCCTGCCAAATATCAAGGCAGCGTACTAAATTATCTTCGTTATAGCGGATAATATCAAGGTTNNNNTCTTCCGTAAAGTTTGTAAGTTGGCGGAAGATAAAATTATCATAACCTAATTTATTGTAAAAATTTATATATTTAATACAATCATCAAGGCAGTTTATCCCCTCTTTTAAAAGCACACAGGAAAGCCGCGGTTTTATATTTGTTCCGTTTAAAAAGATACGCACTTCTGCAAGCAAATCTTTAAAACTTGCAGGAATATCTTCTTTATAGCGCATAACTTTACGGATAATATCTTCCTGCCAATGCGGCAGCGACATATTAAGATAAGTCCAATTATTATCCGCGAGTTCTTTTATAACACTTCCGTTATTTTTTAAAAGTTGAGTAGCATTTGTAGTTATCGCTTTTATACGGAAATTGTACTTATTTACCAAAGCAGCCACTTCCTTAAAACAAGGATACAAAGCAGGTTCTCCGCCGGTTAAGGAAATTGTAGGATTATAAGGACGGATAAAGGCAAAAATTTTATCAAGCGATTTTAAATATTCCCCGTAATTTTTACCGAAAATATTTTTTCGCTTTTCGCTGCGGCAGCGGATATTAGCGACGCAAAATTTACACTGGGCATTGCAATAATCATCCAAAAAGACGGAAAAATTAAAATTGGCATAAATTTCTTTACCTTTAACAAAAGGAATAAAAATATATTTATCTTTCATTTCTTGCGCATTAAACAGGAAATTATGTCTGTTTTCCATCATAATGTTTACTCCAAAAATGTTTTGATATTGCGGCGGTAAATCCTTGCGCTGCGATGCCCGCGCGGCGCTGTTTTATTTGATGTTTCTTCCACGAAAGGTTTTATTTTACGGCGGAAATTCGGCGCGAGCAGTTTTTTATCTAAGATAGTTTCGTAAACCTGTTGCAGTTCCGTCAAAGTAAAACTGTCTGCGACAAAACGGAAAGCATCGGCCGAAAATTCCAACCCCCTGCGTATTTTATCTATTGAAAATGCAATTATTTTTGCGTGGTCAAAGGCTAAGGCGTTATTTTCAATTATTTTATAAGATACTTCCCTGTCGTAAAGAGTTGATTTCTCTTCCGTTTCTATTACGGCAGAAAGTTTTATATCCCCATTAGTTAAAATAAGTTGCTTACGGGATTTTTTTATATATCCGTTTTTTATCAATTCAGACGATTTTTTTATATCTTTTAAACTTACCCTAAACCAAAGGGCCTCTGCCGCGTCATTTTTGGAAACAAACGGGGTTTTATTT
>CADAXZ010000134.1:860-2463 GCA_902791965.1 Candidatus Proelusimicrobium bovinum | reverse complement strand
TAATCTGCCGTCATCGGTTTTTAAGATTACGGCTTCGGGGTCGTCTTGGGCTAACAATTCAGGATACTGTATTTTTTTGTTTTCTTCTTGAGCATTTTGTTGCTGTGCGGATTGTTGTGATGTCTCATCCTGCTCAAGGGCTTGTAAAGTGGCTTCATTTTTTTCTTCGTTGGCTTTGGCGGCGGCAAGGGCTTTCTTTTCCGCTTTTTTGGCTTTAGATTCCGTAGTGCCGGGGGAGAAAAAGTTTACTACCGATTGTTTTAGTGTAGCGGGTTTTTCTTCGTCTTGTTTTTCAGTTTGTGTTTGTGCGGGCTTAGCCTGCGTTTGGGCTATTTGTTCTTGTGCCGCTTGTGTTGTAATTTTAGTGGTAGCATCATTTGTTTTTTTGCTTTTAAAAAAACATCCGCAAAGCAAAATAGATACAGTTATTAAAGATAAAAGTAAATTTTTCATTTATTTAACTCCTTTATATATTTTGCTGCCCCGTAAATATCAAGGCATATTTTTGTATTTTTAAGTTCTTTAGCATACTTTTTTTGTTGTTTTTTCCCGTTGGCGGTAAGTACCATAATCCCGCGCATACCTACATTGGCGGCAAAATCCATATCGGATTTTTTATCGCCTATCATAAAGGATTTATCCTTATCTATATTATGCTGCTTTATTATTTCAAGCCCCATATACGGTTTTGGTTTGCGGCAGAGGCAATTTTCATTAGGGGCATGGGGGCAGTAGTAAATGCCGTCAATTTCCGCGGCCGGTTTTAAAAGTTTTAGCATTTGTGCATTTACGGCTTTAACTTTATCTTCGCTAAAGTATCCTCTGCCTATCCCCGATTGGTTGGAAACAATAAATAATTTATAGCCCATTTGTTTAAAAAGTTTAAAAGCATTAAGGGTATTTTTATAAAGTTTAACGCCTTTAGGGTCGCACAGATAAGTACCCGGTTTTTCCTTTATTACAGTTCCGTCCCTGTCCATTAAAATCGCTTTATATTTCATTTGTCTGCTCCGTTTTGTTCTTTTGCAGCAAACTGCGCCTGTTGTTTTTCCATAGCCTTTATGGAATCTTGTTCCCTTTTCCAACGGTTATGTCCCCAAAGCCAAGTTTCCGGCGAAAGGCGTATATATTCTTCTAATTTACTTTTTAATAAAACGGTATAATCATATACCGCTTTGTGGGAAAAATCTACTTGCGGCGGGTCTATCCTTTCGGTATTTTCTATAATTATTTTACCGTTTTTTCTTGTTATTCTTATACAAAAAACAGGCACGCCTGTCTTGAGGGAGAGTACTGCCGTAAGCGGGGCAACTTCAGCCGCACGCCCCATAAAAGGCATATATAATTTTGAAGCGTGTACGCTTTGGTCGCTCAAAATGGAAATAAGCCCGCCTTTCTTTAAGGCTTTCAGACAAGAAAAGAAGGGATTATATGCACTTATAAATCTTGCACCTTTTTTACAACGCAGGCGGTTGACTTCTCCGTCAACATAAGGGTTTGTCTGCGGTTTTGCAACAAAACAAACTTTTTTGCATATTATGCTGATTACTAAGCCCGCAAGTTCCCAATTTGTAAAATGTCCTAAATGCAAAATACAGCCTTT
>CADAXZ010000134.1:0-823 GCA_902791965.1 Candidatus Proelusimicrobium bovinum | reverse complement strand
TTGTTTAAATTAATTACTTCATCCAATCCGTGTATTTCAGTTTTAGATAAAATCTTATCGTCAGGCATATAACAGGCTTTTACAAATTCCGCTGCAAGCCTGCCTATATTTTGCCAAGATTCCAAGGCTATGGCTTTAACTTCCTTTTCTGATTTTTCCGGAAAGGCTTTTTGTATGTCTTGGATAGTGCGATGGTATCTTTTGCGGATTACAAGGGTAAGTGTGCGGCCTAAAAATTCCCCGAATTTGAGGGCAAAACCCCAAGGCATAAGACGAATTAAGAATATTAACGCCTTCAGCCCCAAGTATTGGCAGTAGAAGTTGAAGTTTTGCATATAAATAGATTATATCAAAAAGACCGCAGTTTATATTTTTGATTTAAACTTACCTCAAAATAATATAATATAAAATACAGGAGATTTTTATGGATTTTGCAAAATTAAGAGAAAAACTTTTATCCAATGCCGCAGGAAGGCTGTTTCTTTCAGTTGCGGCTTTCATTTACGGTTTAGGAGTAAAGGCTGTTCTTTGGGCTTATAAAAAAGAATGGCTCAAGCAAAAGGGTGTAAACAGCCGCGTAGTTTGCATAGGCAATATTACAGCCGGCGGAACAGGCAAAACTACTGCGGTTTTACTCTGTGCGGAAAAATTAAGCCGCGCAGATGTCCGTACGGCAATAGTTTCCCGCGGATATAAACGCAGTAAAAAGAAAAATGAGGTCGTCGTATTATTTGATAAGGATATGCTGAATTGGGAAGGAAGCGGCGACGAGCCTTATATGATGAGCCAAATGCTTGCGGAATATCTTGTACCCGTAGTTGTC
>CADAXZ010000133.1 GCA_902791965.1 Candidatus Proelusimicrobium bovinum | reverse complement strand
CCTTTTGCAAAGAGTGTACAACAAAATGAATTTAAACCAGTATGAAGAATTTGCCAACCCTTCCGGTTGGAAAAAGCTTCACGGTGCAATAGATGTATCACCCATAACCCGTTCCCGTCTTGTTAATGTTTCCATTACCTCTTTCGATCCTAACCTCGCTATGGAAATTACTAATGAACTTGTAAGAACCTTCGTAGATGATAACATAAGCAACCGTATCTTTATGGGGCAGGATGTCATCAAAGCGCTTGAAAGTACGGAAAGAAGCGCCGAAGACCAGGAACTTTTAAACTCCATGCCGCAAATTGTTAACAGTGATTTTATCAAGAGCCTTAAACTGCAGGAAACTTCCCTCTTAAACAAAAAAGCGGAACTTGAAGGTAAATATACTTCCGTCCATCCGGAAGTTATATCCGTTAAAAAACAATTATCCTCCGTGCAGGATAAAATCAATCTGGAAACCCGTCGCTTGGTACAAAGTATTAAAATTGAACTTTCAGGTCAGTTTTCCGGCAATAATATCCGCATTATTGACGAAGCCATCCGCCCAGGTTCTCCTGTCCGCCCCAGAAAAATGTTAAACCTTGCCATAGGTGTTGCGGCAGGTATCTTATTAGGCGTAATTTTTGCTTTCATATTGGAATTCTTGGACCAAACAATTAAAAACTCCGATGATTTGGAAGCAAAACTTAAACTTTCCTTCTTGGGGTTTGTCCCTAAAGAAAAGTTTAAAAAAGGCGAATTGGAATATTCTTATATGACAAAGCAGGGCAATTTCTTGCTGTCGGAAAATATCCGCAATATCAGAACTATGATTGATTTTGCCCTTTCAGATCAGCCTAATGCCCCGCTTTTAATTACAAGTTCTTTACAGGGTGAAGGGAAAAGTAATCTTTCCACAAATTTGGCTGTTGCTTTGGCACAGGCCGGTAAAAAGATTTTGCTTGTTGACGGCGACTTACGCCGTGCCCGTCTGCACAGGGCTTTCAGGCTTTCTCCGGAAAAGGGCTTAAGCAATATCTGGACAAATAAAGAAGGTCTTACTTCTTACCAAGCCAATATCCAGCCGGTAAAAGATGTTCCTAATCTTTTTGTTATGACATCAGGTAAAAGGCCTCCAAACCCGGCCGAACTTTTAAACACACCTAAACTTAAAGATTTTATGGAATGGGCGACAAAAAATTACGATCAGGTTATTATTGACTGCCCTGCTATCGTACCTGTTTCAGATACATTGCTTTGGGGTAAATATGCCACCCACGCGGTATTTGTGGTTAAATATGCACAGACCAATGCCCGTATCGCTTTAACCGCTATTGACAGATTAAACAAAGCCGGTATTAAGATAATCGGCGCGGTTATCGGCAGTTATCATCCGGGCGGCGTAACCTACAGCAAATACGGTTATTACAAAAAATCTTACAGTTATTATCATTCCGATAAGAAAGACGACGAAGATACTAAACCCGAAAAGAAAGAAGATAATAAGGCTGATAATAAAGATAAAAATTAAACCGTAAAACATAATTTAAAGCCCCGCTTAACTGCGGGGCTTTTTTAATTTATCTTTATAATAACTGTCATAACCGAATATTTTTATATATCCACCTATATATTGTCATTCCCGCAGGTTGCAAGCGGCAATCTCCACTATTTTTATCGGGTATCTTTACCTATTTTATATTTTCCGCAAGGGCTAAAGCGTCTAAAGCCGCATTTGCCATATTATAGTATTTATATGCTCCCAGCCGTCCGGCAAAATATACATTTTTAAGCCGTTTAGCATCTGCAGAATATTTTTTATAAAGTTCTTCGTTAGCTGCGGCAGGCACGGGATAGTACGGCTCATTTTCGCCGTTTTTATAAGAGAGGGGATATTCGTAAACCAAAACGGTTTTATTCGTCTTAATCGGTAAAAAATGTTTATATTCCGTTATCCTGGTATAGTCGTAATCATTGGGGTAATTTACCACAGCGGTATTTTGTTTAAAGCCATCACAAGGCAAAGTTTCTGCTTTAAAAGCTAAACTCCTGTAAGGCAAAGCTCCGTATTTATAACCAAAAAATTCATCTATCGGGCCGGTATAAATAATTTCGTCAAAGCCTTTCTCATCGCCGTGTTTAAAAGGCGTATTTAATTTTACGGTTATATTCGGGTGTGCCAAAATATTTTCAAACAGTTT
This sequence comes from Candidatus Proelusimicrobium bovinum, assembly GCA_902791965.1. Taxonomy (GTDB): domain Bacteria; phylum Elusimicrobiota; class Elusimicrobia; order Elusimicrobiales; family Elusimicrobiaceae; genus Proelusimicrobium; species Proelusimicrobium bovinum. The sequence continues at coordinate 450 of CADAXZ010000133.1, read as the reverse complement.
TGTATATCCGTTTAGGGGGATTGCCTGATATTTTTCCGTAAAATATCCGTCTGTTTTTGTTATTATAACAGGCACTTGTGCCGCAACAGCAGGGGAAAGTTCTTCCAACCCCATACCCCATTGTTTAAGGGTATAATTTTTAAAAATCTTCTCATAAACAAACTGCCCCAATGTTTTTATATCTTTGTCGTTTTCCTTTAAAAGTTCCAATACAGGCACTTTTTGCCCGTAAGTAAAGCGTTTTAACAGTTTGCTTTCTATCTCTTTGGCTTTATCCCCAAAAGCAATATGGAGCGAATTTAAGTTAAACGGAACAGGCAAATACTTGCCGTCTACATACGCCTCTACCTTATGATGATAAGGATGCCAAGCGGTAAAATGGCTTAAAAAAGCCCAAAGTGTTTCACTATCGGTACGGAAAATATGTGGCCCGTATTTATTTATAAAAAT
>CADAXZ010000132.1 GCA_902791965.1 Candidatus Proelusimicrobium bovinum | reverse complement strand
ACAGCCATTCCTGCCAAAATACCGGTAAATAAAAACCAAAACCAGTGAGGAATTTTCTTTTTAAAGCCGATGGCGGCAAAGATATATAAAGCGCAAAGGCAAAACATCATAGGGGCGGAATTTTCATTATTCATACCTAAAACGATACCGGATAATACTGCAACAATAAAGGTAAATATATTTGAAGGTATTAAATAAGGGGTATGCCAAGTCTTGCGCATTAAGGCACAAAAGGCAATAAACATCACCCCTAAAAACAAATAATTTGTTGCACCGGAAAACCAAAAAATAGTCTGGTCTGGCTGTGCAACCATAAAAACGCAGGCTAAAGCAGTAAAAACAACTTGGGGAAAATCTTTTAAAGTTTTAAAATCCGGCATTCTTAAATTTACGAGATAAAATATTAAAAACACTAAAACAGATTGGATAATAGGATTTAAGATTACAAAGCCCCATTTGTAAGTATTAAACAGAAAAGTTCCGCTAAAGAGTATGCTTATAAAGATAAAGTATACAATCCAAGTTATGCACTTTACAAAGCATTTCATCTTCGCTTATCGGGTAAAGATAGGTAAAAAAACCAATAAAAGACAAATATAAGAGAATAAAAAGAAACCAAATAAAATAAGTTTTTTTATTTTTCATAATATTTTAAAACAAAATAATCCCCTCGTAAAAGGGGATTATTTTTATCTTATTTGCCTAACAGGTTTTTAAGTTTTTCCGTTAAATTTTCAATCGGCCAAAATTCCGCCTGTTGGGCTGTTCTTGCTTTATATTCAAGTTTGCCTTCGGGTAGTAATTTCCTGCCTACTACAATCCTGTGCGGTATGCCGATTAAGTCCGCATCTTTAAACTTTACGCCGGGGCGTTCGGGGCGCTCGTCATAAAGTACGCTTATACCAGCAGCGGTAAGGGTAGAGTAAATTTCGTCTGCTTTTTGTTTTACTTCGCCTTCAGTGTCAAGGGCGATAAGTTCCACATCAAACGGGGAAAGCGGCGCGGGCCAAATTATGCCGTGTTCGTCGTGTGATTGCTCAATGGCGGCGGCAATAACCCTTGTTACGCCTATGCCGTAGCAGCCCATAATAATAGGTTTTGTTTTTTGGTTTTCGTCCAAAAAGTTTGCGCCCATAGCGTCGGAATATTTAGTGCCTAACTTAAAGGTATGGCCTACTTCTATGCCGCGCATAAAGTCAAATTCTGCGCCGCAGCGCGGGCATTTATCGCCTTTTGAGGCAAGTTTTAAATCGGCATACATATCCGGCGTAAAATCTCTTTCGGGGTTGACATTTTTAAGGTGTGTGTCATTTTTGTTTGCGCCTGCGATACCGTTTAAAATTGTTTTTATATAATTGTCAGCCAAAAGTTTTACTTCGGGGTTTCTTTGTTTTAAGCCGCAAGGCCCTGCAAAACCTAAGGGGGAAGATGTCGTTTCCTGATAAAATTCCGGTGTGGCTTTTTCAAGTTCTTTGCAGTTTAAAAGTTTGGCAAGTTTGATTTCGTTAAGTTCGTCGTTGCCGCGCATTAAAACCACAACGGCTTTGCCGTCTGCTTTATAAACTAACATTTTGATAAACTTTTCCGCTTTTTCGTGCAGGAAGGCTGCCACCTCGTCAATAGTTCTTGCGTTAGGGGTGGAAACTTCTTCAAGGTGTTTCATATTTTCTGCGGTGCGTTCTGCGGCCTGCGGTTCTTTAATTTCGGTCTTTTCCGTATTGGCGGTATATCCGCAATGCGGGCAGACGGAAATTTCATTTTCGCCTGTTTGGGCAAGTACCATAAATTCGTGCGAGAAATTACCGCCGATATTGCCGGTATCTGCTTCAACGGGTTTAAATTTAAAGCCGCACCTTGTAAATATCTTTACATAAGCATTGTAAAGCCTTTGGTACCACTCTGCGGCGGAATCTTCGTCTGCACAGAAGGAATAAGCGTCTTTCATATAAAATTCTCTTGCGCGCATTACGCCAAAGCGCGGGCGGATTTCGTCGCGGAATTTAGTGCCGAACTGGTAAAGGCAAACGGGTAGTTGTTTATAGGAACTTACATCTTTCATAACAAGATCTGTCATAACTTCTTCTGCGGTGGGTGCTAAACAAAAGCCTGCACCTTTACGGTCTTTAAAGCGCAAAAGTTCCTTGCCGTAGTAATTCCAGCGGGAAGATTTTTCCCAAAGTTCCTGCGGCTGGACTACGGGCAGCCAAACTTCGCAGCAGCCTGCAGCGTCAAGTTCTTGCCTGATGATATTTTCAACTTTCTTTAAAATCCTCATACCGAGCGGCAGCCATTCGTAAATGCCGCTTGCCGTCTTGCGGATAAGCCCTGCCCTTAACATTAACTTTGCCGAAACTATATCGGCATCTTTGGGGGCTTCCTTTAAAGTGGGTATATAATACTGTGATAATTTCATTTTTTTAT
>CADAXZ010000131.1 GCA_902791965.1 Candidatus Proelusimicrobium bovinum | reverse complement strand
ATTTTTACAGGGGATATTTACTGCCGTATTTATTTATCTTATAGTACCTGCTCTATATAATTAAGTAAAATATATATAGGTAATAATTATGTATAAACCTATTGTTTTGCTGATAATATCCAATATCTTTATGACTTTCGCCTGGTACGGACATTTGCGTTTTAAGGATAAAGCCTTGTGGCTTGTTATCGTGGCAAGTTGGCTGATTGCTTTTGTGGAATATTGTTTTCAAGTGCCTGCAAACAGGATAGGCCACGCTTATTTTTCCGCCGCGCAACTTAAAGGTATGCAGGAAATTATAACCCTTGTTGTTTTTGCGGTTTTCAGTATAACCTATTTAAAAGAACAGTTGCGTTGGAATCATTATGCCGGCTTTGTGCTTTTGGTACTTGCCGCCGCTTTAATCTTTAAAAAATAACTTAAATTTTGGCCTAACAGGCAAAATTTGGGGTAATCGTATTAATTTTATCTGTTAAACATTTTTGAATATTAGGCTTAATAAATTAAAGCAGTAAAGTCTGTTATATTAAAATCAAAAGAACGGATAAGTATTTAACTTAAAAAGCCCTGCGTTTTTAGTGCAGGGCTTTTGCATTATGTATTGCTTAAAATTTATTTTTTGTTTTTAAGCGCCGCTTTTACAAGTCCGTCAAAAAGCGGATGCGGTTTTAAAGGCCGGCTGGCAAATTCCGGATGGAACTGTACTGCAATAAAATACGGGTGATTAGGATATTCCACAATTTCCGGCAGTAAGTTTTTATGCCATGCGCTTACTTTAAGGCCGCAGGCTTCCAACTGCTCTACAAAGGCAGGGTTATATTCGTAGCGGTGGCGGTGGCGTTCTTCAATATTTTCCTTTTTGTATAGTTTATACGCTAAAGTACCTTTTTTAATTTTTGCGCTGTAATTGCCAAGACGCATTGTGCCGCCTAACTTCTTTATTTTCTTTTGGTCTTCCATCATAGCAACTACGGGGTGTTTTGTATCAGGGTTAATTTCCGTACTGTCGGCATCTTTAAGCCCTGCCAAATTGCGGGCTGCTTCTATAACGGTACATTGCATACCTAAGCAAATACCCAAGAAAGGAATTTTATGTTCCCTTGCATATTTAATTGTTTCAATTTTACCCGGTATGCCGCGCTTGCCAAATCCGCCCGGCACTATAATTGCGTCAAGATCCTTAAGCACGGCGGGTATAGCATCTTTTTGCGTGTTAATATATTTAACTTTTACGGAAACTTTATTTGACATACCCGCCAAGTATAAAGATTCCGCAACGGATTTATAAGCGTCTTTAAGTTCTGCATATTTGCCTGCTATACCTATTGTTATCTGGCGTTTTGGGGATGTGGCTTTACGGATAAATTCAAACCATTTGCCGTCGTTTTTGCGGCGGGCTTTAAGGCCGAGCCTTTTAAGCACTAAATCTGTAAGGCCTTGTTTTTCCAACTGTTCCGGTACAAGGTATATTGAGGGCGCATCTTTAACTTCTATTACTGCTGCCGGCTCTACACTGCAAAAGAGCGAAAGTTTATTTTTCATACCTTTGGAAATAGAATGTTCCGTGCGGCAGGCCAAAACATCCGGCTCTATGCCGATTTCCCGCAGTTTGTTTACGGAGTGCTGCGTAGGTTTTGTTTTAAGTTCCCCGGCCGAAGCGATATAAGGCATAAGTGTTGCGTGCAATGTCATCACATTATCTCGGCCTTTATCTACGCGGAACTGCCTTGCCGCTTCCAAGAACGGCAAGCCTTCAATATCGCCTACCGTACCGCCTATTTCTATAATGGTAATATCAAAATCTTTTTCAAATGCGGCAAAGCGTCTTTTAATCTCGTTGGTGATATGCGGGATTACCTGTACGGTAACACCGTTATAATCGCCGCGGCGTTCATTTTCTATTACGGTTTGGTAAATACTGCCGGCTGTATTGGTATTGGCTTTTGTCATAGGAACATCTAAAAATCTTTCATAAGTGCCAAGGTCTAAATCTGCTTCTGCGCCGTCGGCGGTAACAAAAACTTCCCCGTGCTGGTAGGG
>CADAXZ010000130.1 GCA_902791965.1 Candidatus Proelusimicrobium bovinum | reverse complement strand
CTGTCCTCCGCGTCAGGAACAGAGGACGGATGGCGCTTTTCTTTCCGTGCGGACGAACCTTCAAAGGAATATCTGGTTGAGCAGACGCAGCAGGACGCATGCCCTATCTTTTATCAGGCGTTAAAGCTCCTGAACGTTGAAATCGGAAATGCTTCTTCCGTCTGCAATCTTCTTTCCGAGATTTTCGTATATATTGATTTTACCGGCATCTTCCTGGTTGATCATTAAGACGGCGGTTGCCTTATAAGCAGGGCGCATAAAGTTGTTTACCAATGCGGCAGCCAAAACGCCTAATAAGACAAAGGCAACTATAATCCAAAATCTTTTAAAGATGACTTCCAAATAGTAAGTAAAATCTATTTCATTATTAACAGTATCGTTTGTTTCTTGCATAATTATCCTCTAAAACATACTTTGCGGTACAAAAACAACATCACCGGGCATTAAAGGTATATCTAACGATTTATTGCCCTGTTTAGTTATTTGTGTAACATCAACATCAATGGAAGTCTGTTTGCCGTTTTGCATACGAAGCACCCTTACTTTTGAGGTTGCTGCGATATCCGTAAAGCCGCCTACGGAGGTTATGGCTTCAAGAACGGTAAGGGGCTTTTCCGGCGGGATTTGTATTGCCGCAGGCCTTTTTACCTGACCTAAGACATAGACCGTTTTGTTGGCATATTCCTGTATAAGCATAGAAACCTGCGGGTTTTTAATGTAGGTTTTTAAAGCATCGGAAAGGCGTTCTTACGCTTTGGACAGGGAATAGCCGGCAATTTTTATATTGCCTACAAGCGGATATGTTATAGTACCGTTTGTGGCGATACGGAGGGTGCGCTTCATATCATCTTCCATAAAAACTTGTATATCAACTAAATCGCCGGGTTGTAAAATATAATCGGCAGACTGACGCAAATTGTTTAAATTTTTAGTTAATTCGCTATTGTTTATATCAACGGAATTAGCAGCTTGTTGTGTGGGTGCAACAGCACATGCGCTCAATAACAAAATGAGCGAAAAAAAGGGTATAAGTTTATAATTTTTCATAATTATATTTTAGCAAATTAGGAATAATTATAAAAGTTTTATAAAGTGCGCATATACAGCTTGGAAAGTTCTTTTTCCCGCGGGTATTTTTTTAGGTAAGTTTCCGCCAGTTGGTGGGCTTGGGTGCGGAGATGCAGTTTTTCTTCAGGAGTGATATCCTTGATTAAACTGTGGTTATAATAAGCAAGAGCTAATTTTAGGGCATATCTGGGTGAAGGGTAGGCGTTAAGGGCGTTTTGGTATGCGGCAGTTTGGGCTTCAAATTTTAACCCCCTGCCAAAGTTTATCTGGCGCCATGCGGCCGTTTTTTGGAAAGGGATATAAAGTGAAGCGGCAAATATTACAATTAGTAAAGTTATACTTATATAACCTAAAGGCTGCCTTGTGTGGTGCTGCGGATAGAAAGTTTCATTACATAAAAGCCCGGCCATAGTAAAAAAGGCAGCGGCACATGCGGGAATATCAAAATGAAAATCAAAAAAATCACTTATCATAAAGGCAAGCAGGGCCGAAGCTATGCCGAAGACAAAAATGCGCTTTCTGCGGCTGTGCTTTTGTATATGGCGCAGAACGGAAATGAAGAACCAGATAACAAGCAAAGCTAAAGGTATATAAGGGACAAAACCTATACCTAAAAGTAATTCAAGCGGGTCGTTATGGAGCTGCTGTATGTGTTGGGTTAGCTTCATATCGGTATAATTGGTAATCATTACAGGAACTGTGCCTACACCATAGCCGAAGTACGGCCTTTCTTTTATAGCTTTTAGGGCGCCTTCATACATATCCTGACGGATATCCATGGAAATTGTAGTGCTGCGCTGGGCAAAGGCGCTTATTTCTTCCCGATAAGAATAGGCTGTAAAACCGATTGAGGCAAAAGATATAAAAGTAAGGATAAGGAAGAATAACTTTTTTTTGGCTTCGTGCGGGATAAATAAAGAAATTAAGACGGAATAGAAAAACAATCCGCTTAATACAGCCAGCATTGCACCGCGCGAACGGGAGAAAATAGTTGCCGTGAACATTATTAAGGTAAGCACTATAAGGGCGGTTTGTTTATAGCGGAACTGCTGCAGTTTGTTTTG
>CADAXZ010000129.1 GCA_902791965.1 Candidatus Proelusimicrobium bovinum | reverse complement strand
AAAGAAAGAGAAAAGGCTATAACCAAAGAATACGGAACTGTATTTGTAAGCGGTATCGGCGGGGTTTTAAAAAACGGACTTCCGCACGATGGCCGCGCACCGGATTATGATGATTGGGCCTTAAACGGGGATTTGCTTGTATATAACCAAATTTTAGATGATGCTTTTGAAATTTCCTCTATGGGAATAAGGGTTGACGGCGAAAGCCTTAAAAAACAACTTGTTTTGGCAGGCTGTACACAAAGGCTTAAATATCCTTATCACAACATGATTGCGGAAAATAAATTGCCGCTTACAATCGGTGGCGGCATAGGGCAAAGCAGGCTTTGTATGCTTATGCTTGGCAAAGCGCATATCGGGGAAGTGCAATCTTCGCTTTGGCCCGAAGGTATGCGGGAAAAATGTTCCGCAAACGGCATAAATCTTTTATAGGAGCTTTTATATGACATATAAGGCAGATAACGCAAGATATTCAAAAATGCAGTATAACCGCTGCGGCAACAGCGGGCTTAAATTACCGGCGGTATCTTTGGGATTGTGGCATAATTTCGGCACTAATGATAACTTTGAGAATATGAAAGATGTCTGCTTTACGGCTTTTGATAATGGTATAACCCATTTTGATTTGGCAAACAATTACGGCCCTGTTCCCGGAGCGGCGGAAGAAAATTTTGGCAAAATAGTAAATACAGAAATGAAACACTACCGTGACGAGATGATTATCAGTACTAAGGCGGGCTATACTATGTGGGACGGCCCTTACGGAGATTGGGGCAGCCGCAAATATCTGCTTGCCAGCCTTGACCAAAGCCTTAAACGCCTTAATTTGGATTATGTGGATATTTTTTATTCCCACCGTATGGATAAAAATACCCCGCTTGAAGAAACTATGGGCGCGCTTGCTTCCGCTGTAAAAGCAGGTAAAGCGTTATATGCGGGCATATCTAATTACGACAGCGAAACTACAACTAAAGCGTCTGAAATTTTAAAAGATTTAAAATGCCCTTTTATAATCAATCAGGTAAGATATTCCATTTTTGACAGACATATAGAACTTGACGGACTTAAAAAGTGTGCGTTTAAAAACGGTATAGGAATAATCGCATTTAGCCCTTTGGCGCAAGGTTTACTAACGGAAAAATACCTTAACGGCATCCCCGAAAACAGCCGTATAGCCAGGGATGGACGCTTTTTAAAGCGTACGGATTTGACGCCGGAACGACTTTTGCAGATTAAAGCCCTTAACGATATAGCTAAACGCCGCGGGCAAACTTTGCCGCAAATGGCTTTAAACTGGGTTTTGCGTGATGGCTATGTTACAAGCGTTTTGATAGGCGCAAGCAGCCCTAAACAGGTAAAAGAAAATTTAGGCGTTTTGGCTTTCCCTACTTTTACCGATGAAGAACTTGCCGAAATAGACCAAATAGCCCCCGCGGAACTTTAAGCCGAATCAAAGGAGCAATCTTATGTCTTATTCATCAGATGTATTTTTTAAACCCTGGGTAGGTTTAGACTACCCCTACGGGTGGACTCTTGATGCGAATGACTGTCTGGTGCGCGGTGATGAAAAAAATAATGGCTTTAAAGTTATGATATTGGGTTTGGAACATTATTGTATAGGTAATCATCCCGAGTATGAAAATAAGCAAGAAGAGATTTTATTTAATAGTACAAATTATTATAACACAGTACACAAATCTTTAAGATGCTGTGACGGTAATTGTGCGCATTTATTTGCTTGTAAAGATATGACTTCCGGTGTAGTTAAAGACCATATATTCGCGAAAGATGATAATGCGGCGCAATCATTAGGTATTTATTGGAAAGGTAATCGTTCAAATGACAGCCAGAAAAATTTTGAGCAGATTTTTAATGCACAGCAAAATGAACTTTCAACAACACAAAGAAAAGTTTTTTGGAATTCGGTATTATTAAGTAATTTTTTTCAGTGTGGTATGCCTAATACAAGTGGAAATATTTATACGGATGAGGAAAAGAGTAGGGCTGTTAATGCTTTTAAAAATATAATAGAAATACATAAACCCGATATTGTTTTTATATGGGGCAAAATTCCCTTAGATATTGAAGAGAAAGAAAGGACAGATAAAACGATAAAACATAATACTAAAACAGGCAAA
>CADAXZ010000128.1 GCA_902791965.1 Candidatus Proelusimicrobium bovinum | reverse complement strand
ATTTCATCTTTATTTAACAGTTGTATTTTTTTTATCACAGGAATTTTGTTCTCCCGCGCGGTATTACTACAATACCCGAAGGGTCTATATAGTAATTTTGCATATCGTCTTGCATATTTATACCGATTTTGGTTTTAGGCGGAATATTATTAAACCTGTCCATAATGGTCTTTTTGATGTGGCAGTTCTTGCCGATAACGCAAGAATCCATTATTACGCTGTCTTCAATTACCGCACCTTCCATTACTATAACATTGCTGGCAAGCACGCTGTTTTTGATTACGGTTTTAGGATGAATTACGCAGCCGTTGCTGAGCATACTCCTTTCAACAGTGCCGCCCAAATAAGATGTCGGCGGAAGGTTATACGTAGATGTGTTGATAGGCCAATGCTGATTATTTAAGTCAAATTTTGGTTTATCGCCCAGTAAATCCATGTTGGCTTGCCAATATGCCTGTATCGTGCCGACATCACGCCAATAACCTTGTTCTTCATAAGGTTTAAGGCCGGCTAATTTATCGGAAGGGAAATCATAGGCAAAAGTTCTGTGTGTTTTAAGCACAACGGGAATAATGTTTTTACCGAAATCCAAATTAGGAATATCACAGTATTTTTGCTGTAAAATTTTTAAAAGGACATTTTTATCAAAGATGTAGTTGCCCATAGAAATATAAGCATTTTTACTGTTGCCTGGTATCGGGTGCGGTTTTTTGGGTTTTTCTTCAAAATTAATAATTCTGTTGGTATCGTCAACTGCCATAACGCCGAAGGCAGATGCTTCCTGCAAAGGCACAACATTTGCCGCAACGGTAACATCAGCCTTATTTTTGATATGGAAATCTATCATCTTTGAAATATCCATTCTGTAAATATGGTCCGCGCCGAAGATTACCACCAAATCAGGATTAAAATCGTTAATAAGCCCTATGTTTTGGCGTATGGAATCAGCCGTTCCCCTGTACCAATGTTCGCCTAAGCGCATTTGAGGAGGAACTACTGTAAGAAAATGGTTTCTGCTTATACCCTGTGAAGTCCAACTTGTGCGCAGATATTCTATTAAAGATTGGGATAAATACTGCACCAATATATAAGAAGAAAATATATTGGAATTTACAAAGTTGGAAAGAACAAAATCAATAATTCTGTACTTTCCGCCGAAGGGTACTGAAGGTTTAGAGCGTTCTTTGGTAAGGGGGAAAAGCCTTTCTCCTTTACCGCCTGCCATAATCATACCTAATACTTTCATATAGTTCTCCTTTCTGCAAATGCAGCAGATTTTTTATTTTTGCAATGCTTCAAAAGCCGCCCAAGACCAAGGCAACTTTTCTTTAAAAATCTTTTCTATTGCTTGTGCATAAACGCGGATTTCATATTGGGCGTGGTCATCAGCCCTTAAATGAATGAAATTAAGCAAACTTCTTGCGTTTACCGTCCAATAAAACTGCGTGTATTGGCTTACGGGTAAAAGACCGCGCGCCATTTCCCTTGCTACGCCTGCTTCAAGCAGTTTTTGGTAAGCCTGATAAGAGGCTTCTATACTTTCTGTGTAAATTTTTAAGAGTTCTTCATTATTCAAATCTTTACTTGCGACAGAGCCTTGTTTATTATGCGTATCCTGAATCCTAAACTCCGTCGGGATATAAAATTCGTCTTTTACTTGCGTATAACGCGCGCTGACTTCGTTGTAAGATGCTATGCGGTGGCGCATCCACTGCCTTGCAACAAAGATAGGGCATTTTATATGGAATTGGAAAGTACAATGTTCAAAAGGGGAAAGATGTTCGTGTTCCATAAGGTATTTTATAAGGGCTTTATCTTTTTCTTCCCCTTTGCTTACCCCGCCGAAAGATACTCTTGCGGCATTTACCGCGCGCAGGTCGCTGCCCATAAAATCAACCAATTTTACAAAACCGCGGTCAAGAAGCGGAATAATAATTTCTTCTTTTGGGGTTTGGGGGCAAGTTGTGTCCATAAATACATCTCCTGAAATAAAAGTCTTTAAGATTACTATATTAAATATTAGCGGTTTCGTAAACTGCCAAAACGGTTTCCCGCGGTTTTACTATCGGTAATCGTCATTTTGTTCCAAAAGCGGCAACAGATAAAGTACAGCAATAATGATAAAAATATTTGCAGTATAAACTTTATGATTTTATTATATAGCGATTATGCCTGTTTAAGAAGTTTAACATAATGCTAAGGGGCGGGTTTCCTTTTGTAAACACTAAAAAGTATAATTATATTATGAAAAAAAAAAA
>CADAXZ010000127.1 GCA_902791965.1 Candidatus Proelusimicrobium bovinum | reverse complement strand
CGCTTTACAGTATGTCTATGGTATCGGCCCTAAAATCTCTAAAGAAATTTTAGCCAAACTTGAGGGCCAGATAGAGGCTTCCACCAGAGTTAAAGACTTAACCGAACAGCAAGCCGGTTTACTTAACACCATCTTACAGAAAGAATATAAAGTTGAAGGTGAACTCAGGCGCGAAGTATCGCAAAATATTCACAGGCTGATTGAAACTGGCTCATACAGAGGCAACAGGCACAGAAGAAACCTTCCCGCCCGCGGCCAAAGGACCAAAACCAACAGCAGAACCAGACGCGGCCGCAGAAAAACAGTGGGCGCAAAAGTTAAAGCAGCATAAAATTTTAAAAGTCAGGTAAAATATGGCAGAAGAAATTAAGAAAGAAACCAATACCACAGCCGCACCGGCAGCCGCCGGCAAGGCAAAGAAAAAAGGGGCTAAAGCACCTGCCCACGGGGTAGTGCATATAAGTTGCTCCTTTAACAATACGATTGTAACCGTAACCGACGATAAAGGCGGTACCATTGTATGGTCCACCTCCGGCTCCCACGGTTTTAAAGGCACCAAAAAAGGCACGCCTTTCGCTGCGCAGATAACCTGCAATAAAGTAGGCGAAAAGGCTGTTGCTTTAGGTATGAGAGAAGTCGCCGTAAAGGTATGTGGCCCGGGCCAGGGCAGGGAAACCGCAGTAAGAGCCTTGCAGCAGGCAGGGCTTACAGTTACTTCTATTAAAGATGTAACTCCGATACCGCACAATGGTTGCAGACCACCGAAAGCCAGGAGAGTATAGTAATATGTCAAGATATACAGGACCGAGTTGCAAAAAATGCAGAAAATTAGCATGTAAATTATTTTTAAAAGGTACAAAATGTTATAGCAACTGCGTAATGGATAAACTTGCCAATGCCAAGAAAGGCAAAGGCATCCAAAAAAGAGCAAAACTTTCCGAATATGCAGTCCGCTTACACGAAAAGCAAAAAGCAAGATTTATTTCCGGTATGACGGAAGTACCTTTTGCTAATCTTTTTGAAAGAGCCAATAAATCTACCGGACAAACCGGTGAGCAGTTCCTTAAATATTTGGAAACGAGATTAGATAATGTTGTAAAAAGAACAGGCTTTGCATCTTCTTTAAGAGCGGCAAGACAAATTGTTTTGCACGGTCATATTAAAGTAAATGACAAAGTAGTAAATGTTCCTTCTTACCAAGTAAAAGTAGGCGATAAAATTGCTTTGGATTCCAAACTTGCAGATAACGCAACAGTAAAACAAGGTTTGGAAGATGCACAAAAGCGTTCACTTCGCCCGAGTTTTATTGAGTTTGATGCCGCTAAGAATACAGCCACGTTGCTCAGATGGCCGGATAGAAACGAAAGCAGTTATCCGGTTAATGACCAACTTATCGTAGAACACTATTCCAAATAATTTGGAGGGAAAAATGGCTTTTGAAAATTTAGTATTACCTAAGGCAATTAAAACAGAGCAGGAAACGGAAACTTATGGCAAGTATATTGCTGAACCGTATGAATCCGGTTTAGGCCATACCGTAGGTAATTCTTTGAGGAGAATCCTTCTTTCCGGTTTGGAAGGCGCAGCCGTAACAGCCGTAAAAGTAGAAGGAACAACCCATGAGTACAGCACAATCCCTAATGTCAGGGAAGATGTTATACAAATACTCTTGAATCTTAAAAAATTAAGAGTTAAGATGGAAAATTCCTCTAAGGAATACTTAACGCTTGAAGCCGATAAACCCGGTGTAGTAACAGCTGCGTCAATCAAAGAGGTTGACGGGTTGGAAATTATCAATAAAGACTTACCTATCCTTACCTTGGAAAAGGGCGGCGCGGTAAGAATGGAAATTGAAATTTCTAAAGGCAAAGGCTACGGTTTGGAAGATCTTAAGGCTACAAGGCCTGAAGGTTTTATGCCGATAGATTCTATTTTCTCTCCGATACTTAAAGTCCATTATGATGTAGTGCCTGCGCGTGTCGGCCAGAAAACAGACTATGACAAGTTAATCCTTGAGATTACAACCGACGGTACTTTAGAGCCTAGGAAAGCCCTTCATAAGGCTGCCGTAAGATTGTCCCAATCTTTACATATCTTTACCATTGAAGGCGAAGAAATTCCTGTACCGCAAGTGCAGGAACCTGCCGCTGCCCCTGTGCAGAATGCAGGTAATGAAAAGTTAAACGAACTTTTAGACCAGCCTGTTGACTTGATTGAACTTTCTTCAAGGTCGCTTAACTGCCTTAAGTCCGAAGATATAAAAACCGT
>CADAXZ010000126.1 GCA_902791965.1 Candidatus Proelusimicrobium bovinum | reverse complement strand
CGAAGCAAGTTATAGGCAGCATAGCATTTACTTTAAAAGCAAAATAAAAAGTAAGAACTAAAAATACCCCTGCAAAAATATATAAAATCCAAATAAACATTTAACTGAAAACTCCTGCACAGACAAAAAAAGCCCCGCCGTATTATGGCGGGGATTAAAACTGTTTTTATAATGCCAAACCGGAATTTGCGACAGCCCGTATTACTTTTTCGGCTTCCTTATATACATAAGAATCTTTTTTGGTTGTTGAAATAATTACTTGTGCTATTTGGAAAGATCCATATGAAACAAGATTTTTCCCGTTTACTTTAACAACAGCAGTAAGAATATAATATTTTTCCTTATCATAACGGCTGTCTTCTTTTGGAAAGGATTTTATTTCTTTTGATAAGCCGTCATAATCTCTCTTTTTAGCCATATTGTCCCAGCGCAATTTTTGTTCTTCAGGGATTTTGGCAACTTCTTCCGCTAAAAATTGTTTATAATTTATTTTTACTTTTTTTACTGATTTTGCTTCTTGCTCTTGTTTGGCAGATTCAAGCGTATTATTAAGTTTTGCAATATCCGTATTTTCTATTGATTTAAACTCTTTTTTAGTTTTTCTGTTTTTTAATAAATTATATGTGGAAAAACCTGCTTCCATAATTTTACCTTCTCTGCCCAACACAGTATTTTCCTGTGCGGAAACAAAAACGGGCATAAAGGCCGCAACTAATGCAAATAGAAATATCTTTTTCATTTTACTACTCCTTTTTTACCTTTTATTTATTATCTAATTTTTTGACTTATTTGTTAATAGTACAACAGGGGTAAAAATTTTGTTTTTTGGACCTATTCATATATGGGCCTTTGAGCCTATATATTAAAACATTTCGCTAACACGAGGCAAAATTCCGTTGCAATATGCTATTACGACGCCGTAATTACTTACGGGGACGCCTGCCTCTATAAGTTTTTCTACTCTTTGTTTAAGTTGGTTTTTAGTTATCATACATCCGCCGCACTGCACCGCCAAGGCATAAGAAGTTAAATCATCAGGTAAAGGTTCAAGGCCGGCAACAACCTTAAAATCAAGTTTCTTGCCGCTTTTTGCGCTGATAAGTTTAGGCAGTTTGACGCGGCCTATATCATCACAGGTATTTGCACTATGATTACACGATTCCAAAATTAAAATTTCATCCCCGTCTTTTAAATTTTCAATAACATTTATGCTTTTTAAGTAAAGAGGTAAATTACCTTTAAGTCTGGAAAACAAAATACTGAAACTTGTCAAAGGAATTTGCGGCGGTACTATCTTGCCGACTTGTTTAAATGCCTGAGAATCGGTAATTACCAATTTTACCGGCAGATTTAATTTTAAAAAATCTTCAAGTTCTTCGGGCTGTAAGACGACACACACAGCACGGTTATCTAAAATATTTCTTATAGTTTTTACCTGCGGCAAAATAAGCCTGTCTTTAGGGGCGGCGCTGTCTATAGGACAAACTAAAACTACTATATCACCCTTTTTAATTTTATCATCAAGTAATATTTGTTTTTCCGCCTGCGGTTTAAGAGTATTAAGCGCATTTAAAATAACTTCGGCATTTTCCGCATTGGCAGTACTGAAAGATAAAGCCGCTGAATATTCCCCGCCAAGCGCTTTAAAATCCGGCAAATCTGATTTATTATTTACAAGCAAAAGCGGTAATTTTTTACTTTTTATCAAAGCGAGCATTTTTTCATCTTCGGCAGATACTTTGCCGCCATTAAAAACATAAACTGCAATATCAACAATATCCAGGAGGCACTTGCTGCTGCCACGCAGGGATACCAGTTGGCAATTAAGGATACCACGCTTGTAGGTCGTGATATGGCCAACAATCTGCTGATGGAGATAGGTACTAGTCAACTTAAACTGAATCATGCCGACGAAGCTGCAAAAACCTTTGAACAGGTAAGAAAGCAGACTGAAGAGTTGGCTCTGGCTAATCCTCTTAATGCCGATTTACAGGAGAGTTGCCTGCTTATACCATCAGAAATCATCAAAGGTTATCTGAATCGTAGAGAGTATGACAATATAGACCCTTGGCTAAGTATGATGGAACAGGCGTTGGAACGCTATGCCGCTACTGATGCTTCGACCACCAGCTATGGCCGATATCTGGCCACGCTGTTGCGTAACAAGGCTGTAATCTATGCCAAGACTGGCCGTATGGAAGAGGCTGATGTGGCCTATCAGAACTATCTGGCGTTGCCTTACGCACAGACCTTCAATGGTATATATAATCAGGC
>CADAXZ010000125.1 GCA_902791965.1 Candidatus Proelusimicrobium bovinum | reverse complement strand
CCGCAAAACTAAACAAAAAATCTCCAAATTTTAACAGCGTCGGCGATGTCGCCAAAACGGCAAACAACCGTTATAAACTTGTATTATAATTATTTTATGGAATTTGCAGATTCTCACGCACATTTAAACGACAGCGCCTTTGAAGGCGACCGTAAAGAAATTATAGAGCAATGCTTTAAAGCCGGCGTCGGTACAATAGCGGAAATCGCCTGCGAAGTACAGGAATGGCAGCCCGCTTTGGATTTGAGCGCCGCCTATGAGGGCAAAATTTTCCCAGTTTGCGGTATACATCCTGATTATGCTTCCACGCTTACGGATGAAAAGTTTAAAGAACTTGAAACTTATTTGTTAAAACCGCAGGTAAAAGCATTGGGGGAAATCGGCCTTGATTATAATGAATACGACGCTCAACCCAAAGACAGGAAAATACAGCAGCAAGCCTTTGCCAAACAGTTGGATTTAGCCGCAAAAGTAAATCTTCCGGTAGTTTTACATTGCCGCAAAAGCAGGCAAGCGGATGATTTTTCCGCCTACGAAGATATGTTTGCGATACTTAAAAATGCAACTTTTACCGGCGGAATTATGCATTGCTTCAGCGGGCGGGAAAAAGATGCTTTCCGTGCGCTTGATATGGGCTTTAAATTAGGTATAAACGGTATAATAGGCTATAAAAGAAATGATGACTTGCGCGCAATAATAAAAAAAGCAGGGATTAAATATCTTCTTTTGGAAACGGATTGCCCGTATCTTCCGCCGCAAAGTAAACGCGGGCAGCGCAACAGCCCTGTAAACATACCTGAAATCGCCCAAACAATAGCGGAAGTTTGCGCAGAACCTTTATTTAAAGTTGCGGAAATTACAACCCAAAATACTTGTAATGTTTACAATTTAAAATAAAAAGTATTCTCTATTTAAAGCCCCGCTTAACGGCGGGGCTTTCTCGTGTCAAAAAATAAATTGCCGCAAAATTATTTTTAGCAGACTAAAAAGGGGATTGACAATTTTGAATTTATTAGTTAGAATATTAGCAGTCGTTAATGAAGTTTGCTAAAAAATAAGTGTTAAGGTCGCAAAGCAAATGAGAATACTTAAACCCGAGATAGCAAAACAGCGGGAAGAAAAAATATTAAGAATGGTTATCCAGGAATATGTGGAAACCAGAAAACCCGTAGGCTCAGAACTTGTAGCCCAAAAAGGTTTGCCGGGGGTATCAAGTGCGACAATAAGAAACACTATGAAGAAACTTGAGGACGAAGGTTATTTATACCAGCCCCATGCTTCAGGCGGAAGAATCCCCACAGATAAGGCCTACCGTTACTATGTGGACTACCTGTCAAAAATACAGAAAATAGCCGTAAAAGAAAGAGAAAGAATAGAAAGCCAGTACAGACAAGGCAGCGCCGAAATAAACAGAGTTATGGCGCAGACCAGTAAAATGCTTTCTATGTTATCTCATTCGGCGGGTTTTGTGCTTAGCAGTAATGTTCAGGATTTAAGCGTGCAGCGCCTTGATTTTATACCGTTAGGGCCTTTTAATATATTGGCTGTACTCATAACGGAAGAAGGGGTAATAAAACATTGGCCGTTTAGAATAAACCGTGCGGTATCGCCCGCGTGGCTGATGATGTTCAATCACTTCATTAACGAACAAATATCCGGCTTACCGCTTAAAGAAGCAAGAAGAGTGCTTCGCGTGAATTTATCCCGCGGCGGTTTAGAACAGGAAAGAGGCTTCACACAACTTGCGTGCGATATATTGGACGAAATGGCGCAAAAACAGACACGCGCAGAACAACTCTACTTGGACGGAATGAGCCAACTGATAGAGAATATATCCCAAGATGATTACGGCCGTTTAGGGCAAATGATGCGTATAATGGAAGAACGCGACAGATTTGCCGGCCTTTTAAATGAAAAAATGCACCAACTTGAAGCCGAAGCCGGAACAAAAGTAGATGTGAGCATCGGTACGGAAAACGAACTTAAGGAACTTAAAGACTTAAGTATAATATCTTCCGCATGTAAAGTGGACGGGAAAACCATAGGGCTTATAGGTATAGTAGGGCCTAAGCATATGCAATATAACAGAATGATGTCCCTTGTAAATTTTATCGGGGAACTGCTTGGTACAACGATAAGGAACTGGCAGGCCTCGCTTGAGTTTAAGGAGAAGAGCGAAGATGAGTAAAAAAAGGAACTTCCGGCCGCAAGGGGAAGAAGATTCGCTATATGACCGTGACGGTAAGGGGGATCGAGTATGATGATGTCAAATTTCTTGGCAGTGAGCTTGATATAGTCGTAGCTGTCACGG
>CADAXZ010000124.1 GCA_902791965.1 Candidatus Proelusimicrobium bovinum | reverse complement strand
GCCTTACCTTTAATTTGATTTTTTGTTATTTGCGGGCAACTCACAAAAAATTAGCAAAAGCAATAAAGAGCGCTAATAATTTTTTGCTCGGACAAAACCAGCAAAACTAAACAAAAAATCTCCAAATTTTAACAGCGTCGGCGATGTCGCCAAAACGGCAAACAACCTTTATAAACTTATATTATAATTATTCTATGGACGAAACAGATTGTATAATTTTAGGGGCCGGTGCAAGCGGGCTTATGGCCGCAGGCCTAATAAAAAATAAAAAAGTGCTGCTTATTGAAGGCAACAGAAAAGCAGGCCTTAAACTTTTGGCAAGCGGCGGAGGGCTTTGTAATTTCTTTAATGCGGATTTAAGTTTTAAAAATTACCAAAGCCAAAATCCGCATTTCTGTATTTCCGCTTTAAGTTCCTATAAATTAACGGATTTTTTGGATTTTCTAAAAAGGTATAAAGTAAAATACACTCAAAGGCCGGACGGTAAATATTTTGCAGAATCTTCCCAATCCGTACTGAAAGCCCTGCTTGAAGAAATCCCCCAGCATACACAAATAATATACAACACTAAATTTGAGAATGCCGTAAAAACAGAACAGGGCTTTGAAGTCCGCGCAGGCGGCAAAAATTATAAAAGCAAATTTCTTATATGCGCTTTGGGCGGGTTAAGTTATCCTGCTTTAGGTGCAAGCAACGGCGCTTTTAATTTGGCAGGAAATTTCGGACACACGATAATAAAAACATACCCTGCACTATGCGGCATAAATTTTACCGGAGTACTAAAAAAGCAATTTGCCGATACCGCAGGCATAACTTTAGAGCAGGCCGAAATTACCTGCGGTAAAAAATCATTCAAGGGCGGGCTTTTGTTTACACATCAAGGTTTAAGCGGGCCTGCTTTATTTAACCTTTCGCTATACGGTATCAAAGATAAACAAATAACAATTAACTTCCTGCCGGAAATAAATGTACAAGAATATCTTAAGCAGCATAAAAGCGCAAAAATGCTATCAACCGTTTTAGGCACGCTTATCCCACCGCGTCTTGCCAAAGCACTCGCTTGCGGAATTGATAAAAAAACAGCGGATATGACAAAAACTGAAACCCTTGCAGCAGCACAAAGAATAAATGCTTTTACTTTTACCGCCCAAACGCCTTGCGGATATAAAAAAGCGGAAATAACCGCAGGCGGTATAAGTGTAAAAGAAGTTTCTTCCAAAACTATGATGTCTGCCTTAGTACCCAACCTGTATTTTACCGGAGAATGCCTTGATATAACAGGGCAGTTGGGCGGATATAATCTTGCCTGGGCTTGGGCAAGCGCCGCAGCCGCGGCCGCAGATATAAACTCCAAATAGGACTTTCGGGTAAATTTATTTAGGACTATTGACCCTTGTGCTCCTGCCTATATTTTGTCATTATATAAATATAAAGCCATATATAACAGGCAGATTATGAACATTAAAAAAGCGCTTTCAAAATTTATATCCTTAATGCTTTGCGCAGTGCTTATTGCACAAACGCAAGTACCGCTTTTTGCCGAAACTGCATCCAACCCCTACGGGGCATCATCAAAAGATTTAGATAATCTTGACCGAAGTTTATCTTCAGCCTATGACTCCGCAGATAATCCTTATGAAGCTGCTCTAAATGAGCAGGTAAAAAATGCTATTGAAAAATTAAAGAAAAATATTAATGCAAAGCAAATAGATTCTGCACGCAAACAAAATGCTTCACTCGGTATAATGTTGCCCGCTTATATAAATGTATCTAAGACTAAACAACTTAAAGCCTTACACAAAGATTTGCAAAATTTTATTAGTTCTTATTTCGCCGAACAAAGGGTTATGACCTTTGATAAATTCAAAGTGGAATATGAAAAATATGTAAAACAAACTGCAGCCAATTTTTACAAAGAAGGCAAAACCAAAGGCTATGAAAGTCTTAAAGACCCGGTAGCACAACTGGCACAAGATTTAAAAAATAAATATCCCGCCAAACAGGAATATGAAGAATATAAAGCAGAAGCACAAAAAGAAATAGCGTGGCGCAAAGCCAACAACGCTAAGATAGAAGAAGGCGGATATAAAGTAATAAGGGCTTACATAAAAGCAATAGGCCCGATGAATTTAAACGCAGAATTCAGCGCATTTTTACTGAATACGGAACTTAACGGTAAAAAACTTATATCGCAACAGGAACGCAAACAGATTTTTGAATATAATATAACACATATAGAAAAGCAGGATTTATCCGATACTAAAGCAAAAATAAATGAAGCCGTAATAGGCATAATATTGGAAAGAATTATTATCAGCGGATATGTCAGCAATGAAAATAATGCGCGTTATGCAAAGGCTCTTAAGGATTTACTTTACAGGAGTGAGGAAGGT
>CADAXZ010000123.1 GCA_902791965.1 Candidatus Proelusimicrobium bovinum | reverse complement strand
GCCTTAGCTTATTTCCCTTTTGAGGAACTTTAATGGAGACTTTATTTCCTCTTAAATCACTTAGCCATTCTTCTATAAGTTCCTTATGTTTGATAACATTGATAGGGTTGGCGTTTGTCTCATTTAAGATACGGGCTATAGCCTCGTCGCGGATTTCGTCGGCAAGATTTTCAAGGCGGTTAACCTCAACGCATTGTTTAAGTGTTTCTTTAACATTCTTTTTATTCCTTAAAAATTTTACGATTTTAGTCATAGCCGTGACGGATTTTTCTATTGTGGATGCAAGTTTTTTGCTTTCGTCTGCCGGCTCAAAAATTTTATAAAGATAAAAGCGGTTTGTAATCATATAAATACCGTCTATGATATTATCCATATTCTGCGCAAGGCTTAAAATATCTTCCCTGTCAAAAGGTGTAATAAAACTTTCGTTTAACATATTTCAGATATTGTGGTTAATTTCGTCGCCTTTATGTTCTATGGCGTGCATTTTATCAATATTGTCGCGTGTGATTTCAGGTGTATTAATAATTTTATTAAACAGTTGGGCGCCTTCAAGCACATTTTCGGCCTGTTGGTCAAACAAATCAAAAAACTTTACTTCTTTTGGCATAAATAACATAGTTTTCTTTCTCCTTAATCCTTTATTTGAAATCCGTTCTTTATAAACAAAAAAGAGCGGCTAAAAGCACGCTCTATACACAAAAATCTAAATCCTTTTATTTAAGTTTAAAAGGTTGGGATATGTTTGTCTTTCTTTATTCTTATAAAGTATCATAAAACTGTCCTATAATAATTATATCATAATTATTCAGGCAGTTTAGAAGAATTAACAGTTATTTAAAAGGCAAAGCGGGGGAATTGTCCGGCGTATTTTCTGTTATTTGTATCTCTGTTTGCGGCAAAGGCGCTTTTTCATCAGGTTTAGGTAAGGCCTTATTGATTTTTATGCCGAATTCCTCTAATTTCCTTGCCGATACCAAAAGCCCCTGATTACCGCTTAAATTATCCATAGCCTTATCAAAACTTTTTCCGGCGGAGACAAGTGCATTTTTTATATTTGTCATATTAGTAAAAAAGTTTGCGGCCCTGTCGTGTAATTGCCCGCCTATTTTGATAATATCATCTATCTTTTTTTGGCTTCTGCTTATGCGCCATAAAGTTTCTACCGTCTTAAGTATCGGTATTAAGGAAGAAGCCGTAACAACAGCAATTTTTTGTCCGCCGGCAAAAAGGCCTAAATCTTTTTTTGCATCAAGAGCGCAGATATAGGCATATTCTATCGGGATAAACATCAAAACGAAATCAGGCGTTTGGCCTTTTATTTTCTTTAAATCCTGATATTTTTTAGCGGAAAGTTCTTTTATATGATTTTCCACCGAAGCAATATGGTCCTTTAAATAGGCGGACTTTTTTTCCGGATTTTCTTCATTAACAAATCTTGTATAAGCCGTTAAAGACATTTTAGAATCTATTACAACATATCTTTCATCCGGCATTTTTATAATGCAGTCAGGATATACAGTTTTCCCGTCATCTGTTTTATAGGAAGGCTGCATTTCGTAATGGACATTCTTTTCAAGCCCGCAGGAAACAAGCACTTCCTCTAAAATCATCTCGCCGAAGTTTCCCTGTGTTTTGTTTTTAAACTGCAAAGCATTAGCAAGATTGTTTGCTTCTTTCTGCAAGCCTTCATTAAGGTTTTGCATAACGGCAAGTTTTTCTTGCAGGTTGGAAAGATTTTCATTTAAAGGTTTTATCAAAGGGGTAAGATTTTCTTTATTACCCTCTTTAAGTTCGCCGATTTTAACTTTAAAAATTTCGTCGGCAAGTTGCTTAAAGTTATCCTTTGCGGAGTTTTGCAGTTTATCAAAAACATCCTGCTGCATTTTAATTTTTTCTTCCAAGCCATGCTGTTTGGTTTTAAGTTCCGTTTCTTTATTTTTAAAGGCGTTAATTTCGTTTTTTAAACTTTCGTTTTGGACAGTTATTTGTTTTACATCACTTTCCAACTTTGTATTTAAAACCGAAAGATTTTGTTTATCGCTCTCCAAAGAGGCTGTTTTTACGGAAAGTTCCGTAATTTTAGCCGTTTTATTATCATTTTCCCTTTTAAGGAAAACACTTGCAACAAAAAACGCCACAAGCAATAAAGATAAAATTGTTATCGCCATATTTATAATATCCTCATAAAATACTTTTAACAGAAAATCTTATATAACTTAATATAACATATTCTTTCTTTTATTTATTTCTTTTTTCTTAGTATTAGTATTCATATTACCGTTAGTATATCTGCTCTTTTTGTTATAGGAAGAATTTGTCTGTACTTTTTCGGTATTTTCCGTTTTCTGTTTATTTCCCTTTCTATACACATTATTGTAAAGTCTGTTATTTTGTTCTGTTTTGGGGGAATCGGATGATTGTTTATTAGTACCATTCATATTGCCGAATGAGAATCTTATCCCCGCATTTAAGCCCCAGCCGCTTATTTTACTGCCTGCTTCATAACTGCCTAAAGCATACCAATATAAATCATCTGTTAACTGCATATTAAGCCCTGCGTTTATTTCCACATTGCCGCCTTTTATATTACTTTTATTTGTTGCCCCGCCATAAGATACCTTATCTGTTCCTATAAGTTCCTGCCTGTATGCCAACTCCAACAAAGGCTCTATCAGTAATCCGTTATAGTTTTTAATATTATAGGCAAACAATACACCTGCTTTTACATCAAAATAGTTTGCGCTGTCATATTTTAAGTCGCCCGTGCCGCCCTTTACCGAAGAACTGTCCGAACTTGCATTCATATAGTTTATTTCCGCTTTAGGCTCTATACGGATATAACCGTTGCCGTTTTCTTGGGCTATAAAACTCTTGCCCGCTTCGGCACTTAAGGCTATTACATTGCGGCTGGGTTTATAGGCAAGTTCCGTACCTAAAGAGGTGTGGCTCTTCATATCAAGTTTACTCCAGAAGTTCCTTGCCGCTATATCCACGAACCAACTGTTTTCGTTTAATAAAGTTGCGTAAAAGCCTAAACTCGGAGCATCGCCTTCTCCCTGTTCGTAAGTACCGTTATCCTTTTTGGTTTTGATATTATTGGCTTTCATATAACCTATCATTACGCCGGCATACAGTTTTGTAGGCTCATCAGGCATAAACAGCCAGTCATATCCTGCTTCCGCACCGAATAATTTAATATCCGTTTTGATTAAATCATCAACGGTCATATCTTTATAATAAGTACGCACCCAAACACCTTGCTGATTGTTCTTATTATTCATATCGCGCAAATTACCCAAGCGTTTTTGAAGAGAATTCATACCAGTACGCGCCATCATCACATTCATTACGGGGACATTTTCCATCGTTTTAAAGGTTTCC
>CADAXZ010000122.1 GCA_902791965.1 Candidatus Proelusimicrobium bovinum | reverse complement strand
ATAAACTTAGACATTTTTTTACTGCTCCTTATAGAGTTAGAATCTTTTTTTATAATTTCGCGGCAAATTCTTTGGCGCGTTGCAAATCCTGCGGGGTATCTATTGCAGGGCCTGTCTTTTTTGTTAAGACGGATTTTATAACCATACCTGCTTCAAGTGCGCGTAGTTGTTCAAGTTTTTCCAATATCTCAAGCGGGCTTTGCGGCAGGCTGACGAACTTTTCCAAAGCAGCTCTTTTATAACCGTAAATGCCGCAGTGCAGATAATAAGGTGCTTTTTGCGTTTGTGGTGTCGTTTCCCTTTTATAAGGTACTATCGAGCGGGAAAAATACAAAGCACGCATATCCTTTGTTAATACGGCTTTTACATGGTTGGGATTATCAATAATTTTAAAATCGGTAGTCGGTATGCAAGCGGTGGATATATCAGTTTGCGTATCATTTTTAAGTAAATCCGCAACGCCTTTTATAGTTTCAGTTAGAACAAAAGGTTCATCGCCTTGGACATTTATTATATAGTCTGCTTTCAGGTTTTTGGCGGCATAATAAATCCTGTCAGTTCCGCTTTGGCAGGTATCGGGTGTCATAACGGCTTTTGCGCCGAAGGCCTCAGCCGCAGATAAAATTCTGTCGTCATCTGTTGCTATAATAACTTCCCCGCAGTTTGCTTTTTTGCAGGCTTCGTAAACCCATTGGATAATAGGTTTGTTTTGCAATAAAGCAAGCGGTTTACCGGGGAATCTTGTCGAGCCGTAGCGTGCAGGGATAATAATAAAAGTATCGTTCATTATAAAACCTCTTTTATTTCCTGTGTGCTGACGGTAGCAGTGCCTAATTTGGCAACTACTATGCCGGCGGCTTTGTTTGCAATATAAGCAGCATCGGGCAGGCTTGCCCCGCAGGCCAAAGCCAAAGTTAAAACGGATATAACCGTATCGCCCGCGCCGGTAACATCAAAAACTTCCTTTGCGGTTGCTTTGATAGTTGTAATTTTAGGCTTTGCACCCTTTTCAAAAAGGCTCATACCTTCTGCGCTTCTTGTAATTAAAATAGATTCGGCATCCAAAGTTTTTAAAATCTTTTTGCCCAAATCCAAAATTGCGGCATTGTCTTTTTTAGGCGGCAGGCCCATACCTTCCCACGCCTCTTTTGTATTTGGCGTCATACAGGTTATGCGTTTATATTTAAGGAAGTTATCAATTTTAGGGTCAACGCATACGGGGATTTTTTTCTCCCTGCAAATATTGATAATTTCTTGTATGTTATGGTCGGAAAGCATACCCTTGCCGTAATCTGACATTACAACACCTTTTGCTTTTTTTACGGCTTTTTTAAAATTTTTCATACATTCTTTTGCGATTGGGGGACAAATGCGTTCTTTGCTTTCGCGGTCAACCCTTACTACTTGCTGGCGCTCTGCTATAATACGCATTTTTTGGGTGGTGGGGCGGTTTTCATCTTTTGCTATACCGGAAACATCAACCCCTTTACTTTCCAAATAGCCTTTTAAAATACTGCCTTTTATATCAGTTCCTACTACGGAAACCATTATCGGCTTTGCACCTAAAACGGCCAAATTTACGGCTACATTGCCTGCACCGCCCGCTATAAAATCTTCTTCTTCAACATTAACTACGGGAACGGGCGCTTCGGGAGAAAGGCGGCTTACAGAGCCTTTAACAAATTGGTCTAACATAACATCGCCGATAACTACGATTTCTTTCCCTTTAAAATTGTTTATTATGTCAATAAAATGCTGTTTGTCGTGTGTCATAAAATCTCCTTAATTTTTTGTCCTTTTATATTCAGTAAGTTCTGCCGTAACGCTGCCGATAAAAACTTCCACCGCCATTTTTACAGGCATTTTATATTTATCGTCGGTAAGCCATACTTTAAGGCTTTTGCCTTTAGAAATAAAAATTCCTTCCCCGCTGAATTTCGGTTCAACCAAAATACAGTTAAAAGTGCCTGCTTTTACCTTAACTTTCTTTTTGCCGTGTACCACAACTTTCAGCGGATATTGCTCCTTGCGGTTTACTATATCAAAATAAACTTCACCCTTTTCGGGTAAATCCTGTGTGCGGACATAATATAATGAGGAAAGCATATCTAATACAGCATCACCCGTAAAAGCGACTTTCTGTGTTTTTATATTGCCGTGCTTATCTTGCTTATGATTGTTAAAGATATGATTTTTATAATCAAAAATTACCCATTCGTCACGTGCATATTTGCCTTCTTTTACACTCTGCCAATAACCTAAAGATTTGCCCAGCCCGACATCAAGCCAGGAAGCGTTTATATCGCGTACTTTAAAGACGGAATCTATAACACTATGGGAATTGGCATCGGCGCGCATTTCATAAGCCAAAACGCCGTTATTATCTACTACGCGGGTCGTCTTAAGTTCGGCAACGCCCGCTACTATAAAGGAATATCCTATATTATATTTGAGTGTTTCGCCGAACCAAATCGGCTTATTTAATGCGGCTATTTGTTCTGGTGTAGCATCTTTTGCTACAAAGAAGGGGGAT
>CADAXZ010000121.1 GCA_902791965.1 Candidatus Proelusimicrobium bovinum | reverse complement strand
TTATCCTTGAGCCTTTTGCACGCAGACGCGATATATTAACGCCTACGCCGCCGCCAAATTTGCTTATGGCAGAAATTTGGTCAACTATGTAAAAAATGGAATCGCGGTTATCATCAGCCATAGTAATAAAACAGGAACTTAAATTGCCGTTAGGACGGCGCAAATTCATTAAAAGAGGCGTCGCCAAAGATATTTTGCGGTTTGCTAATTTTTCATAGGTGTCTTTGACGCAGGTAAGGCGTGTTTCTTTGGGATTGTTCATTTCCGCCAAAAGCGCTATGGTAAGGAACATATCCTGTGGCAGTTCGGCTTGTTTATCCTGATATTCGCAAAGATAGCGCTTTATTAAAAGGCTTGCACCGGCATAATCGTAAATCATATCAAAAGCAGGGTTGATAAATGCCGCGGCCTGTTCAATGTCTTGTTTAGTGTAGTATTTTTCTATCAAATCGGTATAAACACCGTTTTTTATATTGTTTGATAAAGTCGCAGGGTAATCATAAAGTTTTTGGCGGCCGCAATCTTTATAAAGCGCCAAAATGCGCAGACGGCCTGCAAAATACTTCCAATCCGGTGATTGCAGGGAAGTTAAACTCAAAGCCAAAATTATAAGGTGTTCAAGCATTTCCCGCACGGTGGTATTTTCTTTGATGAGGGGGAGTATTTTTTCTTCAATTTCTTTGGTGTTTACTTCCAAGCCTTCTGCGGCTTGTTTTAAAATTGCCGGCAGTTCTACCGAAACCAATTCTATTTCCGTAGATGCAAAAAGGGGTTGTGTTGATGACATAAATGTACTCTCTGATAAAATTTACCGCCCGAAAGGGCTTAAATATATTAAACTAAAAAACGGCTTTATTGCAAAGGATTTTAAAAGTGCTTTTATCTTTGTTTTGCGCCGGACATTTATACAAGACATTTATCTCGGCTTTTAAATATTATAAAATTTAAGTGTTATATGAAGAATATTGTAATTTTTGATATGGACGGCACGATTTTAAATTCCTTGGGGGATTTAACTGCCGCTTTAAATTATGTTTTGGCTTTGCACGGATACCCGTCCCGCAATACACATCAGGCTTGTGATGCTTTGGGCAAAGGCGTTGCACATTTTTTAAGATATAATATGCCGCAGCCCGTTGACGAGAAAATCCTTGAACAATGTGTTAAGGAATTTAAGCAATACTACCCCGATAATATGTATAAAACTACTGCACCTTACGGCGGTATTCTAAACTTATTGGCTAACTTAAAGGCGCGCGGATGTAAGTTGGGGGTAATTTCAAATAAATTTGATGCCGCCGTAAAAGGGCTTTGCGACAGATATTTTAAAGGTATTTTTGATGTAGCCGTAGGGGAAAGGGCAGGCATAAAGCGCAAACCCGCGCCAGACAGCGTTTATAAAGTGTTGGAACAGTTAGGCGCGGATAAAAAACAGGCAGTTTATGTCGGCGACAGTGAAGTTGATTACCAAACTGCTTTAAACGCGGGGCTGCCTTGTATTTCCGTAACTTGGGGATTTAGAAATAAGGAATTTTTAAAATCCGTTGGCGCAAATAATTTTGCCGATACACCGCAACAGGTAGCCGATATGGTAGAATTATTATAGGCTTTATCTAAAGACTAAATACAATGATATAATGCTTTACCGGCAGGAATTTAAAAAGGAGATTAAGGTATGAAAACTTATTTTTTTGATATTTTATTTCATAAATACGCGGCATTTAACGGCCGTAGCGGCAGGAAGGAATTTTGGTTTTTTAACCTTTGGAATGCACTTATAATTTTTATTTTATATATGATAGCATTAGTACCTATATGGTATATGGCAAACGCGGAGGAAGAACCTGTTTTCTCAAGTGTATTTTTTTTAATTATCGGGTTTGTTATTTTTATTTATATGCTTGCTATGTTTATTCCGCTTTTAGCGCTTACGGTAAGGCGTTTGCACGATTGCGGATTAAGCGGCTGGCTTGCTCTTTTAACACTTGTTATACCGGTAATAACTATCATTTTCGGTATTTTGCCGCCGACCCCCGGCCCTAATGAGTACGATACGGAAGAATAAGATTTTACGGATTGTATAGTTTATTTATAGAAAGCGGCTTGGATATTACTCCAAACCGCTTTTAAATTTTAATCTTTAAAGATATACTCTTGATAATTCAATCCCTGTCCCTGCTTTTTATATAATCGTCAATTTGCTTGCTGCACCATTCAAAGCCGTTATGCCCGCCGAAAGCAGAAATATAATTTTGGCTGCCTTTAGGCGCGGCTTTAAAAATAGCATCGGACATCTGCCACGATATAAGCATATCCTGCTTACTGTAACGGTGACGGATACCGGTATCGGAATGCGGGAAGAGGATATGGAGAGCCTGTTTTCCCCCTATAAGCGTATCGAGGAAAAAAGAAACCGCACCATCGAGGGAACGGGCCTTGGCATGAGTATCACCAGGCAGCTCCTTGATCTGATGGGCAGCAGTCTCACCGTACACAGCGAGTACGGAAAGGGTTCGGAGTTCAGCTTCTCCATACTTCAGAACGGGATAGATGAAAAGCCTATCGGTATCGAGTGGAAACAGGCGGCAAGAAAGAATATCGTGAGCGATCCGTCCATGCCGCTCTTTAC
>CADAXZ010000120.1 GCA_902791965.1 Candidatus Proelusimicrobium bovinum | reverse complement strand
ACTTATAGGGTATTACAAAGTCCTTCAGTAACATTTATGTTATTGAGGGACTTTTTCTTTTCAGAAATGTGAAAATAATCAATAATATACAATATCTTTATATTGTATATATGTTATAATTCCCTTGATTTAATTTTTATTGCCGTATGTTCCGGCCTTTATATAGTTCCGCTTATAAGCCTTTTACAGCAGTTATCTTCGGAAGTGATGTTAGGGCGCATTTTTGCCGCAAGTACATTTTTGAATGCTTTTGCGGTTATGTGCGCGTCTGTGGGCGCTATGGTACTTTTGGGTATGGGTTCGGGCATACCGCTTGTAATAATCGGCTTGTCCGTGCTTAATTTGGCGTGTTCGGTTTATATTTGTAAACTGTTGCCCGATTATGTTTTGCGCGGCGCTTTGTTTTTTATATTAAACACCTTGTACCGCATAAAAGTAAAAGGGCTTGACAACTACCGTGCCGCACAGGGCAAAACTATAATTTTAGCCAATAATAATTCCTTTTTAGACCCGCTTATCCTTGCGGCTGTTCTGCCTGATGATATTGCTTTTGTTGTTGACGGTACTGTTGCTAAAAGGTTTTGGGTAAGAATATTCTTGCAGTTTATCCGCCATTATCCGGTTGATGCAAGTAATGTAATGGCTGTAAAAACGATTATTGACGAAGTTAAAAAAGGCCGCAAAATAGTTATCTTTCCGGAAGGCCGTATTTCCACTACTGGCGGCGTGATGAAGATTTACCCCGGCCCTGCTATGATAGCGGAAAAGAGCGGCGCACAACTTTTACCGGTATTTATACAAGGAACGGAATATTCCCGTTTTGCTTACTTCGGGCGTAAATTAAGACATCGCCCCTCAAGCGGATTTACCGTAAATATTATGCCTGCCGTAACGCTGGATTTGCCTGACGACCTTAAAAGCCGCGAACGCCGTTATAAAGCCGAGGACAGGGTTTATGACCTTATGACTAATGTTCGGTATAGAAGTTGCGATATAGATAAAACGGTATTTAAAGGGCTTATTGACGCTTCCTACTTTGCGGGGCGCAGCGTGCGTGCCTTGGAAGATGTAAACCGCAAGGGTGTTGACTATGCAACTTTGTTGACAGCCTCTTTTATTTTGGGGAAAAAGTTTACAAAGTTTACAAAAGAAGGGGAATTTATAGGCATAGTACTGCCTAATATAAATGCCTGTGCGGTAAGTGTTTTCGGCCTTATGGCTTACGGCAGAGTGCCGGCGATGATAAACTTTTCTTCCGGAGTAAAAAATATTCTTTCGGCTTGCCGCTCGTCTGCAATTAAAACGGTAATATCTTCCAAATTATTTATAAAAAAGGCCGGTTTGGAAAGTGTGGAAAGCGCACTTAAAGAAGCCAAAATAAAAATAATTTATCTGGAAGATATACAAAAAACCGTTTCTGCTCTTGATAAAATTAAGGGTTTGATGATGTCCAAATTCCCTTATTTTTCCTACAAGAGAACTTGTAAAAACGCAAATCCTAACAGCCCTGCCGTCATATTATTTACAAGCGGCTCTGAAGGTGTGCCTAAGGGCGTTGTATTAAGCCACCGCAATATAAATGCCAACCGCTGCCAACTGCAAAGTATTATTTTCTACGGTTTGGAAGATAAATTCTTTAATGCTTTGCCGATGTTCCATTCTTTCGGTTTGGTGATAGGTATGTTTATGCCGCTTTTAAGCGGGGCATCTGTATTTTTATATCCTTCGCCTTTGCATTATAAAATAGTGCCGGAACTTGTATATGACAGAAATGCTACGGTGCTTTTCGGTACGGATACTTTCTTAAATGCTTACGGCAAAACAGCGCATCCTTACGATTTTTACAGTTTAAGGTTTGCCGCAGTTGCCGCGGAAAAACTTAAAGACGAAACATTTAAGTTGTGGTCGGAAAAGTTCGGTATAAGGGTTTTGGAAGCCTATGGCGCGACGGAAGTCGGCCCCGGCCTTGCTTTAACTACCCCTATGTTTTTTAAGCGCGGTACGGTAGGCAAGTTATGGCCCGGTATTGAATATAAACTTGAAGCCGTACCCGGTATAGAAGAAGGCGGCCGCCTGTGGGTTAAAGGCGATAATGTTATGTTAGGCTATCTTAAGGAAGATAACCCCGGTGTAATACAACCGCCCGAAGACGGCTGGTATGATACCGGTGATATAGTTGATTTTGACAAAGACGGCTTTATGGTAATAAAAGGCCGCGCAAAACGCTTTGCCAAGATAGCGGGGGAAATGGTATCCTTAACCGCTGTGGAAACGGCAATCACGCATCTTTGGCCTGACTTTATGCACGCGGTAGTGCGCGCGCCTGATGCCAAACGCGGCGAACAGTTAATTGTCTATACCACTAAAACCGATGCCAAAGTAAGCGACTTGCAGGATTTCTTCCGCAAGGAAGGATACAGCGAACTTTGGGTTCCAAAGAAGATAAACTATATAGAAGAAATGCCTCTTATGGGCAGCGGTAAAGTGAACTATGTCCGCTTGGAAGCAATGATAGCGGAAAAGGCTGAAAATAAAGCCTGATATAAAAGCCCGCTGTTAACGGGTAAATTTGATAATAAAAACGCCGCTTTAAAAAAGCATTGCGTGCAGTTTAAGTTTCCCGTCATCAACAGCCTTTTTTACGAAAGGGAAAGTAAACAGATTATTAAGGGAAGTTTTAAGGGACTCTTTTTCGCAATAGGTGCATTTTTCTTCAAAATTTTTATCGGTACAGTTGTGTAAAGTAGCCTCAAGTGCCGGCTTGGCAATATCCGTCCACTTATCAATAAAATCAGTCTTATGCTTTGTGATATGCCCGCTTTTTACCAATGCTTCAATGCCGCCGCATTTTGTATGCCCCATAATTACTATATGCTTTACTTTCAGGTGTTTTATGGCATATTCAACAGCGGCGCTTGTTGCGTGGCAAGAGGTATGTTTTTCGTCATAAGGCGGCACAAGCGCGGCAATATTGCGTGTAATAAAAATTTCGCCCGGTTCGGCTTTCATTATTATATTGGGAACAACCCTTGAATCGCAGCAGGAAATTATAAATACTTGCGGGTTTTGGCCTAAATGCAAATGGGCGTAAAAATCTTTTTTTAAGGCGGAATTTTGTTTAAATTCCAAATAGCCTTTTATCAGTTTTTTATATGAGTTTTCCATATTTTTATTATACTTGTTTATCGTGTTTGTTGACAGAAAATTATGGCAATAAAAAACCCCCGGTTTTTAGTGCGGGGGTTAGTTAGTTATTGACTCTTATAGTCATTATCAGTTCCTTTAAGTGTTGTCAGGTCGCCCTAATTAAGGGGGCTTAACGCCATGCCGGAGTACCATTACCCCTGATCACGGCACCCGCTTAAGATGCCTTGCACAACCTTAACTATAATATACGGATATATACCCAAAAAACAAGTGGCAATTTAAAAATATTTATTTTAGCCGTATAAATATAAATTTTTGTACTGTTGTAATCGGGAAGTAAAGTTAAAAATATTTTATAAAAATAAAAACCCCGCCGTTAAGCGGGGTTTAAATCTGGCTCCTCGGATAGGACTCGAACCTATAACCTATCGGTTAACAGCCGATCGCTCCACCATTGAGCTACCGAGGACTACATAAATATTGTAGTAAAATCACTTAAATTTGTAAAGAGTTTTTTTTATATTTACAAATTTATTTAATTTCTTTAATTATTATAGCATTTATAACTGTAATTTTAAATATAGGTCTTTAGGGTAAATAATAATAGGCCTAAAGACTCTTTTTATTTTTTGTCAAAACATATACAATAAAATTGTCACTTTAAATACGAATGAGGAGATTATATGAGAAGATTATTAGTATTTGTTTTATTTGTTTCTTTTCTTTATATCCCTGCTTTTGCGGAATTTTCAATGCGTATGGATGGAAAATATATAGTACTTACCGCGGACAGTGATTGCGAAATTGAGCAATTTATCAAAGCTACCGAAGAAATTGAAAAAGAAAATTTACAAGTTCAAAAAGATACTGCTTTTATTCAACACAAGGACAGCACTTCGGTCAAACAGGCTGGGGAAGTCGTAGTCGGGCAAACTAATGAAAATATAAAAAACAAAATCGGCCCTAATATACCTTTTATAAGCCCTTCGGCTTTTTCAAGAGTTTCAAACAAAAGTATTGTAAATGCAGATTTGCCCGATGACTATGATGAGATAAAATTGGATATGATAAGAGATATTAGAAATGTAAATTGGAAAACGGGCTATAATATAAGTGCAAGGGATTTAACTTTTTGGGACAGACTTGCTTTTGTTTGCGGCAGGGTGTCAGATAATTTTGTAGTACCTGCAATATCTACGATGGGTATACCGGAAGGTTTAATAAGCAGCGAAGAAATGAAAGCTGTTGCGGATTCTTCCGTACAACAACTTACCAAAGCCTTGGAATATGCCGTAATGGATTCTAAACTTAAACATGAAGTGCGCTATACTCCGGAAGGTTTATATTTCGCAATTATTACCGATAATCCTTTCCTTTTACTTACTATTGATGATGATGTATATGCTGTTTTGGAAGCAACCGAAATGAAAATCCTTAAGCAATACGGCAGGACAAAAGATGACCGCTTGCTTGGTATTTTATTTCAAAATATGCATACATTTTTTGATTTAAGGGCTAAATTTGAAAATATTAACCCTAAATTCAGAGAAAACACCAAAGCCCTTTTGAAGATGTCTAAGCAAGGTGCTGGAGATGCTTGGAGTACATATAAATTATTGGCAGACCATATGATACGCCTGAACGAATTGCTGAATCAGCATGTTTTGACTGATGATTATGAAAAAAATACTTTCATTGCTTTAAGAAAGTTATTTATACAAATAGGCGAAGATGTTAAAAAACATCATACTCAGGAAAGAGTAATCAGAAAAGACCCTGCTAATGCCGCAATGGTAAATCGTGTGGATAGTGAATATAAACATTTTAAAAATGTTAAAGAAGAGGCTTTGAAAGAACTTCAAGACTCTCCCGAAGCGGATAAAGAATTGATTTTGCGCGCTTATAAGAAAGATTAGTATTTATTCACTTAAAATAAAAAGCCCCGCAGACAGCGGGGCTTTTTTGTAAGTATAAACTTATTTTAA
>CADAXZ010000119.1 GCA_902791965.1 Candidatus Proelusimicrobium bovinum | reverse complement strand
CAAAAGCAAAGAACACAAAAGCAACAGCCGCAAGGCAACAGCCGTTATAGTACTTATTCTTTAGCGGAAGATTAAAAAGCACTAAAGGTGCGGCGGCAAAAACTCCTATTATGGAAAAGTCAAAATGAAGCCCCGCAAAAAAGCAGTAAAAACGGTAAGCCAAAGAGATACTTTCAAAACGGGAAGGATAAAACAACATTATAGACATCCTTGCCGCAGCGAACAGCAAGATAAAAGCCGCTAAAAATAATAAAGTAATCCTTAATTTATAATCGGGATAAAAATATTTAAACAATTTCTTCATCTGTTTTTATCACCGTCTAAATGCTTTTCTTCTGGTGCGGACCAGCGGTTTTCTTTTATAAGAGTATAAAAAGTTTTATCTAAGGAAAGGAGTAAATTTTCCGCCTGTTTTTTATCAAAAGAGGGGGAATATTGTTCTTCTTCCAAGGCTTTAGCGCGCGTATGTCTTATTGCGCCATCTTGCGTTATCAGCCCGATAGTATAGCCGTCAGCAAAAAGTGCGTGGCGCGGGCCTTGCGCAAACAGACTTTTGCCGGCAGCACAATAAGGCTCGCTAAGGTGTAAAATTTCAAACACTGTCGGCAAAATATCCAACTGGGAGCCTACAATACCGCTGCGCTCCGCTTTAATATAACGCGGGGCATATATTAAAAAGGGAATATGGTACTTATCCTTAATACTGCCGTTGCGGTTAAAAGTATGGTCAGCAACAAAAATAAAAACTGTATCGTAAAACCAAGGTTCTTTACGCATTTCGTCCATAAAATACCCTAAAGAATAATCCGCAAACATAAGGGAATTAAGATATTTGTTTTCTTCCGTTGTATTTGGATATTTTTCAAAACCTTTAAGGGGGCCTAAATAGGGGGTATGCGTAATACCCGTAAAGGCAAAAATAAAAAACGGCTCTTTACCGCCGCGCAGTTTTTGCAGCAAAAGATGATACATATCATAATCATAGCCGTATCCTTCCGCTTTGGCATAATTAAACTGCTTGGGCATATCTTCCTTGCCGTAAACTTCCTTAAAGCCCAAAAGTGCGGCAGTTTTATCCAAATTAAAGGAATTTCTTTGGGATGTCTGCGCAAATATAGTTCTGTAGCCTTTAGCGCTTAAAATTGCAGGCAGTTTTGTCATATTTATTTTTTCCAGCCCGTAGCCTAATTTAGGCAAATGCGGCAAAGCGGGCAATCCGCCTAAAACAGCCGTTATACCTTGCAGGTTTTTACTAATTTATCAAAATTAGGAGTAATACCGTATTTGCCGGAACTTACCGAATCTATATAGTTAGGAACCCAAGATTCCATAACCACTATTACCAAATTAAGCGGCTGTCTGTAAGGTTTAACATCTTTAAGACGGTGCATTAAAGGATACTGATACGGCAATATATCTTCCTGTGCGGGATTATCAAGCGCTTTGGCGGTATCATCTAAGGCCAAGTTTTCTTCCCGTTCGTTTTCCGCCATATAATTACTTTGGCTTATAACACTGTAAGAAGTAAAAATACCGTTTAAAGCCAAATCCGCCGCCATACTTGTATCGGCATTGGTATAAGCATCCGGAATATTAAGGGCAGTTTTTGTAAATTTGCCGTGCACTCCCAAAAAAGCAAGCCCTATAAAAACCGCATAGAAGATAACTTCTTTAAACCCGCAAAAGCGGGGCTCTTGGTATAAAGCATTAATAATAAAATTAATAAGCCAAACTATCGCCGCAAAAGCAATTATCAGCAATAATAAAACCCAAAACCCCTGCCCGAAAGCATAGCCTACTATAAAACCGAAATCATTAGCAAGGCTTAAAAGTTCTTCGCCCATATGGCGCTTCACATAGCCGAAGTAAATTAAATCGGCCGTCAGCAAAGCAGCAAAAAATACTAACTGGAACGAAAGGAAAAATGCCCAAGTTTTTATCCATTTTCTTGTCTTTACAGGCAGCATCATAAGGAAAATAAAAGGACAGACAAATAAGGCTATGGCGGCAAAATCAAACCTTAAGCCCGTAAAAAAAGAGGTAAAAGTCTGCAAAAAAGTTAAAGGGGAAAAAAAGGAATAATTAAGAGCAAAAAGTAAAAATCTTTCAAAAGTAAAAAGTGCAAAAAAAGCCAAAATAAAAAATATTGCCGTCTTAAAACGCAACTGTAAAGGACTTTGTGTCTGACGGCGGTTAAGTTTAAAAGGTCTGTTAAGCATAATTATTTATCCGTTTTTATACAATCAAGTTTATATTCTTCCCCGAAATCAGCCAAAGCAGAAAGCGCCTCTTTTTGCCCGTCTGAAACGGACGGGTCATCTAAAAGGGCTTTTATCTTGCCAAGCGTAGGGGCAACAGTTTTACCCAAAAGGTTAAGTTCTTTAAGGGTATCTAAAGTTTTTTTCCTGTCTTTAAAATTTACCGTTTTTATTTTGGTAAGGTTAACTTCAAACTCTTTACCGAAATGGCGGTTTATATCTTCCTGACGCATTAAGGAAATTATTTCCTGCTCTAAATCTTTAACTTCTTTTAAAGCCTTGCCGTAGCGGTCCGCCAGGATAGAAAGTTTATCCAAAGGATTTTGAGGCTCTTGTACTGCGGGGGGGATTTCTTGCTGCGGCTGTTGTTCAAGCGCAAAATCCCTACCGGCAGATTTATCCAAATTCCAAACGGGGCAATATTTTTTAAAATCGCAAAAACGGCATTGCATTTCGCCCGGATTAGCATCAAATTTTTCTTTTTTAATAGAATCGGCAACACCTAAAGCACGCGCCCAAAAATCCTGCATTTCTTCGTCCGAAGCAGGGCTAAAGCGCTGTTGTTCAAACTCAGGGCCTTTAAGATGTAAAAAAAGCATATTTGAAACTTCTATATTTTTTACACGCGGATGACAAGCCTTAACGCGTTCTTCAAGTTCCTTATTGCCGAATAATAATTTTTGGTACATCATAAGTTGGTCCGGTTCGCGCTTAATTTTCTTGCCGGTCTTATAATCAACTATGGAAATTTTACCGCCGCCCAAATAATCTATTCTGTCAACTATGCCTACTACGGAAATATCACCAAAATCAACCGTAGTTCTAAACTCTGTTGATACGGGGGCAAAAAACTCCTTACAAAATTTTTGGTAATAAGCAGTTATAATAATAAAGCCTTCATCATAGCCGGCCAATTCTTTTTCTGCGGATTCATAGCCCTTTTCCTGCCAAGTGCTGCTTTCCCAATCTTTCTTAAAAAAATCCAAAACTTCCTGCAAAGTGGGGAAAGGCGGCTTTTGTGAAGAATAAAGATATTCCATAACCTTATGTAAAGCCGTACCGAAAGCAAAAAAATATTTGGGCGGCTCATACAATTTATCAACATAGCGGAATTTATATTTTAAAGGGCACTCCTGATAAGTGCTCATTTTAGAATAAGAAAAACTTAATTTTCCGGCCATATAATCCCCATAAATGTATATTATGAATATTTTATCATTTATATAAACAAAAGGCCGCCGTTTTTTAACGGCGGCTTTAAATTTTAAGCAATTTTAATAAACTATTTAAACAAAGTTGAAGCCCAATAAGAAAGCCCTGCTATTACGGCCGAAGCGGGTATCGTAATAACCCAAGCCCAAATAATTTTGGTGGCAACGCCCCAGCGTACGGCAGAAAATCTTTTAAAACAGCCTATACCCACAATACCGCCCGTAATAACATGGGTAGTACTTACCGGTATACCTAACCAAGAAGATATAAACAAAGATATGGCAGAGCCGGATTCCGCACAAAAGCCGTCAATAGGTTTAATGCGGGTAACCTTTTGCCCCATAGTTTTTACTATACGCCACCCGCCGCTTAAAGTACCAAGCACGATAGCAACCTGACAGAATACTTTTACCACGATAGGTACAAAAAACTCATTAGGGTTTGCGGCATATTTAGCGGCCTCAGCACCTGTCATGATAAAATTCCTTACGGCTTCAACATCAGCACCTTGCGCCGTCAACCCGCCA
>CADAXZ010000118.1 GCA_902791965.1 Candidatus Proelusimicrobium bovinum | reverse complement strand
GAGCATGACAATCGCTTATGGGCCTGCAGCTCCGCAAACCATGAGATATATGCCAGCAAACTCGGAGATCCTACCAACTGGAACTGCTACGAGGGTATCAGCACCGACAGTTACACGGTCACGGTGGGCTCTGACGGAGACTTTACAGGCTGCGCCTCACACATGGGCTATGTGCTTTTCTTCAAAGAGCATCGTATCACCAAATCGTAAAATATTACTATAATTGTATAACATATTTCTTGATAATTCAAGGCGTTATGCGATATTCTTAAAATGGTAACAGTAAAATATTACTATAAGGAGGATACTATGGAAACGAGCAAAAAGGATTATCCGCAGTTTGCGGGCGGCATTGCCGCAATTTGTGAGGAGCGTATCACAAATACGATTGACGATTTTCGCCTTGCGCCCGCCGTACAGAACAGGCTGAGGGAGATTGAAACAGTTGAAACAACCGACAGCGGAATAATTGTAACTTCCAAGGTTCAGGCGAAGCAGAGCAGTCTGTGCTATACGCACGCCACACAGCTTTATCTTTACGAGCCTTGCGAGCCCACGGTTGAGCGCCTGTATATGCACATTGAGCTTTGGACGGACCGTATTTTCAGAATCGTTTTCTCAAATGAAAAGGAAATCAGGATGCCGTACGCAAAACTGCCGAAGGATATGCAAATGCTGATTGCCGAGCGTGAAAAGGTTGACTTTACATTTGAAAACAACACGCTTTCAACGAATGAAATCGACATACATATTAACGAAAAAACGGGTGCAATCAGTGCTGATTACAAGGACGGCAAGGAGTTTTACTCACAGGTGAGAGTTGAGTTCAAGCCCGACAATGTTTATGAAACCGCCGTCAGCGACAGAAACGGCGAATACGCCTGCTTTGAAGCGCTAACGCTTGACAATGATGAAATCATTTACGGTCTCGGCGAGCGTTTTGACAGCGTTATCCGTAACGGCAGAACGGTTGACTTTACAAAATTTACGCCGCAGCCGAGTGATAATCCTTATACCCCTATGTCCGTTTTTAACAGGCCGGTTGATAAAAAGTTTTTGCAATGTTATATCGGAAGAACTACGGATAAAACGGCTGAAATCTTAAAAGAACATATGCTTGAATCTGCTTTATATTCCGGCAATATCCATTCCATAGGGCCGCGCTACTGCCCTTCCATAGAAGATAAAGCAGTAAAATTTCCGGAAAATAAACACCACCCTTTATTTTTAGAGCCTGAAGGTTTAAATACGGAAGAGTATTATATACAAGGTTTTTCCACAAGTCTGCCGGAATATGTGCAGTACGAACTTTTAAAATCCGTTCCAGGTTTGGAAAATGCCCAAATAGTACGTGCAGGCTATGCCATAGAATATGACTACGCAGACCCTACCTGTCTTAATGCCGCATTGGAAGTAAAAGCGGTTTCAGGTTTGTTTTTTGCGGGGCAGATTAACGGTACTACGGGTTATGAAGAAGCCGGCGGACAAGGGCTTATGGCAGGGCTTAATGCCGCTTTAAAGGCAAAGGGTAAAGCGCCGCTTATTTTGCGCAGGGATGAAGCCTATATCGGCGTATTGATAGATGATTTAATCACAAAAGGCGTAAACGAACCTTACCGTATGTTTACAAGCCGCGCCGAATACCGCATAATTTTACGCACCGATAATGCCGATTTGCGTCTGAGCGGCTACGGTTTACAAACAGGTTCTTTACCGCAGGAATATCAAAAACCTTTTAAGGCATATAAGGCCGCAGTTGAAGAATTAGTAAAAGAACCTTCTGCCCAAATTGAGGAAGAAAATCTTAAACCTTGGTCTTTGGCGGCGGCAAAAAATACGGCGGCAATACAGCGTAAATATGCGGGGTATTTGGAACGGAATTTAAAAGATGCAAAAGCACTTGCCAATGCCGATAAAATAATTATTCCCGAAGGCTTTGATGCTTCTGCCGTAAAAGGAATATTGATAGAATCAAGCCAAAAATTGGCAAAAATAAAACCTATGACTTTAGGGCAGGCAAGCAGAATACCCGGTATAACCCCTGCGGATTTGCAGTTAATAGCCATACATATTGAAAAATTCAGAAGGGCCAAAAATGAACTTAAGAAATGATTTTATTACGGATTTAGGGCTTAATTTAAGCGCACAGCAGTTTGAAGTTTTAGCGGCTTACGCTTCTTTGGTATGGCAAAAGAAAGATGATTTGAATTTGACAAGTGTTTCAAATGAACAGGAAATTTGGGACAGGCATATTACAGACGGCCTTTTTGCCGCCGCGCTTATAAAAAAGTTGGCCGGTGATAAAAAGAATTATTGTGTTGCGGATTACGGTACGGGCTGCGGTTATATCGGCATAAGCGTAAAAATTGCTTTAGGCGGTTTATGCAATATGTCGCTTATAGAAACGCTTAATAAACGCTGTATGTTTATGGATTGGTGCTTGATGAAGTTAGGCCTTAAAGGCATAAAAGTATTTAAGGCCCGCGCAAATACAAAAGGCGGGCAGGCAGGCCCTTTTGATTTTACTATGCAAAGGGCTATGGGCAAACTTGAAGAAGTGCTGCCCGTTTGTTGTGCCGATTTAAAAAGCAGCGGTTATTTTATAGCATTCCAGTCGGAAGAACAAAAAACGGCAGAAAATAACCCGAAAGAAACAAAATATTTTTATCAAAGTGATTTAAGCCGCAGTTATAAACTTTTCGGGGAAGATAAAATACGGAATTTAGCCGTATATAAAAAAGGTTGATTATGGATATAGCAAAAAGATTTTATTTGTTTGCCTTGTTGCTTTTGGCGTCGGTAGGGCTTTTGGTTTTTACCCAAAAAGCACCTAAACGCGTAGGTAAGGAGGACCGTTCATTAAAGAATCAGATACTTAACGAATCTTTACAGAATGTTATAAAAGGAACAGACGCAATCTCCGATGGTTTCAGCGGACAGATACCTGAAAGCAGCCTTACGGATAAATAC
>CADAXZ010000117.1 GCA_902791965.1 Candidatus Proelusimicrobium bovinum | reverse complement strand
GCTATATACCTTGCCATATAAGCGGCCGAGCGGTCAACTTTTGTAGGGTCTTTACCGCTGAAAGCGCCGCCGCCGTGGGCTGTTCTGCCGCCGTAGGTATCAACTATAATTTTACGGCCTGTCATACCGGTATCACTTTGCGGCCCGCCGATTACGAATTTACCCGTAGGGTTAACCAAATATTTAGTTTTGCCATCAGCCCATTTACCCAAAACAGGTTTTACGGCCTTTTCTATAAGTTCTTTTTTGGCGGCTTCAGTTATTTTTTTGCCTGTTTTATCCAAAATTTCTTCCGTATGCTGGGTAGATAAAACAACTGTATCAACCCTTTGGGCTATACCGTCTTTATATTCTACGGTAACTTGTGATTTGGAATCCGGCCCGATATATCCTAATTTACCGGTTTTCCTTAAATTTGCAAGATTTAAAAGTATTTGGTGTGCCAACTGTAAAGGCAGGGGCATAAATTCTTTAGTTTCGTTTGTGGCATAACCGACCATAAAACCTTGGTCGCCTGCACCGCCGATATTTACGCCTTGGCTTATATCGGGAGACTGCTTACCGATAACATTTATTACAGAACAGGTTTCATAATTAAAACCGTATTTGGAATCGGTATAGCCGATTGCTTTAATAGTATCTCGGGCGATTTTATCAACATCAACCCAAGTTGAGGTTGTAATTTCCCCGCCGACAACCACAAGCCCCCTTGTGATATAAGTTTCGCAAGCGACGCGCGCAGTTTTATCTTTTGCTAAAATAGCATCAAGTACGCCGTCGGAAATTTGGTCGCACACCTTATCGGGATGCCCTTCCGAAACGGATTCGGAAGTTAAAAAATATTTACCTTTTCTCATAAATTTGTTTCCTAAAATGATATTATATCAATTATGAAGAAGATTTTTCTTTCTTGGAATGTCAACGGCTTAAGGGCTGTGGAAAAAAAGGGCTTTAAAGATTGGCTTATTAAAACCTCGCCCGATATTATAGGTATTCAGGAAACTAAAGCGTGGCCCGAACAACTTTCCGAAAATATAAAAAATATTGAAGGATATTTCAGTTATTTTACCCAGCCGCAGCGCAAAGGATACAGCGGCGTCGGCGTTTATACTAAAACAAAACCAATTACTGTTAATTACGGCTTCGGCATAGAAGAATTTGATTGCGAAGGCCGCCTTATCTGCCTTGAATATCCCCAATTTTATTTTATTACGGTTTATTTTCCTAACGGAGGACAAGGACCGCACCGCGTAGATTATAAACTGCGCTTTTATGCAGAATTCTTAAAAATGTGCCAACAACTTTCCAAAAAGAAATATGTTATAACCTGCGGGGATGTCAACACCGCCCATAAGGAAATTGACCTTGAACACCCCAAAGAAAACCAAAACACAACAGGTTTTATGCCTTGCGAAAGGGCTTGGCTGGATAAATTCTTCAGCCAAGGGCTTGTAGACACCTTTAGGATGTTTAACAGCCAAGACAGGCAGTATACTTGGTGGGATTATAAGAC
The DNA here is from genome assembly GCA_902791965.1 of Candidatus Proelusimicrobium bovinum. Lineage (GTDB taxonomy): Bacteria > Elusimicrobiota > Elusimicrobia > Elusimicrobiales > Elusimicrobiaceae > Proelusimicrobium > Proelusimicrobium bovinum. The sequence goes on along the minus strand of CADAXZ010000117.1, from coordinate 1,602 downwards.
GGCAGCCCGCAGCAGGAATGTAGGCTGGCGGCTGGATTATTTTATGGTGGACGAAAAATCTGCCAAACTGATAAAAAATGCCTATATATTAAGTGATGTTATGGGTTCAGACCACGCACCGGTAGGCATTGATATAGAATTTAATTAAATTAAGGAGTTAAAAAATGACTAAAAAATTAGCAGTATTTTTATTTATGGCAGCCGTTTTTGCGGCAGCATGCAATAAACCGCAGGAAGCGCAACAACCGGTAGTAGAAGAAGCAGAAGTTACTGTTGAAGAAACTTTCGTTCCAGAAACTAACCAAGAAGCAAAAGAAGCCGGTCTGCAAGAAGAAAACACTCTTGCAGAAAATACCGAAAAAGCAGGCAATATCAATGATATACAGGCACTCTTTGCAGAATGTAATACAGATGAAGATTGTGTTGCCGTATATCCAAGTTGCTGTAAAGAAGCATTTGCCCCGTTCTTTATAAATAAGCAATATGAATCTGAATTTATACAAGAATTCAAAAGACTCAGCAACGAGCCTACGCCTTGCCAACAATGTCCTGATACTAATTTCAGCGGCAGCAAATCCGTTTGCTTAAGCGGAAAATGTGTAGAAGCGATTATGGATTATAAATAAATCAAGTAAATATTTACTTTAATCCCCCCCCGCTTATTACAAGCGGGGATTTTTATTTTAACTTTTATATTAAATGCACTATCCTAAATTGATATAATATATAAGTATCTATATATTTAGGAGTTATTATGATAAATACGATTTTTTCTGCCGTTTGGGCAAAAATACTTTGTGGGACTTCATAAGAATACCGCTATTCTCCTTTCTACAGGTATTGAGTATCTGTTTAGGCCAATGGTGATACTCTTCTATCGGGCCGTGTCCCCCGGAATAGAAAGCCCATGCGATAGCGTCCGTTTCTGACGGGCCACTGACTACAGGTAGAATATGGCAATATCTGGCCGACGAATTAAGATAGGCTAAACCCTTAGCCTGTGTACTAAGGAAAATGGTAAAGTTAATTAGGTTGTAATCCCAACTACTGCCCTGCCTGTGTTCCTCTGAATAGTCAGGGTAATAGCTGTAGTAATCGTGGCCGCGTTCAGCCAACAAATTAACCATTTCTACCGAATATTCACCGCCAAACTGCAAATCACCGCTAAGTAAGTCTGCTGACGAATAGGGCGAAAAATTGACGGTTACGTTATTTGCAACCTTATCAACGCCCAAAGTCTGGCTGTCGCCGTCCCATGTTACGGCTCTCCTGGCTCCACTTCTGTTAAGTCCGTTCAGATCGTAGATATAGACTTTTCCGTTACGCTGTATCATACGTAGGGCCAACGGCTGTAATACACCCTCTACAACTTCTTTCAGGGTACTTGGCTTGGCATCTTCATCATAGAAATTATCGCTACGTACTGATAGGGTGGCGGGCGTTGCTGCTGCATCATCACTAAACGTAGTCGTACAAAGTGACGTATCAATAGAACCGTAATTTATGGTGCTTCGTGTCAGGGCATCAACTATAATAGCCTGTATAGTCTGCATACCCGCCAAATTATATTTCAGACGGTCAAGTATTCCAAAGTCGCTGAAA
>CADAXZ010000116.1 GCA_902791965.1 Candidatus Proelusimicrobium bovinum | reverse complement strand
AGACCATTCTTCGCGGATTTCTTCAAAAAGTTTTACGCCGCCGCGTATGGAAAGCAAGTCAAATAAAACCATTTCCGTACCTATGCGAACTCTGTTTTCTTTTTCCCTAAGGTAAGAGATAAAATCTCCGCTTAAAGTCCAATCAAAACCGTTTACATCAACAGGCATAAAGAAGATACCCGCAGAAGCAGTTGCCGGCAGAGGGTCTTTTTCTTCAATATATTTAATTTCAGTACCCAAATTTCTGATAGCAACGCCGATACCGAAATGCTTATCAATAACTGCTGTATAACCGGCATCAAAGGAAAAGGCATCCCCTTTGACATTACCTTCAACCGGTTTGGGCAATTCCGAACGGTTATATTTAGCGGTAATACCTATATAATGTTCCAAATCGGAAGAAGAACCGAAAGCATCCCAAGTGGTAGTGCCTATATGTTCGCCTATGCCGAAAGTAAATGACCAATCTTTACCTATTTTCCTATGGGAAACATCATCCAATTTACCTTTGTCAAACACATATCCGGAAGCCGCTATATTTAAAGGATTATTACCGAAAATACTCAAAAACGGTATCGGGAAAGCAATACCGCCGTACTGGTATCTCATATCCATAGCGTTTCTGGAAACAGTAGCACCAAGTTGGAAAGATTCTACCATACCCAAAGCTGCGGGGTTATAAAAAGTCATACCGGTTACATCGTCTGCGACAGCCGTAGCCGCGCCGCCCATAGCATAATACCTTGCGCCCATATCCATTTTAAGGAAAGGAAGCGCCGTTCTGCCCGCATCGGAAGCAAAAGCCCCGCAAGATAAAACTGCCGTAAAAATTAAGGAAGTTAAATATTTTTTAATGTTATTCATATTATTTCACCGCCACCACTTTTTTAACTTGCCTGTCTATTCCTGCGCCGTCAATACGCAGCAGATAAACACTGCTTGCAACGACATTGCCCTGTTCGTTGCGGCCGTCCCATTCTATAAGCGTAGGGAACTGCTTTTCAGCAGGACCGTCAAAAAGAGTTTTTACAAGCAATCCGTCAACAGTATATATTTGAACTTTCATATTACCGTCTTGCTTAGCGGCTATTTGCATTTTAAGTTTGCCGCCTTTCATAGGGTTAAATACACCGTTCTTAATATAAATATCTTCCCCTGTGGTAGATTTACTCATTATCGGGGCAGATATACCCATAGATACTATACCGTAATCTTCACGGTAATTTGTATCGGGGTAGTCGTTATCGGCTTTCCAAGAACGAAGTTTGCCGAATATTTGCAGATATACCACATTGTACCCTAAAGAATTAAAACCATTCTGTATAGTAATATCACCCGTTATCTTATTATCGGTATAAGTATGCAAATTACTGAAATTAGACAGATAAGTCCCGCCTGTAGTTGCACCGGCTATCGGGTTCAAATCAGAATCAAGCAGCCTTGCGGAATATATTGTTTCGTAAGAGGAAGGCCCCCAATTAGATAAACCCAAAGTACTTAAAGTATTTGAAAGGCCGTTATCATCAGTTTTTGCATAAGGTACATCAAAACTTATTTTCTGCCCGTTGGCAAAACTGTCATATCTTGTTTTTACCAAACCTATATTACTGCCGTTTGCAAAAGTAAAATTGAGTTTATAAGCAATACTTTCCGGTTTGGCGGTTATTGTGGCACTGTCGGGATAATAACCGTTATTAAGTTTATAAACACCTAAAATATAACGCCCTGTATTGCCGTTAAGCCTTGAAGGAGCATCAAAAGTAAGAGAGATATTCTTATAAGCCGTTGTAAGGCCGGTAGAACCGCTTTGGTCCGAAGGAATATCCGCAGGACGGATTAAATCGACTGCCGTTTGCATATTGGCATCTAAAAGCAATAAGCCCATAGGCAAATACCGCATATTGGAAGCGGCATCGCTTACAAGAGGCATAGTTAAAACTGCTTTAAACTGCCCTTCCGGCAAGGAAATACTATAAAAATCAATATCGCCTGCAGGGTATAATGTTGCATTAAGTTCTCTGTTGGAAATTGAAACAATATCAACATCTGACGCAGAACCTGTACCGTTATTAGGTTCGTAAATATCGCCTGTGGCAGAAGAAATGATATTATCATAATTTATACCGTGTGCATTAAAAGCGCTTTCAACAGCGTTTATAAGAGTAGTACCGCCCACTATTTTAGCCGCGGCTACCATAGCATCGCGGAATTCAAGCAAACTGTCCGGAAAGAACATCAAAGCATACCAAACTAATTTATCCGCATTTGAAGAAACAGTAGTATTAGCGCTGTTCCTTAAATCCCATAATGCCTGACTTAAAAATAAACTGTTTGCATGCTGTCCCATAGGTGCGCCGTTAGCCATCCATTGGGCCGGAGTATAAGAAAGAGTACCGCTTAAATCACGGGACATACCTTCCCCGCTTGCACCGCCTACATAAGCACCAATTACAGATGTATAAGGATGTCCGCTGCTGTCTTTATTTGAGGACAAAGCAAAGTAATCGGCAACACCTTCTGCTATTGCCGCGCCTTCATCAAAATAAAGAATAGGCCAAATTTTATTCATAACTGCGTGGGTATATTCGTGGCGGACTATGGAACTTTCCAAAGCGAAATCCCTGTATTTGCCTTCAGCCGAATTATAAGTACCTTGTCCTATTAATATTAAATCGGCATCTATATCGTAAAAAGCATTTTGCATACCGTCATTGCCGGAACTGTATTTATAACCTGAAGCATTAACTATTACAGGCATATGCCCGTCTAATTTAAAATTAGAATCATTAGCCAAATTAACAAAATAGCGTCGCATTTCGTTAAGGTTATAGAAAGCAACCGCTTCCGCATTTTGTATATTATCATCTGCCAAAGTAACATTTAAGGTAGTTGAAGAATCTGTATATCTGTCAGGGGATGTAGTAGGAATACATAGTTTTTTAAATTTGCTGATTGTATAATTACCCGTTATGCCTGAAGGATAAGTACCGATAGACAAGGTTTGAGAAGTTGAATAGTTTGCCACCAAAGGACCGTTGATACTGTTAAATTGGCCTATATATGCTCCGGACCTAACTTCAGCAGGTAAAGTATTACCGAGCAAAAGAAATTTTTTGTCCG
>CADAXZ010000115.1 GCA_902791965.1 Candidatus Proelusimicrobium bovinum | reverse complement strand
CCCGTACAAATTTGCCGTTATAATCTTTTGTCGTCCCAGAAGTTCACAATCGGGAATATCCACCTATCTGCTGTTATAACACTTGTAATCGGGAATAGCCTCCTTTTTCCCGTTATCTTATTCCACTCCATCTCAAACCGTTAAGCCTTTTCCTCGTTTGTTATATATCTTACATTTTGGTAAAATATATATAGTAAAAAAGCGGGAAACACATTAAAACGAACCCAAGTATTCAATAATGGAGAAAATAACAAAGCTCCCACGGCTGATATCGTCGTTAAGGAGTATTTAAAGATATGCGCATTTTAGTAGTAAGCAGTGCCTTCTATCCGGATAATTACCATATCAACCAAATGGTAAAGGATTTGTCATCCCGCGGGCATAGCGTCAAAGTCCTTACCGGCCAGCCGGATTATGCCACAGGCCGCATCCCCAAAGAATACAAATGGTTCCGTAAATATCACGATTTTTTAGGCCCCGTAGAAATATGGCGCGCCCCCATTATAGCCCGCCGCAAAGGTGCGGTTATGCGGTTTTTCAGTTATCTTTCCTTTATCATTACCGGCGGATGTCTTGCCATGTTTAAAAAATGGTCTGATTTTGATGTTATCTACGTATGGGGGGTATCTCCTATAACAATGGCTATCCCCGCTATTATCCTAAAAAAACGCTACAAAAAACCGCTCTTTTTCTATTGTTTGGACTTGTGGCCGGAAAGTATGAAAGCTTTTAAAGTGAGGGAGAAGAACCCAGTTTTCAAAGCTGTCCGTGTTCTTTGCAAGTGGATTTATAAACAGTTTGACCTTGTAGCCGTAACCTCTAAGCCTTTTACGGATTATATCCATACCGTTAACGGTTATCCGCTTGAAAAGATTATCTATTTACCCCAATACGGTGCCGAGCAAAACTTAAATAAAGATTTTACCGCCCAAGATAACGGCATTATTGATTTGCTTTTTGCCGGAAATATCGGTTTCGTACAGGATATTGATAAAATTGTACAAGCCGCTGCAGAGCTAAAAGATGTTCCTAATTTTCTAATACACATTGTTGGGGATGGCTCTGCAAAAAAACAATTTGAACAGCTTTCTAAAGATTTACATGTGGAAGATAAAATTATTTTCCACGGACGTGTACCTTCGGAAAAAATGGATGATTTTTATAAACTGGCAGATGCCTGCTTGCTTACATTAGACGGTAGCAGCAAAATAGGAGATACTTTACCCGTAAAAATGCAGGGCTATATGGCGGCAGGAAAGCCGGTTATTGCCGCAGTAAACGGTGCTGGCAAACAAGTTATAGAAGAAAGCTCCTGCGGTTTGGTTGTAAATGCAGGGGATGTACAGGGCCTTGCCCGCATTATTAAAGAATTTATATCCACCCCCGCAAAGTATACATCCTGCGGGGAAAACGGCCGTTCTTACTTTAAAACCCACTTTACTAAGGAAAATCATCTCTCCCGCTTGGAACAACTGCTTACGGAGGTTGCTAAATGAAGATTTTGCTTATCAATTCCGTTTGCGGAATAGGCAGCACAGGCCGTATCTGTACGGATTTAGCACAACAGTTTGAAAAACAAGGGCACACCGTTAAAATTGCCTATGGCCGTAATGCTTATGTACCCAGCCAATACCAAAAATATGCGGTGCGTATAGGCACTGATTTTGGCGTAAAACTTCACGCTTTGCAAACCCGCTTTTTTGATACACACGGTTTCGGTTCCAAACATGCTACAAAACAATTTTTAAAATGGGCGGAAGAATTTAACCCGGATATGGTATGGTTGCACAATATACACGGTTATTATATCAATGTGGAAATGCTTTTTAACTGGCTTAAAACCCGCCCTAATATACAAGTTAAATGGACTTTACACGATTGTTGGGCATTTACGGGGCATTGTACTCATTTTACTGTTGCCAATTGTAATAAATGGCAAACCCATTGCGAACATTGCCCGCAATTACACCGCTATCCCGCTTCTTTTTGGGATAATTCCCACAAAAATTTTTACCGTAAAAAAGCCGCTTTTACAGGTGTAAAAAATATGAGGTTAATAACACCGTCTAAATGGCTGGCGGACATTGTTAAACAAAGTTTTTTAAAAGAATACCCTGTAGAAGTTGTTTATAACACCATAGATACAACAATTTTTAAACCCACCCAAAGCGATTTTAGGCAAAAACACGGGCTTGAAAACAAAAAAATTATTTTAGGTGTAGCCAGTGTGTGGGATGAACGCAAAGGCCTTAATGATTTTATTAAATTATCCCAAATGTTAGATAATAATTATAAAATTGTACTTGTAGGGCTTGCGGATAAACAAATAAAAAATCTTCCAAAAAATTGTTTGGGGATAACTCGCACCAACAGCCCGCAGGAACTTGCCGCTATTTATACCGCAGCTGATATATTTTTTAACCCTACTTATGAGGATAACTACCCTACTGTTAATTTAGAAGCCCAAGCCTGCGGCACACCCGTTATTACCTATAATACCGGCGGCGCCAAAGAAACAATTTATACGGAAAATTCAAAAGTGATACCTACTGGAATGTTAACACAGGTAAAAATATGAATCAATTACTTAGAGTATGTTCCTTAATTATTGCATTGGCACTGCTTATTTTTATGTTATTTATTACAGTTCCTTGGGACAATTTTTTTAAAAAAGACCCTGCGATTATTGTTTCATTTATTTTAAATGGCATATTATGGGGCGGTTTGTTATTCTATGAATTAAGAAAACATGCATATTCTTTGTTAATCATTCATTGGTTGTTTTGCTTCCTTTTTTTCTTTGCCATCGCATTTATGCAGTATATGTACGGTTCTTTCCCTTGGATTGGTGCCCGTAGTGATAATTTATTATTTCAAACTAACATTTTGCTATTAGGGTGGACATGCTTTCTTTGGGTAGGTTATAAACTGTCACTTAATACTAAATACAATAATGTTTCACGAAAGGTATCATCCACCTTCTATGTTCCACTTTGGTTGATTGTATTACTTACAATTTATACAGTATTAAATACTATATACCGTATATCAACTGGTGCAAGTGTATTTTTTGAACAAAGTGTAAATACGATTGTACATGGAGAACAGTCTTCAGCTTTTTTATTATTAAAAGGACATTCTTTACAGGCAATAAGTTTTTTTGCTGCTGTATTTTCGATTTTCCGT
>CADAXZ010000114.1 GCA_902791965.1 Candidatus Proelusimicrobium bovinum | reverse complement strand
TATCCATTACAACATTTTCTTATTTGTGTAGTATAAGAACAACCGCTTGCGGTATATTTATTTTGCGTCGTTCCGGAAGTACATTCTGTATTACAAGTTCCGTTAGTCCAAGAACCGCAAGAATATTTTGGCGCTACAGAAGTAGAATTACAAGATACTGTTTGGGATTGGAAAGAGCAGTATCTTGTTTTATAATTACCTGCTTGGCAACTGCCTTGGGTTTCCGTAAATCCGCCGCCTGCCGGATAAGTGCATTGGCTCCAAGTACCATTTCCAGAAATGCCATTAGCCTTACACTCGCACAAATCCGCTTGGGCCGGACACCATTGATGTCCGTTTACCGTAATACAACTGATAACAGGACAACTTTTAGTATCCCCCGGATTACTGCAAGAATCAGTTAGAACAGGGTTAGGTAATTTTGCGAACACAGGTACAGAAAACACCAATAAAAACATAAAGTATGTTATATATTTTGCAGTAAATATTTTCTTCATAATATCTCCTTACTTATAAAGGTAAAATAAGAAACCCCATATCTTACCTATACCCGCCCCGCATATTGCACGCAAGGCGGGTGGTTGGTTAGTTGAGAGGCTAACTTTTTTAGTTAGCAGATTGTTTTTCGGGCTTTATTTGCTTAAATTTAAAACTTTTGTTTTTACTGCAAAACTTAAAGTTTAAGCAAGGAAACACTTTATTAAGCATATAGAAACGGAAAATATATATGCCGTTTTTACAGCCCGAAACTTGAGAAAAATTTATCAAAAAAAACGGCTGTCAAGTGATTTTTAATTTAAGTTATTTGTACGACGGTAATTACATTAAAAATATTGTTTATTATTTAAACTTAAATTATTGCAGAGTACCAGTTTTTATATTACCAATTACTTATATACTGCTATGCGCCTTGGCAAAAATACAGCATACCGCTATACTAATAAAAAGGCGTTTGCCGCAAAGGAGGGGTTATGAAATATTTTCTTACGGCCGCTTTAATATTTTGTATTCTTTTTATATACGGATGCGATAAAATAACTGATAGTAATAAGGAAGAAAAAATGCTAAACGCAAACATAAAAACTATTTACTTGGCAGGCGGATGTTTTTGGGGTATGCAAAAACTAATGGACAGCCTTAAAGGAGTAGTAAATACTACCGTTGGCTACGCAAACGGCAATAAAGAAATAACACCAGACTATAAACTTGTATGCACCGGCACGACAGGCTATAAAGAAACTGTCAAAGTTGATTATAACCCGCAAATTATCCCTTTGGAAAATATCCTTAAAGCATACTTTTATGTTATTGACCCTTCAGTAGAAAATGAACAGGGCAACGATAAAGGCCCCCAATACCAGACAGGTGTTTATTATACCGACGAGGATGACCTCGCCGCCATAAATACCGCCAGATAGAGCCTTTAACGGTATTTTATCCGGCGGAAGAATACCACCAAAAATATTTGCAAAAAAATCCGCACGGATACTGCCATATCTCCGATGGTAAAATATCTTCCTGCGCGGCTAAATTCAGCGGTAAATTTTAAGGATACTTTTCCTAATAACAAACTTATAAAAAACAGCAAAAAATATCTCTGATATTTCCTACCGCTGCACTCATTTATTTTGATAGAATATCAATAAGTATTCATAATATTAAGGAGAATAAAATAATGCCGTCTAAACAAACAAATGCCTTTATCAGCGAAGTGAACGATATAAAAACTTTGGAAGTTTTAATCCAAAAAGTAAAGCAAGCCCAAAAGATTTTTGAAGAATACCCGCAAGAAAAAGTAGATGCTATTTTTAAAGCCGCTGCCGCAGCCGCAAACAAGGCGCGTATTCCCCTTGCCAAAATGGCTGTGGAAGATACCGGTATGGGCGTAGTGGAAGATAAAATAATAAAAAACCACTTTGCAAGCGAATATATCTATAATAAACACAAAAATATAAAGACCTGCGGTATTATAAAAGAAGACGAAATAAACGGCATTAAAACCATAGCAGAGCCTTTGGGTATCATAGCCGGTATTATCCCTACCACAAACCCGACATCAACAGCAATTTTTAAAGCCTTAATCTGCCTTAAAACGAGAAACGCCATAATCTTTTCCCCCCACCCGCGCGCCAAAGCCAGCACGATAGCGGCGGCAAAAATAGTCTTGGATGCCGCAGTTGCCGCAGGCGCGCCGGAAAATATTATCGGCTGGATAAACACTCCAACACTTGAACTTACCACTTACTTAATCCACCACAAAGATATTGCCTGCATTTTGGCTACCGGCGGAACGGGTATGGTAAAGGCAGCATATTCTTCCGGCAAGCCCGCTTTGGGCGTAGGGCCGGGGAATGTGCCTGCAATAATTGACGAAACCGCCGATATAAAAATGGCCGTAAGTTCAATTATACTTTCAAAAACTTTTGATAACGGTATGATTTGCGCATCCGAGCAATCTGTTATCGTTGCCGCACCAATTTATGACGCAGTAAAAAAAGAACTTATCCGCCGCGGTGCATATATTTTAAACAGGCAGGAAGAAGCAAAACTTTCCAAAATTATTTTAATTGATACAAGCAAAAAAGGTTCTGCGGCAACATCCGCCCGACTAAAAGAAGCCTTAAAAGAAGGCTGCACCAGCGTAAACCCGAAAATTGTAGGCCAATCGGCTTTTGATATAGCAAAAATGGCCGGACTTAAAGTACCGCCAAATACAAAAGTTTTAATCGGGGAAGAAACTTCCACCGATATAACAAACCCTTTTGCGCACGAAAAACTTTCCCCTGTTTTGGCTTTATATAAAGCAAAGGATTTTAAGGATGCCGTAAATATAGCCCACAAACTTGTTTTATTGGGCGGGGCAGGCCACAGCGCAGCACTTTACACCGATACCCGCACGCAGGAAAGAATAAATTATTTTGCTGAAACTATCCCCACCTGCCGTCTATTGGTTAATTCCCCGTCATCTCAGGGCGGCATAGGAGATTTATACAATTTTAGGCTTGAGCCTTCCCTCACTTTGGGATGCGGCTCTTGGGGCAACAACTCCGTAAGCGGCAATATCGGGGTTGAACATCTTTTAAATTACAAAACCGTTGCCGAAAGGAGAGAAAATATGCTTTGGTTTAAAGTTCCCAGACACATTTATTTTAAAAGAGGTGCGGTTGATTTGGCCCTCAGAGAACTTAAAGGCAAAAAGCGCGCCTTTATAGTTACCGACCGCTATTTATTTAACTCCGGCACCGTAGGCGTAATAACAAAAGTCTTGGAAGAAATAGATGTAGATTACCAGATATTTTTTGATGTCAAGCCCGACCCTACTTTGGCAACAATTAAACAGGCTATGGATATTGTAAATTCTTACGGCCCTGATGTAATTATAGCCTTAGGCGGAGGCTCCCCCATTGATGCAGCAAAAATAATATGGCTTAAATACGAACAGCCAGATATAAACTTTGAGGATATTTCAATGCGCTTTATGGATATACGCAAGAGAATTTGCCAAATACCGGAACTGGGCAAAAAAGCCGTAATGATAGCAATACCGACAACTTCCGGTACAGGCTCGGAAGTTACGCCATTTTCTATAATTACCGACGATAAAACCCATGTAAAGTACGCAATAGCAGATTATGCTCTTACCCCCAATATGGCTATTGTTGACCCGAATTTTGTTGATACTATGCCAAAGGGTTTAACAGCGGCTTCAGGCATTGATACTTTGGTACACGCTCTTGAGGCTTATGTATCTTGTATGGCTACTAACTTTACCAATTCAAACGCTTTGGAAGCGGCAAAACTTGTATTCAAATACCTGCCGCGCTCTTATAAAGAAGGTGCAAAAGATGCTTTGGCCCGGGAAAAAATGCACTATGCCGCTACTATTGCGGGTATGGCTTTTGCAAATGCTTTCTTGGGTGTGTGCCACTCAATGGCGCATAAATTGGGCGCTATGTATAATATAGCGCACGGTGTGGCAAATGCTTTACTTATTTGTCAGGTAATCAAATATAATGCCAATGACTGCCCGCGCAAGCAGGCGGTATTCCCGCAATATCAATTTCCTGATGCAAAAGCACGCTACGGACAAATTGCCGACGAGTTAAATTTAGGCGGCAAAACAGATGATGAAAAAGTAAGCCTGCTTATTAAAGCAATTACGGAACTAAAAAAACAAATAGGTTTACCGCTGTCAATTAAGGATTTAGGCATAAGCAAAGCAGAATTTACCGCCAAACTTGACGAACTTACCGAACTTGCTTTTGACGACCAATGCACAGGCGCAAACCCCGTTTATCCTTTAATGAGCGAGATTAAACAAATTTATCTTGATGCTTACGAAGGTAAAATATAATCGGCCTTAACCTATGCCGTAATTTAAGCAAAAGGCAGATAAACAGTACTTTTTCCGCCTAATATGTTAAAATCATCTTAGATAACGGCATTTAATTGCCGCTCAGGGGTTTACCCCCTGAAAAATATAAAAGATTTTATGATAAAAAGAAATTACTCAGACCATTTTAAAATGGAAGTTTTGGAAGAAATCTGCTCTATGTTCTACAAAGGGACTTTAGAGAAAGAAATTAACCATCTTAGAAGTATTGCAGCGATTATTATCACTAAGGCTACGACAATAAAGATGCCGTCAGAGCCGCCTGTTATATCATCAAAACTAAAACCGTCAAATCCCACTGATTTCAACGGTTTTCGCTTTATCGCAGTAAACTTTTAACTGTTATGGAAAGCGCCTGCTCGGCTTGCGTAAAAAGCCGCTACATGGTAAGCGAACTTTGTCAGGGATGCCTTTCGCGCAAGTGCGAAAGTGCCTGTGCTTTTAATGCCGTCAGCGTAAACAACCATAAGGCACAAATAAACCAAGATAAATGCAAAAGTTGCGGCAAATGCAAAGATGCCTGCCCTTACGGCGCAATTTTAAAACTTACCGTTCCCTGTGAAGAAGCCTGCCCCGTAAACGCTATTAAAAAGGACGGCAAAGGCCGCGCCAATATAGACCACAGCCTTTGTATCAGTTGCGGCAACTGTATGAACAGCTGCCCTTTCGGCGCGATTATGGAACGCAGCCAGATTTTAGATGTACTTAAAAAAACTAAAGGAGATAAACCGCTTATTGCTATGATAGCGCCTTCCGTAGCGGGGCAGTTTGATGTAAGCGTAGGCAAAATAGCAACTGCTTTAAAACAGTTAGGCTTTGCTTATGTTTATGAAGTGGCTTTAGGTGCTGATATTACCGCACAAAAAGAAGCCGCTGAGTTCGTGGAAAAAGTGATAGAAGGCCCTAATAAATTTATGACAACATCCTGCTGCCACGCTTATACACGCCTTGCAAAAAAGCATATCCCAGAACTTTTGCCTTATATATCTTCCACAGGGACGCCTATGCACTACACAGCCGAACTCGCAAAAAAAGAAGTTCCGCAAGGCATAACGGTTTTTATAGGGCCTTGCCTATCAAAACGAAAGGAAGCCCAAACCGACGAAAATGTGGATTATGTACTTACTTATCAGGAACTTAAAGCAATGATAAGCGGCAAAGGCATAGACCTTGAAAATTGCCCAGAAACAAAATTCGACCGCAAGGCAACAACCGAGGGTCTAAAATTCGGCATAACGGGCGGCGTAACGGCTACGGTAAAAAAAGCCGCCGGCAAACATGCCGATATGATTAAGGAAGAAAT
>CADAXZ010000113.1 GCA_902791965.1 Candidatus Proelusimicrobium bovinum | reverse complement strand
CATAATATCGGAAACTACTCTTATGGTATAAGGGAATTCTTCTTCACTGGGGATAAGCGGCATCAAAGCCCTTCTTGCAAGTTCGCCGTGGCCGATTTCCCTTCTGCCTGGGGAGCGGTCAGGTTTACATTCGCCTGTTGCATAACCAGGGAAGTTATAGTGAAGCATAAATCTTTCGTAGTAGGTATCTTCAAGGCCTTCTACCATTTGCGCATCATCTGTTGTACCTAAAGTAGCAACTGCTAAAGATTGGGTTTGTCCTCTTGTAAACAAAGCAGAACCGTGTGCGCCCGGGAGTAAACCTACCATAGAACTTAACGGGCGGATTTCATCGGTTTTCCTGCCGTCAACGCGGATACCTTCTTCAAGCACCATTCTGCGGGATTCTTCATAGGCTAACATTTCCATAGCAAAATCCGCATAAGATTGTGCCTGTTCGGGGTATTGCTCGGTAAGTTCGTTTTTGAATGTTTCTTTTAATAAAGCAATTTTTGTATCTCTTGTTTGCTTATCGTAGAAGCCGTGCAAAATATTTTTGACTTCCGCTCTGTACTTATTGTTGGAAATATCCAAAACATTTTGGGGCAGAGTTTCGGCTGTAAATTCAAATTTGGGTTTGCCGGCCTTTTCCCTTAAGTCAAGTTGTGCTTGGCAAAGTTTTTTGATTTCGGGGTGGGCAAGTTCAATGGCTTTTACCAAGGCTTCTTCTTCAACCTCGTGCGCACCGCCTTCTACCATCATAATACCGTCTAAAGTACCCGCAATAACAAGGTCCATATCGGCAACTTTGCGTTCTTCAATAGTCGGGTTGATGATATATTCTCCGTTGATTCTGTTTACCCTAACGCCTGCAACAGGTGTAGTAAACGGAATGGAAGAAATTACCGTTGCCGCGCTTGAAGCCGCAATGCTTAAAACATCGCTGTCATTGATTCCGTCTACTGAAAGTACCATTGCCGTTACATTAACTTCGCAGGCAAAGCCTTCAGGGAAAAGAGGGCGCATAGAGCGGTCAATCAGGCGGGAAGATAAAGTTTCCTTTTTGCTGGGTTTAGATTCTCTCTTAAAAAAACCGCCCGGTATTTTGCCGGCGGCATAAGTTCTTTCTTTATAGTTTACCGTAAGGGGCACAAAATCCTGCAAGCCGGGCTTCTGGTTTTTATCGGAAACGGCTGCGGCGAGTACCATAGTATCGCCAAGGCGTGCCACTACGGAGCCGTCAGCCTGTTTGGCAATAAGACCTGTTTCAAAAGAGATAGTCTTTCCGCCGATTTCCACGCTGACGCTTTGAATGTTAGAATTGGTCATTTTTGTTTTATTTCCTTAATTTGAGTTCTTTGGTTAAATTCTGATATTTTGCAAAGTCGGTCTTTTTAATATATGCTAAAAGTCTTTTTCTCTGGCCTACTAATTTTACAAGGCCTCTTTCTCCGGCGAAGTCCTTCGGGTTTGCTTTAAGGTGATTGGTAAGATACTGAATCCTTTCCGTAATTAAAGCGACTTGTACGGCTGCGCTGCCGGTATCGTTTGCGCTCTGCTGGAATTTAGAAATAATATCTTTTCTGTCTTTTGATGTTAATGCCATTATTTTGTACACTTAGATTAACAACTTCACACCGAGTAAAGGCCCGCGCTGCTTTGCGTGTTGCCGTACTGTTAAGCCTGTACCAAGCGAGAGTTTAATCTTCTCCTGTTTTATATTTAAGTATATGTCTTAAGACACAGATATATTATAACATATATGACGGCATAACGGGGGAGTTTTTCAATTTATTTCAATTATTTTTTATTTTAGTAAAGTTCATAAAGACGAACTAAACAAAAAATTCTTATTTAACTGTCTTGCGTATAGCCAAATTTAAGTATCTTTATTGCTTTATTGCAAAAAAATTAAAAATCCTTATCTTTTTTGATTGGCAACAGTTTTTTGATAAATTGACGGTATGTTTTATGGCGGTTATTCCTGTTTCATTTTTATTGATGAAAATTTGTTTTATAAGCATAAAAATATGCCGGCATACAGTTGTCCGGATAGGTAATTAAAATATAAGAACGGAATAAAACTGATTAAGGAGAAATATATGATTGATATTGATGAAATTGGCAGTTAGTGTGGCTGCAACTGCTGTTGCGTAGGCAGTAAAAAATTTGAATAAAGATAATAAAAAAGCGTGATAATTTTGCGGTTAAAATTTACAATAAAGGAGATTATTTTATGACTAAAAAAGAATGATTTTGTAGACGGTTTTGTGGAAGGATTTATAGCAAGTTTTATAGAAGGGTTCATTAAGGAAATTACAGGTAAAGAATAACATTTGCCAAATAAAGAACAATTTTGCATAACGCCAAAACCTTTATAACACACAGGCAAACTGGCGCTTTTTACAACAAACAAAAACCCCGAGTATAAACTCGGGGTTTTTAACTGCTAAATGTCTACTTATTTTGCTTCAGCGGTTTCTTCGGTTTTTGCGGGGGCTACATTTTCTTCGTTTACGGTTTCTTTAACGCTTTGTGCGCCCGGTACAACTTTGGCCTTTTCCTGAAGTCTGGCCGCTTTGCCTGATAAGGCTTTCAAGTAATTAAGTTTGGCTCTTCTTACTTTGCCTACTTTGATTACTTCAATCTTTTCAATTCTGGGGGAATGAATCGGGAAAATGCGTTCAACGCCTACACCGAAGGAAACTTTCCTTACGGTAAAACTTTCGCTGATGCCTTTGCCCCTTCTGGCGATTACTACGCCGTCAAAAAGTTGGATTCTTTCATTGTCGCCTTCTACTACTTTTACGGATACTCTTACGGTATCGCCTGCTTTAAAGGCGGGTAAGTCTTTTTTTAATTGCGCTGCGGCAATTTCGTTCATATTCATACTACTGTTTTCTCCTCTTGAGTCTTTTTATTTCTTTTTCGCTTGTTTTGAGAGGTCTATTATCAAGCAAGTCGGGCCTTAATTTTTTTGTTAATTTTAAAGCCTCGTTTAACTTCCATTCTTCTATTAATTTATGATTCCCGCTTAACAGAACAGCGGGGACTTTTCTTCTCCGCCAGACTTCCGGCCTTGTGTACTGCGGTGCTTCAAGGAGGTTATCCTCAAAACTTTCTTTGCAAACTACATCTTCCTTTGCAAAAGTGCCTTTTTGCAGTCTGGTTATAGCATCTATCATCACGCAGGCGGCAAGTTCTCCGCCGGTAAGGATAAAATCGCCCAAAGAGATTTCCAAGTCAATTTCAGGGGGGGGCTTGTCATAACAACTAAAGGTTTTTTGCCGTCTGCTTTTTGGCAGGGGGAAAATTTCTTTAATTGTTTTATGGCCTGATATAGCGGTTCGGCTTTCATTAACATTCCTGCCCCGCCGCCGTAAGGCCTGTCATCGACAGTTTTATGTTTATCTTTGGCAAACTGCCTCGGGTTTAAAAAGCCCGTTTGTATTATACCCTTTTGCCTTGCCCTGCCCAAAATACTGCTTGCAAGAAAAGGCTCTATAACTTCCGGAAACAGGGTAATAATATCAATTTTAAGCATTTAGTCTTCCAGTTTAAGGGAAACTTTTTTATTTGCCTTTGCGGCGGCGGCGCTTAAAACCGTCCTTACCGCTTTTATTATACAGCCGTCTTTGCCGATTACCTTGCCTTTATCGGAAGGGTCAACTTTAGCCGTAAGATAAACATTGTTTTGCTCTTCTTTTTCTTCCACAACTACGCTGTCTTTTTTCGTCGCAAGGGAAGTCAGCAGAAATAATGCCATATCTTTCATAAGAATACCTTCTTATTTATGGCAATTATTTGCTTGCTTTTTTGATTAAAGAGGCCACTGTTTTAGACGGTATCGCACCGACTTTTACCCAATGGTTTACTCTTTCAAGGTCGAGTTTTAACTGCTCGCTTTCTTTTACGCAGGGATTATAAGTCCCAAGCACTTCTTTAGCCTGAGAACCTACAGCGCTTCTCTTTTCCGCGGCGATTACTCTGTATTGCGGCTGAGTGCGTTTGCCTGTTCTCTGGAGTCTGATGACTACTGACATTATTGTTCTCCTTTTATCTGCCGTTGTTATCTGCGGCAGATGATGTTTTGTTTAAATCTGTTTTATTCCGGCATAACCGGAACACGGCGGCTATTTAAGCCCTGCCCTTATTGCCTGCATAGCGGCATTCAAATCTTTTTGCCCGAATACTGCATTACCTGCAACAAAAGCATCTGCGCCGGCTTGTTTGGCTGTAATTACAGTTTGGGGATTTATACCGCCGTCAACTTCAAGCCAAATCTTCCTGCCGCTTGCTTTTATTAACTGCCGTACCTGCTGTATTTGTTTCGGGCTTGAGGGCAAAAAACTTTGCCCGCCGAAACCCGGGTAAACCGTCATAACAAGCACTAAATCAATTAAATCCGTATAAGGCATAAGTGTTTGCGGGTCGGTATCTGGTTTTATTGATACCCCGCAGGCCAAACCTGCCTTTTTAATTTCCTGTAAAAGAACTTTTATATCGCCTTTGCTTTCAATATGCAAAGTTAAGGCGCTTGCCCCTGCTTTTATAAACGGGGGGATAAAATCCTGCGGCTTTTCCACACAGTCCTATTTCTCCACCGCATTCCGCGACTACTTCGGACAGACCCCCTCCGAGTATATTCTGTCGCAGAAATCTTCCCCTGACAACTCTCAATCCCTCTTCTCAGATACTAATCTTTAGGAGTTGAGAATAAATAAGTTACCTCATTTCAGAAACCTGTGGCCGCCCATGGCCACATGAATGGGAGGGGCCCGAAAGTTTGAAAAACTTTTGGGAGGGACGAAACGGAGTGCGGGGTCCCCGCAAATTATCAATTTGTGGGGTGCCGGAGCGTAGGGTTTTGAAATGAGGTAACTTATTTTTCTCTATATGCCGAGCTGAGCGGAGACGCTGCTGAATAGTTTGTCCATCGGGATGGGCTTGGTAATGAAGTCTTTAGCGCCAAGATTGTAGGCGCGGACTATGTCTTCGTTGCTGTTTAGGGCTGATAGGACGATGACAGGGATGGATGCGTTTTGCGGAGAGGATTTGAGCCATTCGAGGAATTCGAAGCCGTCCATTTGCGGCATCATCATGTCGAGGAGGATAAGGTCGGGCCGCTCGTTAAGCACTTCACGGACCGCCTCAAGGCCGTTTGCCGCCTCCCTGATGCGGAAATTGAAACGGGAAAGCATCTTCTGAACCAGCAGCCGGTTCAGCTGGACATCATCTACTGTCAGGATGTTGAATCGAGAGAAATCTTCCGTTTGTGGAGCCTTGATTGCCATTGATTAACGCTTTTTATCCCCTCGTATCGTCGCATGTCTTTCCCACTCTTTCGGAGTCATGCCCGTCACTTTCTTGAAGGTGTTGTTGAATGTAGATGCGCTCGTAAACCCGCAGGCGCGTGCTATTTCGTCCTGTTTTGCGTCCCTGTGGCTCAATATATATTGCTCGGCATAGTCGATGCGCAGAGTGTTGATGAGCTCGGGAAATCCAAGATTGTAGGTGTTGTTGACAAGCTTGGAGACGTAGGTCTTGTTGCTGTGGAGTTTTTCAGCCACGTCGCCCAGACTGAGGTTCGTCTGCAGGAACAGCTGCTCTTCCGTCATAAGGTGCTGGAAGCGGCTTGTAAGGCTGTTTTCGTCCCATGAATCGGCCACTGCGCTGAAGATATTCGCGGCAAGGGGCGGATCGTCGGCCGCATCGGTTTCCTTCCAGGCCTCGATGTTGAGATTGCGTCCTATCT
>CADAXZ010000112.1 GCA_902791965.1 Candidatus Proelusimicrobium bovinum | reverse complement strand
CGTATCCCAAAGTATATAAAAAACATCCTAAAGCCAAAGCGGTAGTAAGGCGGGTTTTTTCTATACATTTAGAGGCTTGGTATTGTAGTAAAACAACGCTCATTCCCTGTATGGAAAACAGTAAACCTACGCTGTTTTCGGCCAGTCCTAAAACTTTTACGGCCTGCAAGGAAAGGCCTACAACCAACTGTGCCGAAACTATGGAAATTAAAAAATTATAAAAACACAAACGCGATAAATTTGGGTGTTTAAGTTCTGCGAACATTTTAATAAATTGGCTTTTGCGGCGTTGGTTTTTATTAAGACATTCCTTAATATAAAAGGCCACATAACTTACGGTTATAAAAAATACCAAAGCCGTCATCAGGAATCCTAATGAATAAGAAATTTTTGTTATAAATCCGCCTAATGCCGGGCCGAAGGTCCATCCTAGGTTTATGCCTATGCGCATATATCCGAAGGCTTGCACTCTTTGTTTTGCAGTAGTATTATCTGCTATCCACGCTTGGGATGCAGGGCGGAAAAATGCCCCCAAAAAACTGCCCGCAAAATGAAAAGCCATCGTTAATAAATAATGTGCATCAAAAAAGATAGAAGCGGCAATCGCCAGCATTGAGGACGCCCTTAAAAACAGGGAAAATACCATTACTTTTTTTCTGCCTAAATTATCGGAAACTTCCCCGCTTAAAGCACTGCCTGCGGCAGTAATAAGCATAGCGGCGGCAAGCATAAGGCCGATGAGGGATGGCGCAACATTTTTTTGTGTGGTAAGGTAAATAGTCAAAAAGGGTATGCTGAAAGAATATCCCAGAGATATTAAACCGTTTGCTGCGGCTATTGCTATAATACCTTTTTGTTTTTCTGTCATATTTATATTTTACTATTTATGAAGGCTGTGCTGTGTGTTGGCTTTGCGTATTTCACAAAATTTTGATAAAATAGTCAATAGGCAGGTTTTATATGTGCCATAAATCGGACTATTTTAGTAATTATTCTAAAATTTTGCGGGAAGTCCGCGATATAGCAAAACAGCGCGGCGCAGAACAAGATATTAAACTGATGGCAGTTACCAAATATGCTTGTGCGGAGCAAATAGCGCAGTTAATGCAAGGCGGACAAGTAGATATAATAGGCGAATCACGCTTGAAAGAAAGTTTGCAAAAATGGTCTTCGCCTTTACTTAAAGATTACCATCCGCAGAAATTTTTTATAGGACGGATTCAAACCAATAAAGCCGAAAAGATTATAAATAATTTTGATTGTATCTGTTCGCTTGATTGCTTACATATTGCAGAGTGTTTGGAACAAAAAGCCGCAAAGTATAATAAGGAAATTTGCTGTCTTATTCAAGTAAAACTTACCGACAGAGAAACCCAAAGCGGCATACTGCCGCAACAAGCCGGCGGGCTTATAGAGTCGGTTAAAAGAACTTGTCCGCATATAAAACTTAAAGGTATTATGGCTATTGCGCCTAATACGAAAGACGAGGAAGTTTTAAGGTCTTGTTTTAAAAAAGCCAAAGATGTTTTTGATAAATATTTCGGCCGCGGGGATTATCTTTCGCTTGGGATGAGCGGGGATTATAAGATTGCCGTAGAACAAGGCAGTAATTTGCCAAGGATAGGCAGTGCGGTGTTTGAACGGATTTGAAGGAGGAAGTACATGATAATAAAAGTGCGTGTTATTTCAACTTCGGGAGATAATGAAGTCGTCAGCAGGATAGGCAGCGTGCTTCGTGTAAAAGTCAAGACAAAAAAATTAGACAGCGAAGCCAATGATATTCTCAAATATTTTATGGCGGATTTCTTCTCTGTAAGTGAGGAAGATATAAATATCATCAAAGGCAATAAAGGTAAGGAAAAGACGGTTGAAGTTCGCGGCAAGAGTGAAGAAGCCCTTAAAAAAGTTATGGATGCTATACCGTAAATTGCTTTTTTTATTTAAAGCCCCGCAGATTAAATTCTTCGGGGCTTTTATTATGTTTAAATACCGCGTAAAGGTGTTCTTTTGTATTGTTTTTACTAATTTTAACAAAATAGAAAACAACTTAATTCTTTCAAAAATTTTGGCCTAATGGCCCAAATCTTTAATATCTGCAATATCTTTTCCGTCGTATAAATATCCTAAATTAAAAATCACTTGACAGCCGTTTTTTTTTGATAAATTAACCTCAAGTTTCGGGCTGTAAAAATTGTGATATGTTTTATTTAACTTTGGTTAGGTTAAATAAACATTTAGCCCTGAAACAGTTGGAAAGAGAGGCTAAAGATGAAAAACGGTATAAAGGCAACTGCGTTTATACAAAAGCAGGTGCTTTGTTTATAGATATTTACCCGTCAAAACAAAGACGGGCTTTTGTGTTGGATAAAATATATTTTAATGTTTTGTTAAACAGTAAAAATATCTATTAAGGAACACAAAAGCAGAAAATATATTCAAATAAATTCCGTCCTTATATTTCCTTCTCTTTACAATAAAAAAATTTGCAGTACCCAGGTGTCAGCCTGGTCTCTCAACTAACCAACCGCCCGCCTTGCGTGCCATGCGCGGGGCGGGTATAGGTAAGGTAGTAATTACCTTTATTAGTAAGGAGAAATTATGAATAAAATATTAAGCATAAAACATATAATGGGCTTTATTGTCTTTGCTATGTTTGTGTTAGGTTTTACTACACCTTCATTTGCACTTATTTGTAAAAGTGGCAAAGTACAATGCTGCCCTGGGGGTGTACAAAGTTGTTGTGATCCTATACCGTGTACGAGTTTCCCTTGTCAGGACTATGATATATCCTGCTGGGGTGGGGATGATGCACTTATTTCTGATGACGATATTGTTGGGCCTATTGGGCCTATTATTCAATTATGTACTGCAGGTCAAAAGAAATATACGGCAAGCGGGTGTAGTTATACTACGGAGACTTGCTGTGATAGAGGGGAATGGTGCAGCGGAACTTGTAAAACTTGTAGCTCTACGAGCGAGAGCCGTAACTGCAGCGGTAATGTAACGAACGCAACAGGCGGTACACAAACAAGAAGCAGAAGTGTAACAAGTAGTTGCGGCAGTTGTTCATACGGAAGTTGGGGCAGTTGGACAGGTACTTGCACTTGCAAAAGCGGATATACATGGAAGAATGGGTCTTGCCAATCAGGAACTTCTACAAGTTATACTTGGACTTGTTCTTGGAACAGTACATGGGGATCCCAAATAGGGGTTATTGCTTGTCCTATGAGAACTTTTAACCAATTATATGACAGTCCAAAAAGTGCTATGCCTGAAGGTACAAGTTGTACTCCTAAAGGACAAAATTGTCAAAGCTCAGTATATGCTCCTGGACTTAATGTAAATAGTGATTATGTTCCGTTCAGGTGTTGGTGTAATTAAAACTTAACAGCAGGAAGTTTTTACGGTAAATTTATATACATTTACCAACTAAATAAAATATCCCCGATTGGTTTATATCGGGGATATTTGTTGTCTTAAG
>CADAXZ010000111.1 GCA_902791965.1 Candidatus Proelusimicrobium bovinum | reverse complement strand
TCTTCCTTTTCCCGTTTTTCCGCCCTGGCTTTTTCAAGTTCGTCCCCGAGTCTTTCAAGTTCCCTCTCCCTTTCCGCGGTAAGGTTTTTTATAAGGCCTTTTGCTTATTTACGCAGCGGCTTTAATTTGCATTTATGCTAAAACACTTTCTAAAATAAGTGTATATATATTTATTTAGGAGTTTAATATGGCTATAAAATTTTCCGTTTCCGATTTACCCACTTCCACTTTTACCTGCGGGCCGAGCCAAGGCCACCCTGTTATAAGGCAGACCCCGCTATATAAAACTCAATTTGAACGCAGCCACCGTGCTAAAGATGTCTCATCAGACGGTCTTTATAAGCAAGCAACGGACGGTCTGCGCAAATTATTTGATTTGCCTGCCGATTATACAGTAATCTTTTTTATGGGTGGCGCAACCCCTGCTTTAGATGCCGTTGCATGGAGTTTAACTAAAGATTCTATTTCTGGGCTTAGTTTCGGCGCATTTTCCAAACTGTGGTGTAAAAAGATTGTTAATTGTTTAGAGGACAATGTAAAAAAAGATTTTAAAGAAACCGCAGAGGGGGAATTTTTTCCCAAGGAAAAGCCGGATTTTAAAGCAAGTTTAGTAGTACTTACCCCTAACGAAACTTCCACAGGCGTGCAAATTCCTAATGAATATTTGGAAGATGCTTGGGCGCAGAAAGATCCTGATACCTTAATCGCTTGGGACTGCACTTCTTGCGCAGGCGGGCGTGATTTGCCTAAAAATAAATTTGATGTTATGGTATTTTCCATGCAGAAATGCTTTGGCGTAGGCGGCGGCAGCAGCGTAATTATTTTAAGCCCTAAAGCCGTTAGCCGTATAGAGGAAGCAAAAAAATACCGCCGTATCCCTTACAGTTTGGATTTAACTTATGCGGTGGAAAAGGCACAACAGAAAGTGCAGACGGTAAACACTCCGAGTACTACCAATATTTGGATGTTTAACGAAGCAGTAAAATGGATGAACGAAAACGGCGGGCTTAAGGCTATGGACGCCTTATGCCGCAAACACGCCGATTATCTGCTTAAATGGGCGGCGCAGACCGATTGGCTTAAACCTTTGATTAGTAATGAGGTAAACCGCTCTTATACTACATTTACCTTAGAAGTTACTGACCCCAAAATTGATGCAGCCGAAATCAGTAAAGCCCTTAAAAATACCGGGCTGGCTAATTTACAGGACGGTATTAAAAAATATTCTGCCGTAAAGCAAAATTCTCTGCGTATAGCGTGCTTTCCTTTTGTTGATGTCAACGGTGTGGAGCAGTACGAAAAATTAACCCGCGCCGTAGATGCAATAGTAAAAGATTTGCGCAGTCAGGAGGCAAAATGAACATTTTAATTGCTGATAAATTCCCTGCACATTGGACTGATGTTCTTGCTAAACAAGGGCATAAAATTACTTATAATCCGTCTTTAGATGAAACAACTTTACCGAATGCCGTCAAAGACCAAGAAATTTTAATCGTACGCAGTACAAAAGTTCCTGCATCGGTAATAGATGCGGGCAATGCTTTAAAACTTATTATCCGTGCAGGGGCCGGAACAAATACAATAGATGTAAAGCACGCGGGGGAAAAGGGCATAGCAGTTTGTAATTGCCCTGGGACAAATTCTATTGCGGTAGCGGAACTTGCCATGGGCCTGCTGCTTGCATTAGACCGCCGCATTTACCACAACACAAACGATTTGCATAACGGCGTATGGAATAAAAGCGAATACGGCAAAGCGCGCGGCTTATTCGGCAGGACCTTAGGTATTATCGGCTTAGGGCATATCGGGCAGGAAGTTGCCAAACGGGCAGCGGCTTTCGGTATGAAGTTAGCCGCTTATGACCCTTTCGCTAAAGATGAAACCTTTGCCGCTTTAAATGCCGAGCGTTATAACGATATTTACAAATTGGCCGGAGTTTGTGATGCCATAACAATACACTTACCGGAAACGCCCGAAACTAAAGGGCTTTTTAATAAAAAGTTTTTTGACGCTATGAAGTCAGGCTCAATCTTTATCAACGCGGCACGCGGTGCATTGGTTGTTACGGCAGATTTGGTGGATGCCGTTAAAAATAAAGGCATTAAAGCGGGATTAGATGTC
The DNA here is from genome assembly GCA_902791965.1 of Candidatus Proelusimicrobium bovinum. Taxonomy (GTDB): domain Bacteria; phylum Elusimicrobiota; class Elusimicrobia; order Elusimicrobiales; family Elusimicrobiaceae; genus Proelusimicrobium; species Proelusimicrobium bovinum. The sequence goes on along the minus strand of CADAXZ010000111.1, from coordinate 1,455 downwards.
TATGAAAACGAACCTAAAGCCGCGGATAAAACCTTTGATTATACGCAGTTTAAAGGGGCGGAAAACATCTATGGTACGCACCATATAGGCGCATCTACCGACCAAGCGCAAGATGCCGTTGCGCAATGTACAGTTAAAATTATTACGGAATATACCGCAAGCGGCAAATTTTTATACAGGGTTAACTAAATGGCTACCGTAAAACCTTTCAAAGGATACCGCCCTGCCGATAAGGCAGAGCAAATCGCATGCCCGCCTTATGATGTAATCAATTCCGAAGAAGCGCGTGCAATGGCCGCAGGAAATGCCTTATCCTTTCTGCATGTAGAAAAGCCGGAAATTGATTTGCCTCCAACTGTGGATTTGTATGCCCCGCAAGTCTATGCCAAAGGCAAAGAAAATTTGGAAAGATTTATTAAAGACGGCATTTTAAAACAAGATGAAAAACCTTGTTTTTACATCTATGCCCAAACTATGAACGGCAGAACGCAATACGGTCTTGTCGCGGCGGTATCTGCGGAAGAATACGATAAAGCAATAATCCGCAGGCACGAACTTACCCGTAAGGATAAAGAAGAAGACCGCACCCGCCATGTTGATACGCTTTCCGCCACAACCGGCCCGGTTTTCTTAACTTATCCGGATAATGCGGAAATGAATAAAACTGTTGCGGAAATATGCTCAGGAAAGCCTGTTTATAAGTTTACTACTGCCGATGGTATCGGCCATACTTTATGGATAGTATCTGATGATTCCGTCATTAAAAATATTACCTCTATATTTGCCAAGTTACCAGTTTTGTATATTGCCGACGGACACCACCGTTCAGCCTCTGCCGCTAATGTGGCACGCAAACGCAAAGCGGCAAATCCTAATCATACAGGGCAGGAAAGTTATAACTTTTTTCAGGCGGTAATTTTTCCATCAAGCCAACTTTATATTATGGATTATAACCGTTTGGTTAAGGATTTAAACGGACTCTCCCAAGAGCAGTTTATTGAAAAGGTTTCCGAAAAGTTTACCGTATCCTGCAGCGGGCATGCAAAACCTACTGCAAGGCACCAATTCGGTATGTATTTAGGGGGAAAATGGTACACTTTAACTGCCAAAGCAGGCACTTTTGATGAGCAAGCCCCAGTAGAGTCTTTAGATGTAAGTATCTTACAGAATAACCTGCTTGCGCTGGTATTGGGCATTGGAGATCCGCGCACCGATAAGCGAATAAATTTTGTAGGCGGCATACGCGGTTTAGACGAACTTAAAAAGCGCGTTGACGGCGGTGCTTATCAGGTGGCATTTTCTATGTATCCTACATCTATAGGGGAGTTAATGAAAGTGGCAGACGCCCGCTTGATTATGCCACCAAAATCCACTTGGTTTGAGCCGAAACTCCGTAGCGGCTTAATAATATACAAATATTAACTAAAAATATCCCCAAAATACTTTGGGGATATT
>CADAXZ010000110.1 GCA_902791965.1 Candidatus Proelusimicrobium bovinum | reverse complement strand
ATAAGTATGTTGAAATATATAAGGACCAATTCTTAGTATACCAGAAAACCCTTACAAATGACGGTCCTTCCGTATTGCAATTCCCTATAACTCAGGATTATTTAGGCGGTATAAATGTAAGGTGGTTCTCGCTGTTTGATTACAACTATTACACAGGCAGCGATATAATAGAAGTACCATATCCCAACAAAGAACTTAAAGTTAAAATTTCCGGTAATGAGGTTTCCTTCCCCGGAGCAAAAAAATCTTTAACTTTAAATGTTACGGATAATACGGATAATCCCGTTGATGCAAGAGCATTTGTTACAGTTTATGATAAAGCCATTGACTATTATAAGAAACACTCTTTCAATATGCTCAATACGGAAAGCGGATATTCAGGCTATAATGATATTGCATCTTCATTAGAAACTGGTTCTTACGATTTCTTAATGCAAGACAGCATGCTTACCTTAAATACCGCTATGGCAGCCCCCAAAATGGCATTTGCCGCAAGAGGCGTATTTAACGAATCAGCCGATGACACATCTGATGCCGGACAACCGGAAATACGCTCAGACTTTACCTCTAATGCCTTGTGGCTGCCGGCTTTAAATATTAAGAAAGGCGAGGCAAAATTTACCTTTACTCTGCCGCAAAATATAGGCCAATGGAATGTTCTTGCAGCCGCATTTACAAAAGACATTAAGACAGGTAAAACGGACTTCGGATTTATCACAAGAAAAGATATTATGTTAAGTCTTGAAGCCCCGAGATTCTTAAGAAACGGCGATGAGATACAATTACAGGCCTTAGTAAGCAATACAACCGATAAGCCCCTTACCACACAGGTAAAACTTACGGCCAGTTATGATTGTGAAGATGACAGCGATGATTGCCGCACTAAAGAATATCCTTCCACATCAATAACAATAGCACCTCAAAGCCAAAATGCCGTCAAGTGGAACTTTAAAGCCCCGCAAGAAGGCTCTTATATTATGTTCTCTGCTTCGGCAAAAAGCGGCGTGGCAAATGACGGTGAAATAAAAACAGTTCCGTTGCTGCCCAGCAAACAGCAACTTACTGCAAGCACAACAGTTGCTTTAAAGAAAGGCCCTAACAAAATAGACCTTAGAGGAATCAGCAAAGGTGCGGAACTTGAAGCGGTACATTTAACTGTTTCCCCTTCTTTGTTAATGCCGATAGTAAATGCTATGCCTTTGCTTGTAAAAGCAAGCAATACTATGGCAACTTATGTTGCTGATTCTTATCTGCCTTTGGCAATATTTGATAAGATATATAATTCTTATCCTAAAATGAAAGAAATAGCGGCACAACTTCCTGCAAGGGATTCTGTTGCGCCCGCTTGGAACCTTAACGAAAAACTGCTTATCAACAATATTGCACAAAGCCCGTGGTATATGCTTTCAAAAGGTTATAATAATAAACAAGATATTATAAACCTATTTGATGCCAATTTAGTAGCCAAACATAAACAGCAGGCAGAAAAGGATTTGGCAGCCTTCCAAAATGAGGACGGCGGCTATGCTTGGGTAAAAGGCGGAAAGAGCAGTATTTTAGTAACTTTAAATGTACTTGAAAGTTTCGCCCAGGCACGCAGATACGGCGTACAAATTGACGAAAATGCAGTTAAAGAAGCATTAAACTATCTTACTGACGAACTTTCCGAGGAAAGTACAAATGTTTACAGGGCTTATATATACACATCTTTCCCGAAAGAATGGAATGAAAAGACTTATCAAATCGCACAGAATACTATGCGCGAATTTGAAATAACACCCCAGCAAACACCTGTTAACTATGCCTATGCCGCTATGGTTTACAAAAACTTAGGGCAAGACGATGCCGCACAACTGCAAATCAAAAGGATGTTTGACCTTGCAAACATTTCGGAAGTTTCGGGCATTTCCTGGAGTTTTGAGGACCGCTCATGGCAATGGTTTGAAGATGATGTTAATCTCCACGCTACAGCCCTTAAAGCCACCTATCAAATTAACCCTAATGATGAGCGTATTGAAGGCTTGGTAAAATGGTTAATCTTCAATGAAAAATCCCAAGCGTGGGGCAATCCTCAAAGTGCCGCAAAAGCCGTTTATGCTTTGCTGGAAGTTATGCTTAGGGATTCTTCTATGCAGGTAGAAAAAGTATTTACAACAGATTGGAACTTGCCTTACAGCGAAAAAGAAAAAATGTATAAAATACGCGTTAAACCTTTCGCATTGGATTCCAATCTTACCTTAAGCGCTTATGACAGCGAAATTACGGAAAATGCATTAAATGCTTCTATCAACAAAGCAGTATTTACCAATGAAGAAGACTTAATGGATATTGAAGATTATGCTACCATAACCGCTTTATTTACAACCGATACACCGCAGGCCTCTTCCCGCAACGGGCTTATCACTATTGATAAGGATTATTACCTGATAAGAGAAGGTAAAGCCATATTGCTTAAAGATAATGATACGATTAACCCCGGCGACGAAATACAAGTGCGTTTAACTGTCCAGTCAGATGCGGCATTCGACTTCGTAGTAATCAGCGATCCTAAACCTGCCGCTTTTGAAACAGATGCACTGCTTTCCGGTTGGAAATACCAGCAATTATACCGCTATGAAGAATTACAAGACAATGTAACTAATTTCTTCATACCGTATTTGCCTAAAGGTACTTATGAACTTAATTATACTCTGCGCCCTACAGCAGCAGGACAGTTTGCAAACGGTGCGGCCATTTTACAGAGTATGTTTATGCCGGAAATAACAGCCCACAGCAACGGCTTTAAAGTAAAAGTTAAATAAAATTACTTAACTTTATTGAAACGCCCGCATAAAAGCGGGCGTTTTTTTGTATCTTTGAGCGCCTGCGCTTTAATACAAAAAACTTGTAATCCTAAAAATTTAATATAATAATTATATGATAATGAATATTATTCTTATACTGTTAAGTTATCTCATAGGCGGCATTCCTTCCGGTTATCTGATAACAAAAAAACTTAAAGGATTTGACATCAGGAACTACGGTTCCGGAAACCCGGGCGCAGCCAATGTTTACAGAACAGTCGGCAAATGGGCCGGTATAAGTACTTTTTTATGCGATGCGCTTAAAGGCGCTTTAGCCGTCTTGATTGCAAAGTATTTTTCTTCTTCGTCTTATATACCGCTTATTTGCGGATTCGTGGCTATATGCGGACATATGTGGACGGTTTATCTTAAATTCCGCGGCGGCAAAGGCGTTGCCACTTCCGCAGGGGTGTTCGGGGCTTTGCTGCCTATCCCTACGCTTATCGCTTTTGCATCTTTTGCCGTAGTCGTATGGAAAACGGGCAGAATATCACCCGGCTCTATTTTAGCCGCAGTAGTATTGCCGGCAACAAGTTATTTTATCGGCGGTGCGCCGCGCTCTTACAGTATTGTATGCACAATAGTCGGCGCAATAGTAATTTATAAACATATACCAAATATAAAGCGTATGCTTAACAAGAGCGAACTTGCTTTTGAAGACGGAGCAAAGAAAAATGCAAATAAATAATGTTACTGTTTTAGGCGCAGGAGTATGGGGCAGCGTAATAGCCCAGCATATAGCAAATTGCGGTTTTAAAGTTACAGTTTGGGAATATTCCAAAACTTTACTTGATGCCATTATCGCAAGCGGCAGACATCACCCCAATATCCCTAATTTCAAATTCCATAATGATATAACCATTACCGGAGATGAAGTTTCGGCAGTAAAAAATGCAGATATGTTAGTTTTTGTAATATCTTCAAAGGCTGTAAGGTCTTTCTGCGCAAAAATAAAACCCGTACTTAACGGCAAAGTATTGCCCGTAATAAGCGCATCTAAAGGTTTGGAAGATAAAACCTTTAAAACTATGTGCGAAATTATAGAAGAAGAACT
>CADAXZ010000109.1 GCA_902791965.1 Candidatus Proelusimicrobium bovinum | reverse complement strand
CTGAAGGTTTTTTGGCTATAATAATGCAGCATGAAATTGACCATCTTTACGGAAAAGTTTTTATTGATTTGCTGCCTCCGCTACAAAAGGCAGAAGCCAAAAAGAAATTAGAAGAACTTGCTAAAAAATGGTAGTTCTTGTTTAAAATTTATTATTAAAAATAAATTTTAAGCCAAATTACTAAAAATCAAAATAAAGCATAGCGGTAAAAATATATCCGTAAATAAAATTTAAAAGCCCCGTACCAAAAAGTACGGGGCTTTATATCTTTTAAAATTGTTTATTCTCCGATTTTGGAATGTTCCATATTTTCCAATTCTTTTATAAGATTAAACAATGTAGGCTGAAGTTTGTTAACATATTCATCTTCAAAGGTGTTTATGCGCTGTTCTATCTTGCTTATTGCTTTTGAAAGTGCTAAATTGCGCTTTTCTTCCGCCAATTTAACTTCTTCTATCTTATAGTGAAGTTCTTTAAGTTTTTCCTTAATTTCGGCCGCTTCCCTGGCGCTGACAGCACCGCCTTTGCCGAAAATCCTTCTTGCATCCTGCGCGGCAACGCTTGCGGCAGAAGATACCTCATCTAAAAGGTCTAAATCCATTTCCTGTTCTTTCGGCCCGTAAGAACGGTACTTTGCAATAAAATAAAATAAAAGCACAAGACATACAAAAAAGCCGAATAAACTTATAATCAATATTGTAGGCATAGTGTTATCTTACCATATTTTTTTATCAGTTAGAAATTTTTTTAGAATCAAATTCCTTATTTAAAACTTTTATGGCCTTATCTATATCATCCACAACAATAAAGATACGGCTGGGCAATCCTTTAAAAGCACTGCCGAATATCGTAGTTATATTTATACCGCTGCGGCTTAAAACAACACCTAAATCCGCCATAATGCCGGGGCGGCTTTCGACTTCCACGCTTAAAGCCTCTGTGCGTACGGCAGTATAGCCGCCGCGCGTCATAAGGTTTAATACCTCGTGGCTTTCGTGTTCAATGCCGCTTAATACAAATTTTACTACGGCGGCTTCATATTTAACATCAGAAGATAAACCGCAAATATCAAAACCCGCGCCAAAGAGCATATTGGCAAATTTTGCCAAAGAACCCGGCTCGTTGATTAAAAACACGCTGTACTGGTTCACTTTTGAAATTTTCATAATGCCCCCAAAGTTTTATCAATTATTCCAAGCATTTCATTATGGATTTTACCGTTGCTTGCAAGTAAAGTTTTGCCGTAATCTTTAAGCCTGCCAAAAGGCTTCCCTTCAAAATCCGTAATTTTACCGCCGGCTTCTTTGACTATCAAAGCACCTGCACAGCAATCCCACGGATTTAAGGAAAATTCCCAATAGCCGTCGGCACGGCCGCAGGCTATCCAGCAACAATCCAAAGCGGCAGAGCCTGTGCGGCGCACATCATGGCAGTTATAAATAAAATCTGTAAAAATAGGGATATGTATTTTTTTAATAGGGGCTCTTTCGTAAGGAAAGCCCGTTATTAAAAGGCTGTCTTGCAGTTTTGCGGTTTTGGAAACTTTTATCTTTTTACCGTTTAATTTTGCCCCTTTCCCCTTAACGGCAGTAAAAATTTCCCCTTTAAAAATATCTGCTACCGCGCCCATAACAGGTTTTCCGTTCTTTGTTAAAGCAACGCAAACAGCACTATGCGCAAAGGTATGGGCATAATTGGTAGTACCGTCAATAGGGTCTATTACCCAAATATACTGCCCTTTTGTTTTGATACCGGCCTGAGTTTCTTCCGCCAAAAAACCGTCATCGGGAAATTCTTTTGAAATCATACTTATAATCTTTTTTTGGCATGCAATATCGGCCTGTGTTACCAAATTACTTTTTCCTTTAAGTTCGTATTTAACTTTGCCGATATGTTTTTTTGCCAAAGCCGCAGCCTGCATTACGGCAGAAATAAGAACTTTATAACGGTTTTTCATAAAGTTAAAGCCTCATGTGTGTTAAGGTAATCTTCAACAAAAAGCATTGCTTTGCAATCATCTTCATTATACATTAAAACTTTATCTAACTGCGCTTTATCACCTGTCTTAAGCCAGTTTGTAAAATAAACCATACTGTCCATTGCGCCGCAATCATCCTGACGCCATTTAAAACCGAAAGCAGGTGCAGCCGCTTTTAATGAAAGGCTCGGTGCAGGCAGATAAAAAGATTTTTCCACTACTATTTTCAAATCTACGCAATGCGAAATAAGTTTTTCCAAATCAGGTTTAATTTTGGGGTATTTTTCACATAAAGAGCGCATCTTTTTTACCTCGTATTCCGTCCAATGGTAAAGCGAGGCGCTTTCTTCTGTGCCCAAATAATCGGCAAATTGTTTAAATATTATTTCTTCTTCCGCTTCGTTTTTGGCTACAAAATAAACAAATTTATCTTTTTCTTTATCCCAAATACCTATAAGATAAACAAAGGAAATACTGTCTGCGGTAAAAGTTTCCGTCGCTTCAAAATCAAAATAAAGGTTGCGTTTTTTTGCAACTGGCGGCCAAAAAGATTTATCGCGCATAACTGCCGCATTTTTATGATAGGCTACTGCGTGGGCATAAGTTTCAACGGCTAAACGCTCATCTGCCAAAGGCTCTTTTAAAATTTGTTTGATTTTTTCCAAACCGGCATTATAAACATCTTCGTAAGTATTAAGGTTATGCTCTTTTAAAACTGCCCTCATAGAACTGTTTAAATGCGCAAAAAGCACTAAATCTTTCTTTTCAAACACATATTTATTGGCATAAATACGCCAAGGCGGCAAAGCGGCCTTAGGCGGTTTTTTGGCTTCCGGCAAAAGTGTTTTTTCCCTTATTTGATGCCATTGTCTGACATATTCCAAAGCGCGGCCGATATTTTTACTGCAATCCAAATCTTTTTGTGTATTTTTTAATATAAAAAGGGCTTGGGTTTGGTTATAGCCTTGTATATCACAAAGAATTTTATTCATAATAGCGGTTTGCATAACATAATGCTCTTTAAGTTCCCCCGCTCTTTTAAGCTGCACTATTTTATAGTGATAATCCCCGAATATACTTTTGCCTTCGTTTACTTTAAAAAGAAGATTAACGCTGCCGTAAATACCGTTTTTCTCCCGCAAATCCCAAAGCACCGCGCCGATAATCCCGTCATCTCCGCGCGACATAGCCGTTAAAGTGTTTTTGAATTTCTCGCTTTCGTCGCAGCCGCTTATAACAGCAACTTTGCCGCAATGGGAGTAAATCCAATTATCACGGTTGCTTTTATCTGTTTTACCGCGCAAATTTTCGTAAATATTAGGTTCGTCAACCGCTAATGATTTAGAAATATGAAAACTGCACCATAAGCCGAAAGGGTCTTGAAGCAGAATAAACATTTTTCCTGCGGGGAAATCTTCCCTGCACGGAGTTCTTGATGCTGAAAACTTACAAAATAGTTCGTCAATCATTTTATATATTTTATCTTTTTATATCCGGCCTATAAAGCCGATTTTAAAAAGACAGAATTACCGCGCGCGTTGTCCGTTTCCCTGTGCGGCTTGGTTTTGGGCTTCTTGCAGCGCTTGTTGGTATTTGGAAATTTCGCCTAAAAGATTTTGGTTGCCTTGCTGTGATGCTAAAGCCGCAGCCCTTTCAAAATCTTCTCCCGCTTTATCAAATCCGCCCTGCTGTGCATAACCGAGTCCGCGCGAAAGATAACTTGCCGGATCACTGTCGTCAAGGTCAATGGCTTTTGTAAAATCTTCCACCGCTTTTTGAGGATTGCCTTCCTGCAAACTTTGTGCGCCCCTCATCCTGTATGCGGAAGGTATATTAGGATTTAATTTTAAAGCGGCATCTATTTCTTTGGCAGCCTGTGCCGTTTTGCCTTGTTCCAAAAGCATAGAAGCCGCCCCTATATGGGCATCAGGCAGATTGGGAT
>CADAXZ010000108.1 GCA_902791965.1 Candidatus Proelusimicrobium bovinum | reverse complement strand
CTCTGCATCACATGCAGCCACACATTCTTGTTGATGCCACCATAGTTGCAGAAGAAATTCTTGTCGTTCCACTGGAAACCGCTGCGGGTTTCCTTCTGCGACTTCTCGCTCCAGGTGTTGACATGCTCCTTATAGCGCCAGTCATTGTCAATATAGACGGAGAGGATATTCTCACCACTCCTTTTTATATATGGCGTAAGGTCGAACCCAAAGGCCATAACGCCATTCTCGCCCCAGCCGAGTTCCTTGCCATTAAGGAAGCAGCGGGCGCCAAAGCGAACGCCTTCAAACTCTATGAAGAATTTCTTCGCATTGCGCATATTCTCTGGCAAGACAAAGTGCTTGCGATACCATGCTACTGTGTCAGTCAGTTCTGCGATATGCTTCCCGTAAGCCTCAGTCTGATTGAATGAGTAAGGCAACGTAACTTGCTTCCATCCGGTATCATCGTAATGGGTACCGGAGGCTTCAGGGGCATCGCCAACCTTCACCAGCCAACCGCTATTGAAATTATAACGGTCGCCAGCAAAAGAGGCAGTACTAACTAACAATAAAACTTCTATGATAACAAAACTAAAAATTATATCCCCTACGGAATATAATAATTTATACCGCAATTCGGACGGTTATTTAGGTCAATATTCCCACAAGGCCCAATATACTACAAATTATGCTTATAAAAACGCTTTTGAAGATATTGCAATTATGCTTTCCAAAGATAATACACAGCCATCGTTAAACATTTTAAGGAAATACGGCGAAAATAAAACTGTAAAAAATTCCATAAAGCCTTTTATGGCGGCTGCTATTATAAGCCCCAACGGATTTAAAGATAAAACCAAACGCATAAATTATGCTGTGGAACTTGCGAATTTATCTCTAAAAGATATAACTGCCACACAGGAATATGATTTAGACCGTACTCTTGCCGGTCAGTTACCTTCAATACAAAACAGGCTTAATAACAACGCCATAACGACCAAACAAAAATACGAACAAAATACGGATTTTAAGAAAAATTTAGATTTTATACAAAGAGTAGCCGTATCAGCAGATGTAGCCCTTGCGGTTTGGGGTACTGTCGGCCTTGTTAAAATAAGTGTAAAAACAATAGGTTTAGGGCGTGCAACTTATACGGCAATCAAAGCGGGAAGGTTATCTTCCGGCACACGAAGAATAGCATATATCCGCGCCAATTATGCCAAGATGAGCAGTTATATAAGCGCAAAACGCAGTTTAATGAGATTCAGAAACAAGATAACACTAAAATTAGGCGGCACAGTAGATATACGCGAAATGAGAAAACTGCAAAGCGATTTGGATGCCAAACATATTACAACGCTTAACAAAAGAGCACAAAAATCAAGCCAAGCCGTAACGCAATCCACTTCACCTACCGCACGGGAAGTTGCCCGTGCAGATCTGGACCAAGCCAGATTAAATGCCTATCAGGCACAAACGGATTACAGATTAAACTACCGTCTTTACGGGGAAGGTTATAACACAAAAGCAACTTCCTATTTAGATAAAGTGCGCAACTACAGAGGTGTCGGCCCTGCACCTGTTGCCCCACAATTTACCGCAGGAGAACTTGCCTTTCAGGAAAGTTTTAATACTTATAACTCAAGTCTATCAGCACTTAATACGGCAACACGCAATTATAAAGATTTAGGTTTCTTTAACAAACATTTCTTTAATCCTGTAAAGAATTTTTGGAATAAGCCTTATATACCCACTATTAACGATTTGCCTATTACCGCTATGGAAACCGGTAAAGGCACTACCATAGCCGAGGCCTTCGGCCTTAATACAACTTATACTCCGCCTGCCACAGACGGTTTAAGATTTTTTACTTCCAATAAAACAAATTGGGCTTATAAAACTTATGACTGGTTAGATAGACATAATATGCCTTGGCTTTCCAAAGGGCTTAAATTTGTAAACAATAAAGCCACTGTTTTAGGTACTACATTGCTTTTTAATTATAATTTAGCAACAGTAAACCCTGCATCTTTAACGGCTATGGAAAGAGTTGTACCGGCTACGGAACTTGTAATGTCATCGCCAAATGCTATATCTTCTGCCTTTGCACCGCTTAGAACTGCCAACTCCTTAAAGCCTGTAAAAATAAATCTTAATCCCGTAAGTGCAGTTGACCCTAAAATGCTGCAAGCCTATAAGACTATACCTTTACCGGGCGGCAATGTATTCAATGGGCATCTGCTCAACTTTACATTTGTCAAAGCACAAGATTTAGCCGCTACGGTTTACGGAACATTGAAAACTTATGCCGAAGAATCTAAACCGTTTTCCTTGTTTGCGGGGCAAGCAGGAGGTTTCGTAGCATCTTATAACCCTGCAATTGCCAAAAATTTAATATTCCCGTTAGTTTTAACCGGCGGTAATGTTGCTGCGGCGACACAATCAGATATTCCGTTAAAAGAGCCGGCAATACCCGTTGTTGAACAAAAAGTAAACAAAAAAGCAGATTTATTTACCGATAAATTAGCAGACGGGTTATTAAAAGATTTTACGAACAGGACAACCCAAGCCGGAGCATTAGGCAATATAAAGATTATAGAAAATGCCGCACTAAGCAATGCAGATGCAAACATAATAAATAATGTTGAATATTCATCACGCCAATTACAACTATTGCAAATTGCCCCTTATATAACTACGCCTTCCTTTATTTATTTATCACAATTACTTACGGGTGATTATGCACAAGGGAAAAATAAACTTGATGAAATAGCAATACTTGCCTCAAAAAATGACAGGAGCAAAAAGGATAATGCCAAATTAGATGAAAATATCCAATATTATGCAAGCGCAATAAGGCTCTTTGACAGTTATATTGATTTAATTACAGGAACACAAAAAGCCAAAGACCAAAAAGTATATTTTGTAATAGATCCTGTTTCCCCCAAAAAATTCCAGCAGGGGCAAGCGCCGTCCGTTAAGGATATGGATACTAAAGCATTTGCTTTAGCCGTTGCGGCTAACTTCTTTGAAACCACAAGGTTTAAAGCCGAATTTAAAAACTTTGTTGATAACGCATCAGAAGAAAAAGTAGCCTCTCTGTTGCCGGTCTTAATGCAGGCAAATATTGATATAAACAACTTTGACCAAAGCCACCCCGGGTATGATAAAAAAGGCGTAAAAGGCTGTTTTATAAACACAAAGTCGCAAGAATGGGGAAATATAGGCGATAATTTAACGGCCGAACAAATAGGCATTTCCGTAGAAACACAAATTAAAGATATATCACAAGTAATTGCCGAATGGATGCATAAAAATAATATTCCTTTAGCATATAAAGGAACTATACAGCCGCAGGAAGTATTTGATAATCTTATCGCTTGGGCTGAAGATATGATAGGCGTAAAACCCGGGCAGGCACATACCTATGTAAATGATGAGGGCGAACTTCATGTATATAACAAAGATTACACAAAAAGAATCCGCTACGGCAAACACGAATCAAAACCCGGCGATCCGCATATCCATATTGAAAGCATCACCAACGGCAGTTGGTACGGCATAGACAATAAGGCATATTACTTTGAAAGTTTAGTGCCGGCTTATTCAAACCTTATTATTAAATCCCTTAATGATTTAAAAACTTATTTCATTTCGCAGCCATATGTCAATATAATGCCGGAAAATAATGAAGGCTCACCTAAGAAAATACTGTATATTTTAGGCGGACCGAACGCAAGCGGTAAATCCCATTTTTATAACAAGTTCTTTGCCAAAAGCGGATTGCCGTTCTTAAATCAGGATATAATAGCGGAACAAAACAATATGGCCCCCAGGGAAGCCGGCTATGAAACGCTCAGAATGATTGATGATATGTTTAAAAGAGATAAATCTTTTATTTATGAGAGTACTCTTTCCGGAAGAAATGTAATTTCTATGATAAACACCGCCCATGAAA
>CADAXZ010000107.1 GCA_902791965.1 Candidatus Proelusimicrobium bovinum | reverse complement strand
AGGCGGCAAAATAAAATCTTCCGGTTTCCTTTTAGTTTTTTGTTCTTCGCCGTTGTCCTGTTTATCCTGCATAGGCGGGTGCGGGTTTGCAGGGCGCGGTGGCATAGTTATCATTTCCGCTACGGGGCGGCTGATTTTAGGCAGAGATTTTTTTTTTTCTTCTTTAGATTCTTCTTCATTATGCTTTGTATTTTCTTCTGTTTTATCTTCAGATACTACCCTTCTTGGTTTGTTTCTTTCTTGCTTTTCTTCCTCTTTTGCTTGTTCTACCTCTTTCTTAAAATCCGCACGGGCTTGCAACCAAGAATTAAAATCATTCTGCAAAAGTTCGCCTGTCTTTCTTAAAGTAGCAAGCCAAGGAATAGCAAAAAGAATATGAAGGCCTATAAAAATAAAAGCAAATGAGAATATAAACGCACCTGCTTTACCTGCTATTGAAGTTATAAAATCAAAGAAATACTTACCGAAAACCCCGCCGGAAAGCGTGCTTTGGGAGAAAATACTGTGCGCGAAAGCCATTAAACCGCAAAGGCCGGCAAAAGTAAAAAGGAAGCCCGCAAGAGAAGTAAATACAGATATTTTTTTACTTTTTAAAGTTCTGGCAAGCCAATACATCAAAAACAGCGGGATTAAAAGGGAAATTTGCCCGAATACATTAAAAAGAGAATCGTGTACGGCTTTACCCGTAGGGCCGTTTTGTATTCCTATCCATAATACCCATGTAAGCCACATACAGAAAGCAAAAAAGAATACCCACACCGCTATAAGGCCCAAACCTTGAGCCTGCGGCTGGATATTTTTTTTTGCTTTAGATTTTTTATGGATAGTCCTGTAAGCCACAACCGCCTCTATTGCTGCGGAATTTTGGCTATTTTGTAATTTATACCGTCAGGGTCCACAGTTATTTTGCCGTTTTGCATAAGTACGCCTAAAGCCAAGAACATTACAGAACTTGAAATATTAAGTGCTAACTTAATCTGCCAAGAAGTCGTTTCCGGCTTGTCTTTAATAAAGTCGTATATGCGTGCGGCAACATTATCAATATTTTCTTTAAAAGGCATAAAAATACACCGCCTGTTAAATCTTTTCTATGGCGAAAAGCAAATCCCCCGGTTTGACCGGCTGGCCGTTTTCAACCAAAACTTTTTTGATTATACAATCATTGGAGGCTTTAACTTCGTTAAATACCTTCATTGCTTCTATCAGGCAAATAGGAGTGCCTGCCTTAACTTGTTCGCCTTCTTTTACAAAAGGCGGCGCGGAAGGGGAAGAACCTCTGAAGAAAATACCCATTAAAGGGGATTTTATAGTTTGGGAATATTGCGGTTTGGGGGCAGATTGCTCGTTGCCTGCTTCACCCGATGCGCCTGCCGCCACAGGCACGGCAACTTGGGCCGGAGGCATACGGACTAATCTTACATGTGTGCCGCCTTGCTCGTAATCAATCGTGCCCAAATTATTATCTTGCATAAATTTATAAATCTGTTTTACTTCTGATAAAGCCGGAGAATCTTTTACTGCCGGTACTGCTTTTGATACTGCGGCTTGTTTTTTAGTTTTTGGCATAATAACCTCACTATACTGAATACTATGATTATATTTTACCAAATTAACGGGATTTATCAAAATGTTTATATATTTAATATAACACATTTAGCGGTAAAATAAAAAACCGGCGGTTTCGCCGCCGGTTAAATTAAATTTATATTGCTTATTTGCATGCTAAAACTTTATATTGTCCGCCGCCGTTGGATGCTTGTACATTCATCCATTGGTAAACGCAGTCGCTGGGCTGTGGTAATTCCAAGCCGTCTATATATATTTTACTAATAGCCCCTCTTGTATTAACATTAAGCGTATTTGCATTAACGGACATCGCATTAGAAAGCGTGCCTATTTTTACGGAAGGGGATGTGATTACTAAATTGCTGTTATCGGTTACCGTTAAAGTTCCTATTGTAGCCTGATTGCCTTTGAGGAAGATATTATTTGAGACGGAAAAAGTCATCGCGGATGCAAGTTGAATATTATTCGCATTAATAGTAAGCATATTTGCATTTGAAGTTAAAGTGTTTGTAACAGTAAGACTTCCTCCGATTTTTGTCTTTTTCTTAACTATCAGATTGGTATAAAGCCCTGTTTTTACAGGAACATATGATATTTGCTCTATTGTCTGTGCTTTAAGAGCAGGGGCAAAAACAGTGCTTAATAAAATAAAGGATAAAATATAAATAAAACTTTTCATAAAAACCCCGTAAATTAAATTAGATATTTACAAAATAACTAATATCTATAAATATTATAGGCGAAATAATTTAAAATAGCAAATTTTTTTATATTATTTAATACGGCCCCCGTAAATACAGGGGCCGTATATTTGGCAGTATTATTTTTTCAGTTCTTCAAGCCATAAATCAATTTGTTGTTTGATTTCTTTTTCTTTTTGTGTTTGTTTATCGCTTTGTTTACTTACCGATGCAAGGCTGTTTGGGTCTGCCGGTATTGCTACAAGGCTGATTTCATAAATTTCTGCCAGAGTGAGCATATTGGGATTTGAGGGGTTTTCGTAGTGGAATCTTCCCGCTATGCTTATGCCTTTAGCGTGTCCTTCGCGGTAAAGTTGCCTTGCGTGGGCAATAACAGGGTGCGAGGAAGAAGAAAATAAAGCCTTAAAATAAAGTCCTTTTTCATCTTCTCTTATTTCCGTAACCGATCCTGCCAAATGGTCAAGGCGGTTGATATGGTCCACTAAAAGTACGGGATTTTTTTTAAATTCCTTAAGTTCGTAAACATAGTTTCTTTTACCGTAAAGCGGGCAGGGAATATCGCCGTATCTGTCGGCGGAGTTTTTTGTGTTTGCATAACCTTCTATAAAGACAAGGCCGTTTTCTTCTTTTACTGCGCTTTGCTGTAATGCAGTTATTTTAAAAGCGGGGCTTTTAATGCTTCCTTTAATTTTTATTTGATTCATTTTTACCTCTTTGTTTAGTGCCGAAAGGCAAATTTAAGGCTTGCGCTATTTCTGTTTTGGCATATCCGATTTCGTGGTATATTCTGGCGGCTTGGGCAAGTTCAAGCATATCTTCTTTAAGGCAGGATACACCTGAAATATCTTTATCAAAATAAAGCGTGCCTGAAGTGTCAAAATCAGGCAGCAAAAATTCCGTTAGAGTTTCCAAGATAAGTGTTTGCTTGGGCAGAATACAAGTCTGCCAGAAAATACGCTGCTGTTCTTTTGTGTTAAATTGCGGGGCGTGTTCAAACAAGCCAACAAGTGCCGGCGGCACATGAAAAACTGAAAGTATAGTTTCGCGGTTTAACTTCATACCGGAAATAAAATCCATATCCCTTTGGCTTAAGGAAATATTTTGCCATTTAAGCCCGCCTTCAAGCAGGGCTACTTTGTGTGCTTTTGAGTGGCCTTGGTATTTATCGCTCCAAGCCTTCATTATTCTTGCCCTTGCGGCATCATCAAGCCGGCCTTCCGTTTGCAAAATTCCTGAAAGTGTACCGGAATTATCAAAAAAAGCGCGGTTAAAACTTTCTGCTTTATCAAGGGTTTCAACGGCTTTTCTGGCGGCGGCTATCGGGGAAAGACCGTAAAAGAAATCAAACGGATTAAAATATTTAAAATGTATGACTTCTTCCGCTTTATAGTAGGCGGTTTGGCTTCCTGCGCGGTATTTATAGCCTTGTACCGGCTTTTGGGAATTTTTACCGGGTATAATTTCTACAAGTTGGCTTAACAGGGGGAAAAGTTCCGCGGGAGTTCCGTCGTGTTTTACGGAATCTTTAAGCACATAAGCGTTGCCCGTAAGTTCCAGACTTACACTTATCCATTGCCTTAAACAGCGTCCGCTCATATAGCGGTTGGGGCGGTACATCAAATTCAAAGCAGGGTGTGATGATATTATTTTACCGTTGCCGTCTTTTAAGGTAAAG
>CADAXZ010000106.1 GCA_902791965.1 Candidatus Proelusimicrobium bovinum | reverse complement strand
ACCAAAATCAACTGCTCCATGGTAACTACCAGAAGAATAATCAGAGTGATAATGATGATATTACGCCAGCTCAGCAGAAAAATCTGGAAGAATATATCCCTGCAAAAATAATAGACAGAACGCGCCTTATTTTAGATATTTTTGCACAGCGCGCCCGCACTAAAGAAGGCCGCCTTCAGGTAGAACTTGCACAACTTAACTATATCTTACCGAGATTAAGCGGCCGCGGTGCGGCTATGATGCAGCAAAAAGGCGGTATAGGTATGCGCGGCCCGGGGGAAAGAAAACTTGAATACGACAGGCGCAAAATCAGAAAGAAAATATCCGCCTTGCAAGAAGATATTTCAGCCGTACAGCGCGAGCGTATGGTAAGGCGCAGCCAAAGGGCCGGTGTGCCTGTTCCGCAAGTTGCTTTGGCCGGATATACCAATGCCGGCAAAAGCACACTTTTAAATGCTTTAACAAAGCGTCAATCAGCCTATGCGGATGATAAACTTTTTGCTACGCTTGACCCTACCACCCGCAGGGTACATTTCCCGAGCGGAATAACAGTTTTGTTTACAGATACCGTCGGTTTTATACAAAAACTTCCGCATAGTTTGGTATCTGCTTTCCGCGCCACTTTAGAAGAAACAAAATTTGCTGATTTGGTACTGCATATTTTAGATGCTTCTTCAGATGACATCCAAGCTCACAGCGCAACTGTTATGGGCATACTTAATGAGATTAATCCTGAAGGCGGTGATGTATTAACCGTTTTTAACAAATGCGATGCAGTAAGCGAAATAAAAATTAAGGCTTTAAAAAACCGCTTTCCCGCTGCGGTATTTATTTCATCAAAAAATGGGGAAGGCTTTAAAGATTTATTTGAAAGAGTGGAAGAAATAATAGAGCGTAAATGGAAAAAGCGCACAGTTTTAATCCCTTTTGAAAAGCAGTATCTTTTAAAAGATATTTACTCCCGTATGCTTATTATGAAAAGGGAAGAAGTAAAGCAAGGTACTTTGCTTTCTTTTATGGCTACCGACGGTAATTATAAGGCTTTAAGCAAAAAATTATTTTCTCATTGAATGCATGGTATCAATGGCTTTTAAAAAATCTTTTTGGTCTTTATTTAAGTTTTTATAATCTTCCGCTGTTGCTTCTATATAAGAAACTCCGCCCACATGTTCCTGTATAAAATTAAGGGCATCTTTATCAAATGCGCTAAAGTAAACGAGGTGTATATTCTCGTATTTTTTTGTTTTGTGGTTAAAGGCGGAAATGTTATCTAATGCGGAAACTATGCCTACTAATTCGCCGGTATTAGTCATAACGCCTGAACCAGAAATCCCTTTTTGTATGCCGAAATTATTTGTAAAAAGTAATTTGTTTGCAGGGGAATATATTACAGGTTGATTGTTATTCATAACATTCTTTTTACCGTCCCAAATGGAAATTACCGAAATTTCCCTGTCCAAAATTTTACCGCTGTCGCTGTCCATTACCAAAAGGCTTGGAATATTAGTTCCTTTTACGGCTTTATAATAAAGGGGAAGGCTTAAAGTGCAGTAAGGCCAAATCATAAGATGATGACATCTTATCTATTTTTGCTTTAGAATGTTTATAAATTTTTGGTGATTTGGGGGTATGGGTTATAGTCATATCGGCCTCATAATTAGGGCCTACTATGAGCCTTGCCTGAAAACTGCAGTTATCACGGCAGGCATTTTCAACACAATGCGCGGCAGTTAAAAACCAATATTCCTGCAGGCGTACTGCCTGGCATTTGTTTATATTATTTTCACCGTGGCGGTTAAAATTTATTTCATAAGTATTACTGAAATCGGAAACTTCTTTATAAGCGGCTTCGTCATTAACGCTTACAAAACTTACCTCTGCAAAAATTGCTGCGGGTAATATTAGCATTAAGAATAAAGAGTATAATAGTTTCATTATATATTCTCCATATTTTCTGCCATTGATTGATATTCTTCCGGTACTACCCTGAAATCGGAAAATTGTGATTTCCTTACCGGTAAACCCGGAATATGGCTTTTTAAGAATGACAGAACCGAATCATCAAAGGTGGAAAACATTGAAAAATCTATATCTTTGCTTTGGGCTGTAATACCGTCAGTTATTGTCCTGCGGGTATGTGCTACCGCTGAAACTATGCCTACAAGTTCGCCGGTACTTGTCATAACGCCTGAACCGGATATACCTTGCCTTATGCCGAAGTTGCTTGTATAAAGCATATGTTTTTTAGGGGAAAAGAACACATAATCTTCCGAACTTAAAATATCTTTCTTATAATCCCATACGGAAGCAACCGCCAGGGACTTATTTAGTATTTTTGGTGATTCCGGCTTGAGTTCAAGTATTGTAGGAAAGTTAACCCCGTCTATTGCTTGGGTAAATTCCGTTTTTTGGCTTGGATTTAATTTTGAAAGAGTATCTTGTTTGGTTAATAAAATAAAATTCTTTTTATCTTTAAAGTTATACATTGTTTTTTGCGGGTCAAATTTTACCAAAGCAATATCATAGGAAATTTGGTTTTCTTTTGCTTTTGGATGTAAATATACCGCTTGGGAAGTCCCGCTGTGCTGTGTAGTCATTTCAAATTGGTATTGCGGCGAATCAGCCATCTTTGCTGTTATCTGGCAGGCGTTATCACATACAGGTATAAAACAATGGGCAGCGGTTAAAAACCATTCTTTAGACAAGCGTACGGCTTGGCATTTTGCTTCTGTTTTATCTCCTTGCTTATAAATGTTTATTTCATAGGTGTTATTGTATTGGCGCACATCAAGATATTTCTGCGCAGATACCTCTACGGCGCAGAGAAACATAAATGATAAAAGTATGGCTAAAATATTCTTCATATCCATATAATAACAAAAAGATTTAATTTTTTACAGAGGTCATTTTAATTTGATAGAATAGCAAAAGGAGTTATAATTATGAAATATCTGTCGTTGATTTTATTTATTTTAGTTTGTTTTACGGGGTGCAGTTCTTTAGATTATCAAACAAACAGAGAACTTACACAGTTGCATAGAAGAAGCCAAAATTTGGCCTCTTTATGCGAAGATGAAAACAGACAATTATCCAAGGAACAGAAGAATTGGTGCATCCAAGGCAAGCAATTATTAGAATCCGAAAGTTTTGAGGAGTTATCCGTTTTCAGTAAAAGGCCTATTACCCTTGCAGATATAACTACTTTAGTATGGGGGCAGCAGCAGGGGTATTCTTTTGAAGATATAGATAAGTTTTTAGGGCTTGAACTTTCTGAGCAAAACCCTTATTGTGAGAGCGAATTTTTTGCCTATGAAGTCTTTCAGGTCTTGGAGGATTTTGTATTGGCGGAAGGTTGTGTAAAATCAGTACAAGGCTCTTGCGGCAGCAGCGGAAGGTTCTTTGTAGTTCCGCAAAAGCAGGGCGAACCTTATTTTGACGGTTTGATTTTGCAGCCTGATAAAAATGAATGTTCCGTATATGCCGGTACATATACATATAAAGCAAAAAATAATGTAGAACATACAGTACCGGTTTTGATGTTTATCCCTAAAATGATAGATAAACTGCAAATAAATAAAATATCCGAGATGAGAGAACGCAAAATTAAATAATTTTTGCGCTTTAAATAATACGACATACCGTTGTCAAAAAGTGTTGCTATACTGTATCTGTATTTAATATCAGGAGGCAGTATGGAATATTTTATATTGTTTTGTTGTTTGCTCTCGGCAGGCATTATTTTAAGTTGTTTGTTTTTTAAAAAGCACAGCAGTATTGTTTTTGTATATTGGGGATTTGTTTGTATATCTTTTACATATACTTTTTTATTTGCGCCTTACCGTTGGCACAGAATGATTGATTACTTATCTTATCTTGTACATTAGTATATAAAAGCCCTGACAGAGAGCAGGGGTTTTAAAGTTATTTGCGTAAAAAATTATTTATAGTCTGTTTGTTGCCACAGAAAAAGTTATAATAAAATTTAAGATATGGCAACACAACAGGATTACTATAAAATTTTAGGTATCAGCAGAAATGCGACTAAAGCGGAAATAAAAGCCGCATACAAAAAGCGCGCTGTAAAATGCCATCCCGATAAATTCGCCTGCGCAAGAGAAGAAATAAAAGCACAAAAGACCATAGAATTTCAACTTTTGAACGAAGCATACTCTTGCCTTTGCGACGAAAAGTCCCGCCGTATTTATAATGCTTCGCATTCTTGGGAAAGCGGAGATAAGGTTCATTATCCGCAGGGATATTACCGCGCAGATACAAAGCGCAATATCTTTTCCTTTAATATCGGGTCTTATTTTTCTCCTTGGCTTGCGGCAAGTGTGTGCCTTGTTATTGCTGCGCGTATGTTTCAAAGAAGTTCTTTATACATTTATCTTTTTAATATGTGGGGATATAAAATAACGGTATTGGAATATTCTGTTGTTATATTATTTGTCCTTTATTTTCTATACCGTCATTACCGCAATATATAAATGCGCAGGTTTTTCTTTTATAATCTTATTTTTAAATTTTACTAAGCCAACTTTGCACAGAAGCCTTAATGTTTTGTTTTAATTCTTTGGGGCTTATTACGGTTATATAAGGTATCCACCTTTGTATTTGCGGTATAATTTCCATATATTTGCTTATTTTACAGGAAACTAAAATACTGCCGTCTTTATTTTCTTTTATTTTTTGGTTAGGGAAGAATTCCACTTCTTTAAAATAGCAGGCGGCCGGTTTTTCCACTTTAAGTTTTACTTCTCTTTCCTGTTTTGCATCAAACCAAATATTAGGTGTTTTTAAAAGCAGTTTTTCCAAATCTGTATTTGGCTTGAAAGTTTCCTTATGTGTTTGGGTTTTTATTATACGGCTTAGGGAAAACTTCATATATCCGCCCCAATCTGCCCAAGCAATAAGATACCAAAAGCCTTCAAATAAGGCTATTTTTAAAGGCATAAGATGCCTGCTCCACGCTTTTTTTGTTTGGGAATCATAATACAAATCCAAATATGTATGTTTTAAAATTGCCTGTTCAATCTGGCGTAAAATATCCGGATTTATGGATTTGTTCATTATCGGCATTTTTATAAAATAGACATTTTCTATATCCGGCCTTACGGAATTGTTTTTGATTTTGTTAAAACTTGCAAGCCAATCTGCGCCCAAGGCTTTTGATATTTGCGCCATAATCATCAGCAGGGCATTATCGCGTGCGGAAAGCGGCATTTTGCGTAAGTTGAAACCTTCGGTAAATTTATATAATCCTTTTACCGGAGATGTTATAGGCAGGCCTATTGCTTCAATTTCGGCTAAATCTCTTTGTAAAGTGCGTTGGGCAAAGCCTAAATTTTGGGCTTCTTTTAGCAAATTAACTGTGCCGCTGTCTAATTTGTTAATAAGGTATAGTATTCTTGTAAATTTTTTTATAGTTTTTTGTTTTATCATAAATATATATATAGCATATTTAGAATTGCTATAATAAACTTGATAGTTTACTATCATACAATTTGCTTTTATATGTTATTTTGAGAAAGTACGGCTTGG
>CADAXZ010000105.1 GCA_902791965.1 Candidatus Proelusimicrobium bovinum | reverse complement strand
ATCTTCAAGCATTTCTTTGCGTCTGTCGCCAAAGCCCGGGGCTTTTACCGCACAGCCTTTAAGCGTGCCGCGCAAGCGGTTTACTACCAAGGTTGCAAGCGCTTCGCCTTCAACATCTTCAGCGATGATAAGGAAATTCCTGCCGCCTTCAACAATTTTTTGCAGTAAAGGCAAAAGGTCATTCATAGAAGATACTTTTTTATCCGTAATAATTACGGCGCAGTTTTCAAGTACACATTCCATTCTTTCGGAATCGGTAATAAAATACGGGGAAATATAGCCCCTGTCAAACTGCATACCTTCCACAACATCCAAAGTAGTAGATGCGGTTTTGCCTTCTTCAACCGTAATTACGCCTTCAAAACCGACTTTATCCATAGCCTCGGCAATTAAATCCCCGATGACTTTATCATTGGCGGAAATTGTTGCAATTTGTGCTTTTTCCTGTTTGGTTTTGACAGGCTTCTGCATTTTTTTGAGTTCTTCTTTTACGGCTTCTACGGCCTTTTCAATACCTTTCTTTACCAAGGTAGGATTTGCACCGGCAGTAATGTTTTTAATACCTTCGCCCAAAAGAGCATTTGCCAAAACTGTGGCTGTGGTTGTACCGTCGCCAGCGACATCATTGGTTTTGGATGCGACTTCCCTTATTAACTGCGCACCCATATTTTCAAATTTATCTTCAAGTTCTATATCTTTTGCGATAGTTACGCCGTCATCAATAATTAACGGAGAACCGAATTTCTTTTCCAATACTACGCTTCTGCCCTTAGGGCCTAAAGTTACTTTTACCGCATTGGCGACCTTTTCAATACCTGCTTTCATTTTGCTTCTTGCATCTTCAGAAAAAATTATCTGTTTTGCCATACCGTTTACATCTCCTTTAAATTAGCCTAAAATACCAAGGATTTCTTCCTGGTGCATAATAATATATTTTTCATCATCTAATTTGACTTCCGTTCCGGAATATTTACCGTAAAGTACTACATCACCTTCCTTAACATCCATAGGAAGCCTTTCCCCTTTTTTATTTAAAGCGCCAGGGCCTGCCGCAACTACTTTGCCCTGCATAGGTTTTTCTTTTGCACTATCGGGAATAATAATCCCGCCTTTAACAACTTCCTTGGGCTCAATAGGGCTGATGATTACTCTATCCCCAAGCGGTTTTATTTTGATTGCCATTTATGATATTCCTCCAAATAAATTAAATTTTATGACTTCTTTTACGGGCCGTGCTTTTTTGGCACTTTAAACCCAACACTGCTAATTTAGCATTATTTTTTATTTTTGTCAATCCCCTGCTTTGATTGCTAATTATTTTTTAAACAGGGACGCTACTTTACCAAAAATAGATTTATTCTTTTTGGGCAGCATTTTAAAGATTACGCACGAAGTGTTATCTTTACCGTCATTTTTAGATGAGAATTTGACGATTTCGTGGCACATTTTACCCGCACTTAAAGGCTTTTTAAGGATTTGTTCTATTTCACTTTCTTTAATACCTTTATTGACGCCGTCGGAACAAAGCATATAGACATCCCCCGGACAAGGCTTAAGTTTTATAATATCGCATTTCATATCCGGTTTAAGCCCCAAGGCTTTTGTAAGAATATTTTGTATTCTTGATTTTTCGGCCTCTTCTTTTGTGATAATACCGCGGGACACCTGTTCCTGCACATAAGAATGGTCTTTGGATATTTGTTTTAAGACACCTTCGCGTAAACGGTAAATTCTGCTGTCGCCTATATGTACGGCGGCGCTGGCATTAGGCTCTAAATAAATAGCACTTAATGTTGTACCCATACCGCGCCTTTTGTAATTTTCAGAAGAAAGCGTATATATACGCATATTCGCAAGACCGGAAGCATACAATAACTTGCGTGCAATAGGCTCAAGCTGCGGCTCAAAATCTTCAGGCACAGAAAGCGTCTGCCTTAAAATTGAAACGGCTATACTGCTGGCAACTTCCCCAGCGTTATGTCCGCCCATACCGTCGGCAACCGCTCCGAGGCATAATTCCGGCGCGATTATTACGCTGTCCTCATTCTTTTCCCTTATTTTACCTATATCACTGTATGAAGCCAACTCTATATCAAATTCCATCTATTTTCCCCCGCAGCAAACATTTCTATAATAAATACTGCTATGGCATACATCATAAGAATATAAAGTATAAATAACGGAATATTATCGGATTTCCAAGTATAGCGTATTTTTTCATAAGGCTCTTTAAGAGCAAAAAGCCATTCGTACTGTTCTACAGTTTCCTGTTCGGAAACTATATTAACTTGGGCCAAGGTATTGATAAAGTTTTCCCTTAATATTTCAGGAGATGGATTTTCTTTATCCTGATTCTGCGTCTGCTCTGCCTGCGCAAGTTTTACATCAGATGCTTGCGACGCAATATTAATCTCCTTATGCAAGGAGTAAACATTACTGCTTGCCCCATAAAGCCAAATACTGCTAAGCCCTAAGAAAAATAATATTATGGTAAAAGCCCTAAACAAAAAGCCATCACGCAGGAAACTCATCACACATGTCGCACCGCATATTCCCGCTACAATATAAAACAGGCTATCAGTTAACTCCCCAGTTACGGGATTGGCTGGTGCTACCAACTGCCAAAAAGTATAAAATGACAAAATAAACAACAGCAAACCGCCCACTCTGTAATAGAAAGGTAATTCTTCCATATCATCTATTTTTAATGCTATCCCTCCGAAAAGCAAAGAAAGGAATAACAAATAACCATAGGTGGAAAAAGAAGAAATAACCGCACCGGGTTCTATTGCGCCGTAAAACCCGAACCAATAAGCAAACGGTGCAATAACCAATACCAAAGGTACTGCTTTTTGAAGCAGGTCAACTGCATATAGGACAAGCACCCCGATAGCAAAAACGGCACAAATAGCACCCATCATTAACTGCCCTTCGGCAAAGTGTCCGCTTGTCCAAGGTTTTATAAAAGCAGATAATAAAGAAATATTGCCTTCGTTAAACACAGAACAAATTTGGCCTAACTTTAAAAATAAAGTCATTGAGAAAAATGCTCCTACGCCAGCAAGTATCGTATATAAGAAAGTTTTAAGAAGGAACTTCCTTTTGGCGACAGAAAAACTATACCCGGGCTTTTGTTTAGCCGCATAAGCCTTTTTACGCGCTTCCATAATTTTGGCAGATTTAGCAACTTCCGCATTAGAGCCGTCAATATTCTGCATCTCAAATTTAGGGCTGTTGAGTTTAGGAGGAACAGGGTCGGCTTTCAGTTCATCACCGCCTAAAGCAATAACAGGTATATCCGCTACCGCTTTCTTTGAAATCTGTGCCGGCATACTCTCACGCAGTTTAGCATTATATTTCCTTTCTTCAACAGGAGAAGAATTCATATCCGAAGCACGCACTTTTAAACCGACTTCTTCATTAATGTTCAGGCCTTGGTTAAGTTTAAGTTGGTCATCGGCACGCTGTTTTTGGAAGAAATTTAATGTATCAGCCGCGCTCTGGAATCTGTCTTCCGGCTTTTTGCTCATTAGTTTACTTGTAGCCAAAGAAAGCCATGCAGGTATACCCTTCCTAAAAGCAGAAACATCCGGAACAGGTTCGTTAATATGTTTTTGGATAATATCCATAGAGTTTTTGCCCGTAAACGGATATTTACCCGTAAGCACATAAAATAGACTTGCCCCTACGGAATATAAATCTGCCCTCGGGTCAACCGGACGGCCCAAAGCCTGCTCCGGCGATAAGAAATATGCCGTACCGGCAAGTTCCGTAGTTTTTGTATAGCCCTTTTCTTTATCAACTTTTTTTGCGATACCGAAATCCACTATTTTTGCTTCAAGTTTTTTGGTGATAAGTATATTTGAAGGTTTGATGTCACGGTGTATAATGCCCTTTTGATGGGCGGCATCCAAACCTTTTAAAATACCTATAAAAGTATCTATGACAAAAGAAATAGGCAGATTAGGGCGTTTCCTGACTATGGAAGACAAACTTTCGCCGTCAATAAAAGTCATTACGATAAAATAAAAACCCTTTTCCTTACCGACATTATAAACAAATACAATGTTGGGGTGGTCAAGTTCCGCAATAGCGCGCGCTTCCGTCAAAAATAAACCGACGGCTTTTTTATCGTTGGCTAAAGACGGGCTTAAAATTTTGACACAGACTACCCTGTCTAAAGCCTTATGTTTGGCTTTAAACACTGTACCCATACCGCCTTCGCTTATCTTTTCAAGTATGACACACCCTGCAATTTCCTGCCCGATAAGTGCCATTTCAGGCCTTTGGCGCGGCTTAGCCTGATGCTGCACGGCAGAAGGCAATGGCGCTGCTTGTGCAGGACTGGCAGGTCTGCTAACCTGCTGATTCATATTATTTATATTATTTTCTTCTGACATAACTTACACCGTATTTATATTTTAGATTATTTAGTTTTATTTGTTATCTTCAAAATATTTGGCCGTCTTGGCAAAAAGGTCTTTTACTTCCGCAAGTTTTTCAACGGGAAGCCTTATCCCCTTTTTAGTCCAGCCTTTATAAGTTTCATCTTCTTGCCACTGGCGAAGGTCAATACCTTTAATGCCCATATAGGAACTGACTCTTAAAACTATTGAAAGACCTTGCTTTTTTGCATATTTGCCAAGTTCACATTCCTGTACTTCCTTATAATCCTGAGGCAAAGCGGCAAGCGCCGTGTTGATTTTGCCTACGATTTCAGGAGAAAGCGTAATACCCGCTTTGGTAGGACCGCTGTATGTTTCCGATTTAAGATATTTGCGTATGGAAACATATTTGTAGCCCTTATAAGAGTCTATAGAGAATTTAATCTCGCTGCCGTCTTCAGCAGTTAAAGCACCGATAGTGTTTAACACCGAAAAAGTTGATTCTGCCATAAATTACAACCTCCGTTATTACTTCTTTTTAAATAAATTTTTTATTCCGCTGCTTACATCTTTTACTGCATTTTTTACATTTTCGGCCTGCTGCTTTACCGAACTGTTCCCGTTGTCATCTTTTTTTAACCCGCCCAAAAGAGAACTTACCGTAGAAGCAACATCTATTTTATAGGAAGGCTCGCTCATAGTACCGCCTACTTTTATTGTTGCCGAACTTGAAGCGTTTTTGCCTAATCCCACTTTTACTTTCATATCCAATTTTTCCGTAGCAAAATTGACAGTTCCCGTAGTATTTATAGTTGCCAAATCAGAAAGTAAATCCGATTTATTTACCGTAGCAATACCGCCGCTTAAAGTATAATCGCCTATTATCTGGTGATAATTTACTTTATCGGTATCTATATCTTTGCCGGAAAGAACATTAGCCGCTTTAAGTGCCTTTTGTGATATTTTTACCGTAGTAAGAATAACTTTCATAAATACGGAACTGTTTATAAGTTTGTCTAAATCCCTTATTTCCCCGTCAGAAGCAGAGAAAGATAAACTGCCTGCGGCTTTTGTCATTTTTAAATCCAAATCTTTAATATCCGCTTTTAATGTAAGATTATCGGTTGAAAACACATTATTTTCCACACGCTTAATAAGAATATCTGCTTTTATATCCATAGGCTGCATTTCGCTTTGCTGCGTATTTTGTGCCGTTTGCGTTTGGGTATTTTCAGAATTATCTTCCTTAGATTTTTCTTCTTTGGATGATGCCATAAGCGCATTAAAATCAATATCATCAAGCGTAAATTTATCCATCTCAAACATAAAATCAACGGATATTTTCTTCTTGTTTAAATAAGAAGCAGAAGTTTTAAAAGCCGAACTGTCAAAAAACCCCGTAATGGTATTGGTTTTTATATTATCAAGCGAATTTAATGTAATTATGCCGTTTAATTTTGTAAGCGGCCTTTCAATAAGAGTTGCCGATAAGTCTTTTAAAGTTATACTGCCTTTTACCGACGGCATATCTTTTGCAGACGCATAAGAAAGATTTGCATTTAAAAGCCCTGATATTTTGTAGGCTGCGGCAAGTTCCTTTACAATAGAA
>CADAXZ010000104.1 GCA_902791965.1 Candidatus Proelusimicrobium bovinum | reverse complement strand
ATCATACATTATTATCGCTGCCGCGCTGGCCGCGTTTAAACTACTTACGCCGCCTTTTTGCGGTATGCTGATAACTTCGTCGCAATGCTCTTTAGTTTTAAGCCGCAGCCCTGTACCTTCCGAGCCTACCACCAAAACGGCAGGGTAGGCATAATCCATAGTTTTTATGCTTTTGCCAGCCATATCCGCGCCGTAAATCCAAAAGCCTTCGTCTTTTAAATCCAAAAGCGCGGTAGTAAGATTGCTGACTTCCACAACCTTTAAAGTTTCCAAAGCGCCGCAGGCAACTTTATGCACCGTCGCAGTTATGCCGACACTTCTTCTCTGCGGTAAAATAACGGTGCTGAAACCCAAACAGGCCGCGCTCCTTAACATAGAGCCTAAATTTTGCGGGTCGGTAACTTCGTCTATGGCAAGCCAAAGTTCCTTTTTCTTATCGGCGACTTCATACATTGCACTGCTAAGCCGCATAAGTTTTAAAGGCTCTGCCCTTGCTATAAGCCCCTGATGGTTTGCGCCGCCGGCAAGATTATCCATAAGGCGCTTTTCCATACTTTTTATTTTTACATTATTGGTTTTAGCAAGGCGCAGCACTTCTTCTATGGCTTTGCTCTGTGCTTTATTTTCAATAATATAAATTTGCAGTATTTGGCGTTTCTTGCCTTTTAAGGCTTCCCTTATCGGATGTATGCCGAAAATCAACTGTTCTTTATCTATTCTTTCCATAAATTACCTTATCGTTTTTGAGCCGAAACTTGTACCCACAGCCAAAGCAGAGCGGACTTCCTGCCCCTGCGGGTCAACCTTTTTAAGTTTTGATACGGCATCTTTAACGGGTACGCTTACTATTTCCGTTCCCCTTAAAGCCACCATATAACCGGTCTTGCCCTGTAAAATCAATTCTACCGCTTCCGTACCGAAACGCGTTGAAAGCCACCTATCAAAAGCCGTAGGCGTACCGCCGCGCTGTAAATGCCCCAAGACGACTACGCGGCATTCAACTTGAAGGCGTTCTTCCACCATAGCGGCAATTTTACCGCTGATACCGCCAAGCCTTATCGGGTCGGTAGAGCCGGCAACAGTTTGCTTTACGGCCATTTCCCCCTGTTCGTTTACCGCGCCTTCCGCAGCAACTATAATACTAAAGTTTTTACCTTTCCTGCGGCGGTCCTCAATGGCTTCTACAATAGCGTCATCACTGTAAGGGATTTCCGGTATCAGGCAAATATCGCCGCCGCCGGCAATACAGGAACGCAACGCTATCCAGCCTGCATAACGGCCCATAGTTTCCACAATCATAACCCTGTGGTGCGATTCGGCAGTAGTATGTATTCTGTCTACTGCATCGGTCGCTACCGTCAAGGCGGAATCAAAACCGAAAGTATAATCCGTAGCGGAAAGGTCGTTATCAATAGTTTTGGGTACGCCTACTATCGGCACACCCATTTCTATAAATTTCTGCGACATTGAAAGCGTACCGTCCCCGCCGATAGTTACCAAAGCATCAATACGGTTGGCCTTTATTGTATGCAAAACTAAAGAAGATACATCTTTAGGTTCTTGCGGAGTGGCAATCGGTGCTAAAGTATAATTAAACGGATTGGCTAAATTGCTTGTGCCAAGTATCGTACCGCCTCTTGTTAAAATGCCGGATACTGTTTTGGAATCAAGTTCAATAAATTGGTTTTTTACAAGCCCGTCAAAACCGTTTTTAAAACCTAAAACTTCAATACCGCGGTTAAGTGCGTGTTTGGCAACACCGCGCACAACCGCATTAAGGCCGGGGCAATCACCGCCGGCAGTTAATACTCCTATCCTTCTTACTGTCATATTATATACTCCTTTTTAAAATATCCGTCCGGCTAAAAATGCCAAAAACGCTAAAAATAAAAATTGGCCGTCTATAAAAGTTTCACTAGCCGTAGTGCGGGGTTTTCTGCCTCTGTAAGTATAAACCGCAATACTTATTGTGTAAACCTGCCCCAAAAGCAACATAAAAACAAGCCCGCTTTTCCAATCCATAAACAAAAGTTGCACAAGTACAGCAGTTAAAGCCGCTATCATCAGCCAAACTGTAATTTTTGAAGCCGTAAGCCCGAATGCTTTATAAAAATTTTCTTTGCCCAACATTATATCTTTATATCCTGCACCGATGCTTAAAATTACAGAACGCATAAATACTAATAAAAGCCCGTAAGTAAAAGCCAGCCATGCAGATTTGCTCATTAAAAGCCCTTGGCTTGCCGCAGGCGTGTAAACACAAACAAAACACCAGCCTAAAGCAGTAAAAATATCCTTTGTACCGGGTAATCTCAGTAAAGGGATTTTTTTCCTTAAAGGATATGCTGCCGCACCCAAAATCAAAAATACCGCCGTAGGCAGCCAAACCCTTATATGATAATTAAATGCCGTAAACAAAGTTAAAACACCGCCGGTAATTACTGGAATAAAAAAAGCATTTTTTAATTTTACAGAATCTTTTTTATTAGCAAAAGTCAAAGTAAAAATAAACAGGAAAGAAAGCAAAAACAGTTTTATGTCATTTTTTGCGCCGGAAAGACGCATACAAACATAAGTAAGGCAACTTGCCGCAAAAGCCGTATAAAGCGTATTATCAACTATAAAACCCCAAAGTTTTGCCGGCCATTTAACTGCGGCGGCCTGCCGCAAACTTTTTACTTTTTGCGCTACTTTATCAATAACCCAATTAGGGGTAGAAGCACCGGCAGTTATAAAAATCGTTTTGGGTAAAAGAATATCTTCTGCGTTAATTTCTTCTTCGCTTTCAATATGTAAAACTTTGGGGCATAATTCCCCGCATAATTTGGCAAGGCGCGCCGTATTAGCGCTGTGTTTTCCGCCTACAACTATTACCAAATCCGCACTTTTGGCAAGTTCTACCGTTTCTTTTTGGCGTTGTTTGGTAGGATGGCAGATAGTATTGTTTATAACACAGGTGTCTGCCTTGGCTTTTACCGCTTCTGCCGCTTTTAAAAATATTTCTTCTTTCTGGGTTGTTTGGGAAACTACATTTACTTTATCAAAATGCGGGAGATTTTTTACTTCGTCTGCGTTGGCTATGACATAACCTTTGCCGCGCGTATATCCCAAAAGGCCGATAACTTCCGCGTGTCCGCCGTCGCCTACTATTACGGTACTGTAGCCCTGCTCTGCATATTCGTTTATTACATTATGCACCCTTTTTACAAGCGGACAAGTTGAATCTACAACTTCCATACCCTGCGCCTGCACTTCTTTCTGGAAATCCGGAGTTATGCCGTGCGCACGGATAACAAGCACTCCTTTTTTGTTTTCCGCCTGTTTAAGTTCGTCTATTGCCCTTATACCTTTTTGCTCAAGCATATCAGTAACCTGCTTATTGTGGATAAGCGGGCCTATTGTATATACGGGGGTTTTACCCTCGGCCTCAAGACGAAGCACGCTGTCTATTGCTTTTTTTACACCCGGGCAAAAACCGGCACCGGGTGCAACTATAACACCGTTATTTTTATCTTTCATATTATTTATATTCTACTAAAAACAGCCTTACTTTCGCTTTAAGGTTTTAAGACGGTCTTTGGCTTGCCGGCTTACACGCAGGGAATCGTTTATTTTATCTATTGTTTTATTATGTGTTTCAATATCAAATATATTTTCTCTAAAGTAAAACTCTGTTTCTTCAGGAAATTTTACATAACAAATACTTAAAGCCCAAGCAACGCCCATTTTAGAATAATATCCTTGCGCTTTTATTTTACTTAATGCTTCAAGAGTATTTTTTATATAGGTTTCATCAATAAAATAATCCATAAGCAGGCAGGCGGCAGAGCGGCCGTAAAATTCTCTATTATCTTTAAGATACGGTTGTAAAAAAAGCCAAACTTCCTTCTGGTGTTTTTTTATAAGTTTCAGGCTGCTTAAGGGGCTGTCGCAGACGGACCAATTATTTATCTTGGGGATATAAAGTTTAAGATATTTTAAAAGTAAACCAATGTCTTTAATATACCCTAAAAGGAATCCTTTAAGCATTACCTGTTCAAGGTAATCCTCCGGAGAATTTAAAAAATAATATTGCCAATCCTGCGCGGATATATCTTTTGCTATTTTACGCAGTATCGGCAAGCGCACGCCTAACATTCTGCAGTTTGGCACTAAAGCAGAGGAAAACTTGCAGTATTTTTCTTCCGCATTTGCTTTAAGAAGCAAATTTATCTTATTTATATCCATAAGTTTATTATATAGATTTTTGACAGCCGCCATATTCAGTTTTGCAACTTTATGTAAATATCTATAAAAGGTATAATTATTATATGGCTTTTGTAAGAATACAAAA
>CADAXZ010000103.1 GCA_902791965.1 Candidatus Proelusimicrobium bovinum | reverse complement strand
AAACAGGAGCGCTTATCGGTCAAAAACTGCGTAATTATGCAAACAGAGGCTCAACGGAAGAAAAAAATATGATAAAAGAATTAAAAAAGAATATTTTGCAAAATATCTTATGAGTATATCTGTTTTAGATACAAAAAAATAAATAAAGCCCTCCGAATAATAACGGAGGGCTTTATTTAAATAAAAGGCCGCTTTATTTAAAGCGGCCCGCCGGCGTAAGGAGGATATTATGAAGTTTTAAGGAGAATAAGGATAAGTATTAAGAAGGCTTGGAAGCACACCGGCAAAAATCATTTTTTTATTTTATTTATATCTACTACCCAAACTTTAGATGTCTTGGTATATTTATCTTGTAATTTTTTGGGCAGATAAACAGTTTTATTATTGCACAAAAATCCTCTTATCTGATAAGGGCCTATCCTAAAATATTCCACTCCGCAAAAATAATCTTTTAATGTTTTATCTAAAATGCTGAATTCTTTTGCCAACGGGGCAAGTTCTTCCCTGCGGCGTAAAAGTTCCAAAAGTATTTTACAAAGCCCTGCACCGGAAGCCCTCCTGCCGAAATTGAAAAAATTATTTTCCCGCCGCCCAAAAGTTTCTTTCATTAAAATCTCCTTTATAAAAACGCCCGCAGAGTGCCGCTTTTTTTGCGGCATCCCTTTTTTTAGGGATTGGTGGGAGAGCCGTCTCGCCTCGGGGGAGTTTCCTTCCCCGCTGCTTTTATCTGCGGGCGCAAGCCTGTGGCTTTATTAAATTTGATTGCGGTATTACCGTATCAAATCTGATACAATCGTATCAAATATTTTTATATTTGTCAAATTTTAAGACGAGAATTTATTATTGACATTTTTCAAATATTTGCTACAATTTTATATATGGAAAGAAAAATGAACTTAGGGCAAAAAATAGAACAACTGCTTAAAATGACTTCTATGACAAAGGTGGAATTATCAAAAAAGCTTGGGCTTAAAGATTCAAGCGTGGTTTCCCATTGGGTAAAAAACCGTTTTAAACCCGATAGAGATAATATTGTTAAACTTTCTCATGTATTTGAAAAGCCTGTTTCCTATTTTACAGATGATAATTTTTCTTATACTTCTTGCACGGCAGATGATGACGCTTACGAAAAAAAGATTTACGATCTGCTTTCCGCTATGCCTTCGGCACGCCCTGTTGGGGTACTTAATGAAATTAAGGAAGAATTTTTTAATATTTCCTATTATTCCCAGCCGGAAGAATATCTGCCCGTTATGCTTGAAACTAAAACACAACAGCCTTTTGCCCTTAAAGTTATAACCGATACTGCCTGTCCTTGGGCAAAAAAAGGAGAATATTTGATTTTCTGTCCGGCGCAACATATACAAAACGGGAAATTGGCACTTGTAAAAATAAACGGCTATTTGACAGTAAAAAAAGTTTTTTTAACCGCTACAAAAATAATATTGGAAAATTTTAATAAACAACAACATAAATATCCAAAAGATGATGTCGAAATCATAGCACAACTTTTGGCATTCTACCGTAAGCCTTAATCCTTAAAGCCCCTCAATACATAATAAAATTGGTAAAATATAAGTATATATTTATATTTTGGAGAATAAGTAATGATTATATTATGCTTAAACTGCGGAAGTTCTTCCGTAAAATACAGTTTATTTAACAATGATACTAAAAGAAATATTGCCGTAGGGCTTATTGAAAGGGTAGGTTATGATAATGCCGTAATTTCCCAAGAAGCACCTGGCAAAGAAAAATTTGAATTAACTTTCAACTGTCCGGATTTCAAAACCGCCATTGAAAGAGTTTTAAGTACTTTAACAGACGCTGAATACGGCGTAATAAAAAATATGAATGAAATCGGCGCGGTAGGCCACAGGGTAGTCCATGGCGGCCCGCTTGAAAAATCCGAACTTATTACCCCTAAAATTATCCAAATTTTAAAAGATATTTCCGATTTAGCCCCTTTACACAATCCGGCCAATGTTTTAGGTATGGAAGCCGCTATTGCCGTAATGCCTTCTATTAAACATATCGTAGTGGCAGATACGGCTTGGCATATGGCAATGCCGCCAAGTTCTTTTATGTACGCTTTGCCTTATAAATGGTATGAAAAGTACAAAATAAGAAGATACGGCGCACACGGAACATCTTTCCTTTACAATGCAAGAAGGGCCAGCGTGCTTTTGGGCAAAAATCCCTTTGAATGTAATTTAATCATCTGCCATATAGGCAACGGCTCAAGTATGAATGCCGTTAAAAACGGGGTTTCCTTTGATACAAGTATGGGACTTACCCCCCTTGAAGGCTTGATAATGGGTACAAGAAGCGGCGATTTTGATGCTTCAATAGCGTTTCAGATGATGGAAAGAGAAAACATTTCCCCCAAGGATATGTATACTATCATCAATAAAAAATCAGGCGTTTTGGGCATTACCGAAAAATATCAGGACAGACGCGATGTTGAAATCGGGGCTTCCAAAGGAGATGAGCGCTGCAAACTTGCTATTGATATGGAAACTTACCGCATTAAAAAATATATTGGTGCATATACTGCGGCATTAGGCAGGGTTGACGCTATCGTATTTACCGCAGGTGTAGGCGAAAGAGCACCTATTTACAGGGAAAAGTCACTCGAAGGCCTTGAAGTTTTAGGTATTAAATGCGATAAAGAACGCAATAATGCCGCTGTTACCAAAAATGCGGAAAGTTTAATCTCGGCTCAGGACAGTAAAGTTAAAGTTTTTGTAATACCGACAGACGAGGAAATCGTCTATGCCGAAGATGTAGCCGCGATATGCAACGGTACTTATGATATACACACTAACTTTACTTATTCTTTCCAAAAGAAAGAATACAGAAATTCCTTAAGGGATGAATCTTTAAAGAAAGAACTTATCAAAAAGCCTTTCCTTAAAAAGTGTATCATAAATACGCCGGAAGAAATCTTAGCATAACTATAACTTACATAACAGTTTATCCCGCAGAAAGAAACATCTGCGGGATAATTTTTAAATTTATGCTTTTTTTGTTATCATATATTTGAAAGGCAGAATAAATATGAAAACAATTCCGTTTCTTTTATTAGGTTTATTATTAATATGCGGTATTTGTTATGCCCAAAATGATACAACAAAAGAAGAAAAGAAACTTGATACTTCTTTGGAAAATCATAAAAGGCAAAC
The DNA here is from genome assembly GCA_902791965.1 of Candidatus Proelusimicrobium bovinum. Classification (GTDB taxonomy): domain Bacteria; phylum Elusimicrobiota; class Elusimicrobia; order Elusimicrobiales; family Elusimicrobiaceae; genus Proelusimicrobium; species Proelusimicrobium bovinum. Next base: position 1,352 of record CADAXZ010000103.1, on the reverse strand, counting down.
AGAATACGATTCCTTTATGCAATATTGGAAAATAAATAATTCTAATGCCGACTACGCTACATTTTACGAACTTTTAATAACGCTTAAAGACCAAAAGGATTCCCTTATTTTAGTGGATAAAAAGCACGCCTTACCTACGGATTATAAGCCGGCCTCTTTAGAAGAGATAAAAACCCCTTACGACACAAGAACTTTTAAAGTTACGCCGCAAACAGCCCAAGCACTTAAACAACTTATGGCAGATGCAAAAAAAGAAGGGCTGAATATTTATCCTATTTCCGCATACAGGACTTTTAATTACCAAAAAGGACTTTACGAAAACAGCGTAAAGAAAAACGGACAAGCCCATGCAGACAGATACAGCGCTTTGCCAGGACATTCACAACACCATCTGGGTACTGCCGTAGATTTTAATGATGTTCAACTCCGTTTTGAAAATACTAAAGAATTTGCCTGGCTTAAAAAAAATGCCGGTAAATACGGCTTTAGCATGTCATTTCCTAAATGGCAGGAAGATATTACCGGCTATGCTTACGAACCTTGGCACTTCCGCTATATAGGCGTTGCGGCAGTAAAAATGCAAGATATATTCTTTGAAGGCAGCCAACAAAAAATGCTGGAATTTTTAAATAACGACATTTTTAATAAATAAAATTTGTTTTAGATTTTTATAATTGCACCGCTATTTTAACACTTCAAAACGGGTTGTATAAGTTTTTAAACGGCCTTCAAAACGCAAAGTAAACTTACCGCTTCGGCTCTGCCAGAAACATTCCTTTGTCTTTCCGCAAGGCAGTTTCTCCCCGTTGAGATACCAATATCCGCTTTCCGATGCTTTAAATTTGATTTGCTGGGCTTCTTTATCTAAATAAGGGCTTTGCATAAATACATCACCGGAAAGAGGAAACAAAATCCCTTCCGCCGAGCCTAAAACCGCATAAGAACCTTCCTTATGTTCCGCACTGTTTAAAGCACAATATTCTTTGGGTTGTTTTTCTAAAGGGAAAATTTCCCTTATGCTGCCGTTGCAGCCTTTAGAAACCAATTTACCGCTTACGGGACATATATCGGCATATACTAAAGACGGAGGCAAATTAAAAGAACTACCCCCTTTTGCCGAGAAAGAAGGATAATTTTCTTCCAAAAATAATGCAATATCGTGCATTATCGGTGCAGCACCGGTTATACCGGAAATTCTGCGCATAGGCGCGCCGTCAAAATTACCGGCCCAGACCGCAACTGTAAACCTGCGGGAATAGCCTACCGCCCAATTATCTTTATAATCCTTGGAAGTCCCCGTTTTAGAAGCAAAATCATAAGGAAGATTTAAAGGCGAATTTAAGCCAAATGCT
>CADAXZ010000102.1 GCA_902791965.1 Candidatus Proelusimicrobium bovinum | reverse complement strand
AAAGGTGAATAAATGTTAAATAAAGAAACGCCAAAGAGCGAAAACAGAAAAGAAGCGAAAGGTCAGAGGACCGAGTTTCAGATGCGCCCCAAAGCCGAAGGCGTAACTACCGTAATCCAAGTTGCCAGAACGGCAAAAGTAGTAAAAGGCGGTAAAAGGTTCGGTTTCAGGGCTTTAGTCGTAGTCGGCGACGGCAACGGCAAAGTCGGCGTATCAATAGGTAAAGCAAACCAAGTGCAGTTTGCTGTATCTAAAGCGGAATTTCATGCTAAAAGACATACCGTTTCATTCCCTATCGTAAATGACACTATACCGCACGAAGTTATCGGCAAGTTCGGTTCTGCATCCGTTTGGATGAAACCGGCAGCCCCCGGTACAGGCGTTATCGCCGGAGCCGGCGTAAGGTTAGTGCTTGAAGCGGCCGGTATCAAGAATATTCTTGCCAAGAGTTTAGGCAGCAACAATGCCTGCAATTTGGCTTATGCAACAATGAATGCTCTTGAACAACTTAAAAGCAAACAAGCCGTTTTGGCCCAACGCGGTAAAGCCGAAGAAGCCGCTGCTCCCGCAGTAGCGGAAGTGCCGGCAGAAAAGACGGAAGAAGCCGCCGCTTAATAAAGAGGAGATAACAAAATGGTAGATCTTAGCACACTTTTTCCTAAACACGGTTCAAGAAAACCGAAAAGAAGAATCGGCTTGGGTGTAGGCTCCGGTATGGGCCGCTCCGCAACAAAAGGTATGAAAGGGCAGTCATCTCGTTCCGGTAATACTAAAAAGGAATCTAAAGAAGGCGGTCAGATGCCTCTTGTAAGGAGAATCCCTAAAAGCGGTTTTTCCAATGCAATGTTTGAGAACAGATACGAACTTGTAAATATCGGTTCTTTGGATAAAGTCTTTAAAGCGGGGGAAGAAGTTAATCCTGAAGTTTTAAAGAAGAAAAACCTTGTCAAAAAACTTGGCAAAGTTAAGATTTTAGGCAACGGCGAAATTAAAACCGCACTCAAAATCACCGCACATGCTTTTTCTGCATCAGCAAAGGCTGCTATTGAAAAGGCCGGCGGCAGCGTAATTGTAATAGAAAAAAAGGCTAAATAATGGATAACAACCCTTTAGCAAATATTCTGCAGTCGCCCGAACTCCGCAAAAGGATATTATTTGTAATAATAGCCTTGGCGGTGTTCAGGGTGGCCGCTGTAATTCCGATACCGGGCATCAATGCTGATGCTTTAGCCAGTTTCTTCAACCAGCACGAAGCGGGTATGTTGGGGTTTCTCAATATATTTTCCGGCGGTGCTTTGAGCAGATTCTCAATCTTGGCTTTAGGTATTATGCCTTATATCAACGCATCCATCATTATGGGGTTGGTAAAAGGCGCGCATGTCTTCCCTGTGTTAGATAAACTCAGCAAGGAAGGGGAATACGGCCGCAGAAAGGAAAACCAAATTACGAGAGTTTTCGGTTTGGTTTTGGCATTACTGCAAGGGTTTGGTCTTACCGTCGCTATTACAAAGATGTCGGCACCGGGCGGATTGGCTATTGTGATTGATCCTTCTTGGTCTTTCATTATTACCACTACGCTTACTTTGGCTACCGGCACTATGTTCATTATGTGGCTGGGCGAGCAAATGACGGAAAAGGGTATCGGTAACGGTATATCGCTTATCATCTTTGCGGGTATCGTTGACCGTTTGCCTTCCGCTATTTACAGTTTAGTAGGGCTCGTAAGAACGGAAGAAATACAACTTGTAACCGCTCTTATCATACTTGCTTTGATAGTAATTATTATGGGATTAGTTGTTTGGGTGGAAACTGCCCAAAGGCAAATACCCGTACAATATGCAAAGCGTATGGTAGGCAATAAAATGTATGGCGGCAAAGCAAGTTATTTGCCGTTAAAAATAGACCAATCCGGCGTTATTGCGGTAATCTTTGCAATGTCTATTCTTTCTATGCCTTTGACTATTGCCCAGTTTATGCCTGAAGCGCGTTGGGCACAAGTAGTAATGGATTGGATGGGCCGCGGCCACATTACCTATATGATAATCTATGTCGCTTTGATTATATTCTTCTGCTATTTTTACAACTCTATGACTTTCAATCCGAAAGATATGGCAGAAAATATGAAGAAATGGGGCGGTTTTATACCGGGTATCCGTCCGGGTGAACCCACCAAAAAGTATATAGAATGGGTAATGAACAGGATAACCCTTTCAGGTGCATTGTTTGTATCTGTAATAGCCGTACTTCCTGATTTTTTAAGAGCAAAATTTAATGTTCCTTTCTACTTCGGCGGCACAGCATTGCTGATTGTCGTCGGTGTGGCTTTGGATACAGTCGGCCAAATACAAGCGCATTTGCTCGCGCATAATTACCAGCCTTTGATGAAAGGGCGCGGGATAAAAGGCCGCTGGTTTAATGTAGGCGAGTAGTTTGCTGCGTCTTTTGCGTTCTTTTTTGTTTTTTTAAGGTTTCGGATACAAGCACTCCGTGCATAAAAAGTATACCTCACCTTAAAGAAAACAGAAAAACTCCGCAAAATACTTGCAAACGAAGAAATATTTGCAGTAAGTTTAAGATTCGTTTATAAACGATACCTTAAATAAGCAGTAAAAAATGGCTCTTTAGGGCCTTAATTTGGAAACGATTTTATATCCGGTCTGTCTTTTAAGACCGGATATAATTGGCAAAAAAGGTGTGTAAATGAATATTATTTTACTTGGTTTCCCGGGGGCCGGTAAAGGTACACAAGCGGAGAAACTTGTAGAAAAATATAATTTTAAGCATATTTCCACGGGCGACCTTATCCGTCAGGAAATTGCTTTAGGCACGCCTTTGGGTAAACAAGTGGAAGCCACAATAAACAGCGGCAATTTAGCCTCTGATGAACTTATTTTCAATATACTTGTAAACGCAATCAAAGGCGAAAAGCGCAGCATAATATTTGACGGTTTCCCGAGGACTTTAGCCCAAGCCGAAACTTTAGACCGGTATTTAGCATTGCACGGCAGTAAAGTTGACGGTGTTGTACTCATAAACTTAAGCGGGGCGGAAGTGTTAAAACGCTTAACTTCCCGCAGGGTTTGTAAAGAGTGCGGTGCAGTGTTTAATATCTACGCGCCGGATTATACCGGCAAATGCACAAAATGCGGCGGCGTGCTTTATACAAGGCACGACGACGATGAGCATAGCGCAAAGCACAGGCTTGAGGTTTTTGATAAAGAAACTAAACCGCTTATTGAATATTACACAAAAAGCGGTCTATGTAAAACAGTTGACGGAAGCAAAAGTAAGGAAGAAGTCTTTTCAGAAATAGTTTCTGTTTTAAATCTGTCAAAATAAACTGTAAAAAGGTAAATAAAAATGATAGAATTAAAGAGTAGCGAAGAAATCAAAAAAATGCTTGCGTCAGGCAAAGTAGTTTCTAAAGTTCTAAAAACTATGCAAACTGCGGCCGTCCCCGGTATATCTACTTGGGAATTGGACAAAATTGCAGAAGAAATTATAAGGTCTGCCGGAGCGGTTCCGTCTTTTCTCGGATACGGCGGTTTCCCGGGCAGTATATGCGCATCCGTAAATGATGAGGTTGTGCACGGGATACCTTCTAAAGAGAGAATACTTAAAGAAGGCGACATTATCGGTATAGATGTTGGCGCTTATTTAAACGGATTTCACGCTGATTCGGCTCTCACCGTACCTGTGGGTAAAGTTTCAGGCGAGGCTAAAAGGCTTCTTGCGACAACCAAGAAAGCACTTTACAAAGCATTAGAACTTATAAAGCCGGGCATACATTTAGGTGATGTATCGCATGCGGTGGAAACTTATGCCACAGAAGGTAAGTTGGGTATAGTCAGGGACTATTGCGGCCACGGAGTCGGCCGTAAATTACACGAAGACCCTTGCGTGCTTAATTATGGTAAAAAAGGCACTGGCCCGATATTAAAAGCGGGTATGGTCATCGCAGTAGAGCCTATGCTTAACCTAGGTGGAGATGAAGTAGAAGTTTTAGATAACGACTGGACCGTAGTTACCGCCGACGGAAGTTTATCGGCGCATTTTGAACATACGGTTGCAGTAACCGAAACGGGGCATCTTATTCTGACGGAGTAAATCCGTTAAATAAGGCCCGAAATAATGCTAAAGGAGAAAGTTGGAGGAATAAAGCCCAAGGGCCAGTATGAGTGATAAAATAGAAGTTGAAGGAAAAATATTAGAGGCTTTGCCTAACGCTATGTTTAAGGTAGAAATAGCGGGGGGCAAGGTAATTTTAGGCCATATCTCAGGAAAGATGAGAATGTTCCATATCAGAATACTGCCCGGGGATAAAGTTAAACTTGAACTTTCCCCTTACGACTTAACCAAAGGCAGAATAACCTATCGGGAGAAATAAATGAAAGTCAGAGCAAGTGTAAAAAAGATATGTCAGAAATGCAAAATCGTTAAAAGAAACGGTGTAGTGCGCGTAGTATGCCCTATAGCAAAGCATAAACAGCGCCAAGGTTAATAAACAGGATTCTTAATACAAATATGGCAAGAATCGCAGGTATAGATTTACCGAAAAACAAAAGAATA
>CADAXZ010000101.1 GCA_902791965.1 Candidatus Proelusimicrobium bovinum | reverse complement strand
AGGCCTCTGCATACGCCGTGCGCATTGCCAGAGGATACAGATGAACAAAGATTTTTTTTTTTTTTTTTGTGTAGCCCTTTTATTCTACGCCGGTTATACTTATCTATTTCCGTCAAAGCCACAGTCAGTACCCCAAACACAAAATGAAATCACTTCGGTTGAACAGCAGCAATCACCCGAACCCCAAATAAAAATTACAAGTTCAGGGCAACAGCCGCAAGAACAGCAAGAATCAATCTACTCGCTTGAGCTGAAAGATGCTGATATAGTATTTTCTTCCAAAGGGGCGGCAATTAAATCTTATAATTATAAAGATGTAATTACCAATGTTGACCTTACGCCTTACGGCAAAACAGGCTATTTTGCTACAATGCCGGAACTTGATTTCAGCCGTGTGGAAGATCCTTCCGCGGATATGGCTTTTCAGGCGGAAATCCCAAATGCTTTACAAGTAAATAAAACTTACTCCTTCAGCAAAGACGGCGGTCTTAATACAATGAGCCTTAAAATAAAAAACATCAGCCCGCAGAATTTATCTGTAAGTGATGTTTTTGTTTCTATGGGGCCGGGCCTTGCTACCGTTAAGAGCGAAATGAGCGAGAATTATATAAATCTCCGCGCTGTTTGCCTTATTAGGGAAAAAGACAAAAAGAAGGCTACCGTAAATAAACTGACGGAAAAAATGATGAAAAAGCCTGTCAAACTTGAAGCCGATTGTAAAGATTGGCAATGGGCAGGTATTGATAACAGATATTTCCTTACGGCGTTTATTCCTAAGAATTGGAAGCCGGTTGCAACGGATTTAAAGTTTTCCGAACAGTATATATACAGCCAACCGAGTTTTTACGGCTTGTTTGGTACTAAAGATGTAAACGGGCCTAAACTTGATATAAACTTGCCCGTCAATTTGGCCGCAGGGGAAGAAATAACATTTGAATCCGATTTCTATATCGGCCCGAAAGATTACGAGAAACTTTCTGCTCTGCCTTTTGATATGCAGCGCTCAATACAATTCGGATTCTTCGGACAGTTCGGCAAATGGGCAAGGAATCTTTTGGAATGGCTTAACGGTTATACTCACAATTACGGCTGGGCGATAGTTATACTGACGCTTATGATACAGTGCGTAATGTTGCCGCTTACTTATAAACAGTTGAAATCTTCCGCCGTAATGCAGAAGATCCAGCCCGAAATGAAGCGCATTCAGGAAAAGTATAAAAATGACCCTATGACTGCCCAGTCGGAAATGATGAAACTGTATAAAAAATACGGTGCTAATCCTTTAAGCGGATGCCTGCCTATGTTTATACAGATACCGATTTTCTTTGCGTTGTTTAATGCTTTAAGAACATCTTGGGCTTTGCACGGTTCGCCGTTTATCTGGTGGATACACGACCTTTCCGCCAAAGACCCGTATTATGTTTTGCCTCTTGCTATGGGCGTTATGATGTTTATCCAACAAAAAGTAACAATGCCTGATTTGGGTAAAGATAATCCGTCTATGGCTATGATGAAATGGATGCCGGTATTTATGACGGTAATCTTTTTAAACTTTCCGGCGGGCCTTACGCTTTATTGGTTCGTCAGCAACTGCATAAACTTTTGTATTAACTTAATTTTAAAAAGAAGGCTTGCTAAAGCCTTATAGGAGATTTTATTATGGCAAGAAGAGAAATTCAATCCGAAGGTAAAGATGTCGCAACCGCCATTATCCGCGGCTTAAACGAACTCGGCCGCAGGCGCGACCAAGTGGAAGTAACCGTAATACAGGAAGAAAAATCCGGCTTTTTGGGCATAGGCGGACGCCCTGCTATTGTCCGTATCATAGAAAAGAAATGGGATTCCGAACACTCAACCCCGATGAAGCCCCGCAGTTTGGTAGAGCCTTCCGCTTATCCCTCATCCCCCAAAGGGCGCGGTAAAAAAGGCCGCAAGGACTTTAAAAAAGGCGGCAGAAAACTCAGAGCAGAAAGAGTAAGAACCCCCAAAGAAAACGAACCCCAGCAACTGCCGGATATGACAATTCAAAATGCCGTCGTACCGGAAGATATGAAACCGGCCTTAACCTGCGCCAAAGAAGCCTTAAATAAAATGCTTGATTCTATGGGCGTTAAGACGGAAAACCTTAATGTTTGGTGGGATGAAAAGCAGCACCGCATTTTGCTTACTTTTGATTGCGACCACCCCGCAATAGTTATCGGCAAGGAAGGTAAAACCTTGGAATCTGTCCAATATATTATTACGCTTTTGGTAAGCAGGCAGTTTAATACGCCTATTTCAGTAATGGCCGATACGCAAAATTATTGGCGCAAGTTGGAAGATAAAATCAACAGGGAAATTAATAAAGCCCTTTCTATGATAAAACGCACAAAACGCGTTTACCGTTTCCGCCCTATGTCAGCGCAGATGAGAAGATATATCCACCGCTTTTTGGCAGATAATTTGGATATTACCACCGTTTCCGAAGGGGAAGGCAAATGGCGTAAGGTTGTAATCAAACCGGAGCCGCGCCCTGTCGCCGCAGTTGAAGAAGCAAAAAAAGAATTTATTGAACAGGAAGCCACCGCAAGCGATATTGCGCAGCATTCCTGCGAGGAAACCGCAGAAGCAAAATCCTGCGATACCTGCACAGATACTTCCGTTTGCCAGACCTGCCCTAAAGCAGAAAATACAACCGGTACGGAAAATACTGCTTGCGGATGTGTTGTAAGCACATATACTGTCTGTCGCGAAACTGCGGAAGTTAAAGCGGAACAAGAGGCAGAACAAACTGTTAAAGCAGAAACGGAAAATCCGGCTCCCGCGCAGAAAGAAAAAGTTATCTGTAAGGAAACAACTTATTGTTGCTGCCGCAACGATTAAAGCGGCCTTTACACATTAAAGTTGCAGCAGTTAAGTAAATTTAAAAGTCCCCGCAATTAAATTGCGGGGGCTTTTAAATTATGGGATTTTGTATTAACGGAATTGTTAAAAATTGCTATATTACGCGCATAAATAAAAATGTAAAATATATATATGGATATTTTTGCCAAAGATACTATCGCGGCTTTTGCTACGGCATCATCAAGCGGGGCCGTAGCCCTTTTGCGTATAAGCGGGCCTGAAAGTTTGACGGTACTTAAAACCTTAACAAACCGCCAGAACTTTAAGCCCAGATATGCCCATTTGGTAAAAATTTACGACGGTGTAAATATACTTGATAATGCTGTTGCCGTTTTTTACGAAGGTCCAAAAAGTTATACGGGGCAGGACTGCGCGGAAATTACCGTACACGCAGGCGAATATATAAAAGCCCGTCTTTTAGAACTTGTTTTTGCGGCTGGCGTACGCCAAGCGCAAGCGGGGGAATTTACAATGCGGGCCTATCTTAACGGCAAAATGGATTTAATGCAGGCCCAAGGCGTAGCCGATATTATAGCGGCAAAAAATAAATCAGCGCATAAGGCGGCTTTAAATATTTTAGACGGAAGGCTTTCACAAAAATTTAAAAATATCCGCGCGGTTTTGACGGAACTTTTAGCAAAAGTTGAAGTCCGTATAGATGACACCGATGATGAAATGCCTCCGCTTGAGCCAAAGGAAACTTTTTGCACTTTAGACGGAGTTATAAATTTAACTGAAAGTTTGGCTTCAACATTTAGCGCGGGCAGGCTTGTAAAAGACGGAATAAAAACGGCTATCGTAGGTGTGCCAAACAGCGGCAAAAGCAGCCTTTTAAATACGCTTTTGGGTTTTGACAGGGCGATAGTTTCGCCTGTCAGCGGTACTACAAGAGATACTGTTGACGCTGCTTTAAAAATAGGGGATTTTGCTTTGCTGCTTACTGATACGGCCGGCATACATACAAATTGTACAGACTTTGCCGAAGCGCAAGGCATTGAAAGAAGCCGCAAGGCTATGTTCTCGGCGGATATAATTATTTTCCTTGGCGACAGCCAAGCCGACCAAGCCGCGCAGGAAGCAATTTTAAAAGAAGCGCTGTCTACGGGTAAGAAAGTTTTGAAAGTTTTAAATAAATCAGATTTACAAGGCCGTAAAGGAAATGCCGAAGGTTATGATATTGTAATTTCCTGCAAAACGGGCGAAGGAATAGAAGAACTTAAAACAAAAATAATACAAGCCATAGGCTTAAGCGCCTTGCAGGAAGATGATATTTTAATAACTTCTGCGGCACATTATGAAGCCTTAAAGCAGGCGGGGAAAGAACTTTCTGCCGCTAAAGAACATATATCTGATTTAGAACTTATGGCCGAACATATCCGCAGGGCGGTTTTAAGTTTAAAACGGCTTATAGGGGAAATTACACCCGACGATATTTTAGGGGAAATATTTTCTAAATTTTGTGTAGGTAAATAATTTATGTTTGTTTATGATACTGTTTTTGATGTTATTGTTATAGGCGGCGGGCACGCAGGCTGCGAGGCCGCATTAGCCGCCGCGCGCTTGGGCGTAAAAACTTTGCTTATTACCCAAAACCTTGATACTGTGGCGCAGATGTCCTGTAATCCTTCCATAGGCGGCATAGCCAAAGGTCAAATCGTGCGCGAGATTGATGCTTTGGGCGGTGCTATGGGCAAAGTTACTGAT
>CADAXZ010000100.1 GCA_902791965.1 Candidatus Proelusimicrobium bovinum | reverse complement strand
GAAAGTAAAGAAAGTGTTTTTATTTTAGGTGCGGGTTTTTCTCGGGCAGTAGCCGGCAAGAGCATGCCGTTACTTCATGAACTCACAAAAGATATTAACGAAAAAATTTATACTGAATCTGATAATAAAGAAATAAAAAATATTTGGCAAAATTATATTGAGAAACCAAATATAGGGAATATTAGATCTGTAAATAGTAGAAATAATGACGCAAGTTTTGAAGATATTATGACTTTTTTATCTTCCAATTTTGCATATGAAGATTATATAGATGAACATTTAAAAGCAATTTTATATCATTATATCACAGATTTAATAGTTAAAGTCTTTGAAAGAATAAATCAGCAAAAAAGCATATTACAAGGATCCTGGCTTCATGAGTTTGCAAAACATCTACATAATGAGCATTCGGAAATATTTACATTTAACTATGATTTGGTATTGGAAAATCTTCTCGCTATAGAAAATAAGTTAGATATACGAGGATGTGAAGCCATTTATTCAGTTAAAAATATGGTCAATCCCTATTTTAAAGAATTAGATCTTCAGTTCGACAAGCAAACCGGTACTTTGAATATTGAAGAAAATCCTGTGCTAAAATGGAAACAAGATTGGCATATAAAACTCTATAAATTACACGGTTCTATAAATTGGTTATATGATCCTAAATTTCCTCATGGAATTAGAATAGGAACAACAGATTTACCTGAGCAATACAAGCAAGGTTTACAAGCATTGATAGTTCCACCTTCTATGTTAAAAAATTTTTCATTTCATACAAAATTATTGGATTTTCAATGGCAAATGTTTCGTAAAAAATTAAACAATGCAACTAATTTGTATATTATTGGATATTCTATACCAACGACGGATGTCGCCACGCGATATGCGCTTCAAACTCAACTTAATCCAAAGTGTAAAATTTTTATTATATCCCTAAATCCTACAAAAAAACAAAAAGAAGAATGGGTAAAATTATTTGATAAACAATATAAAATAGAAAATATACATATAATTGAGAATGGATTTAACGAAGAATCGTTAAAAGAAATAGGAATTATTCAATGAAAACTCCAAGTAACTGGCTCACCTGCAGGATGCAGGATATAGCATCAATTTATAATGGAAACAGTATATCCGAAGAGGTGAAAACTCGTGATTTTACGGGACTTGCTACTGGATATAATTACATCGCTACCAAAGATATAGGTTTTGACTCTGTTATTAACTATAACAATGGTGTTAAAATACCTTTTACAAGAAAAGATTTTAAAGTCGCCCCGAAAAATACTCCTTTATTATGTATAGAGGGCGGAAGTGCTGGACGAAAACTTGGCTTTTTATCGGAAGATGTATGTTTTGGCAATAAATTATGTGCTTTTGTATCTCCTTTGTCTAAATGGATATATTTCTATTTGCAAAGTAAATATTTCTTAAATCATTTTAATAGTAATAAAAATGGCTTAATTGGCGGGGTGTCTATCAATAAACTTAAACAAGTTTCTATTCCAGTGCCGCCATTGGCGGAGCAGAAAAGAATTGTTAGTAAAATTGAAGAACTGTTCGCAGTAATTGATAAACAAGTTAAACAATTAACAGCAACGCAAGATAGCATTATGTCCTACCGTCAAAGCATTTTATATCATTATTTATCACAAAATAAATATCCTAAACATACTTTTGGTGAAGTAATTAAAAAAATTATTGGAGGAAGTACTCCGTCAAAATCTCATACTGAGTATTATCAAGGCAATATTCCTTTTATGACTGTTAAAGATATGAAATCTGAATATATTGAAGATACATCTTGGCATATAACTAAAGAAGCCTTAAAAAACAGTAGCACCAATATTGTACCGCCAAACACTTTAATTGTTGCAACTCGTGTTGGATTAGGTAAAATTGTGCAGATGTCAAAATCGGTTGCTATAAATCAAGATTTAAAAGGGTTGCTTTTAAAGACAGATATAATTGTTCAAGACTTTTTCAAATATATATTAAAACATAAAAATTCTGAAATTTTATATCGAAGTCGTGGTACTACTGTCAAAGGAATCACTTTAGAAGATTTTAAAACAATTCCATTTTCTTTACCCTCTTTGTCCGAGCAAAAAGCCATAGTAAAGAAGATAGAAACCGCTTTTGCGGCTGCCGATAAAGCCCAAGCCGCTATCACAGATGCTTTGGAACAGGCCAAACAATTAAAATACAGCATATTAAAACGGGCTTTTGAGGGTAAATTAGTTCCGCAAGACCCAAATGATAAGCCAGTAGATGTAACCCAACTTAAAAAGGATAAACAAAAATGACCGAAACTACCTTAATAAACAAAATTTGGAATTATGCTACTATTATGAAAGATGCCGGGCTTAGCTATACAGATTATGTCCGCCAACTTACTTATTTAATGTTCCTTAAAATGGACTATGAACGCGAAACTTTACTTAAAGAGGGTTCTACCGTACCTGAAGAACTCCGTTGGAATACTCTGCTTAATTTAAGCGGGGCGGAATTAGAAAAGCATTATTCATCCATTTTAGAATCCTTATCAAAAGAAAAGGGTATAATAGGTACTATCTTCCGCCGTGCCAAGAACGAAATAACAGACCCTGCCAAATTAAAGCAACTTATCGCCCTTATAGATAAAGAAACTTGGCTCGCATTGGATATAGATGTTAAAGGTGCTATTTACGAGGGCCTTTTGCAAAAAAACGCTACGGAAACAAAAGCAGGGGCAGGGCAATATTTTACCCCCCGTCCTTTAATCCGTGCAATGGTGGAAGTAATGCGCCCCACACCCGAAATGACAGTAGTTGACCCCGCTTGCGGTACAGGCGGTTTTTTGCTTGCCGCTTATGACTATATGAAAAAGCAAACCCGCGACAGCCATACCCTTAAAGAACTGCGTGCAAACAAACTCTACGGCAATGATATTACTCCGCTTGTAGTTAACCTTTGCGCTATGAATTTATATTTACACGGTATCGGCGAAGGTAAATGCCCCATTGAGGAAAAAGACTCTCTGCTTAACGCAGGTGATAAACGCTACGATATGTGCCTTACAAACCCGCCTTTCGGTAAAAAAAGTTCTACAACTATTATCGGCGAAGACGGCACACTTAAACGCGAAAGCGATAACTATGAAAGACAGGATTTTATTGCTACAACTTCCAACAAGCAGATAAACTTTTTGCAACATATTATGACCATTTTAAAAACCCCAGGCTATGCGGCGGTAGTAGTGCCAGATAATGTTCTGTTTGAAGGCGGAGCAGGCGAAAAGGTACGCAAACGCTTGTTAAACGAGTTTAATTTGCATACCATTTTGCGTTTGCCTACGGGTATTTTTTATGCGCAGGGCGTAAAAGCAAATGTTATCTTTTTTGAAAAGCACCCCCCAATGAAAAACGGACACCGTACCACAGATATTTGGGTATATGATTTGCGTACTAATATGAATTTAACTTTAGTGGAAAAATCCCTTTCCTATGAGCATTTGGCTGATTTCGTTAAATGCTACTGCTCCGAAGACCGCTCAAAACGCAAGGAAAGCGAACGCTTTAAAAAGTTTAATTATGACGAACTGATAAAACGCGATAAAACAAACTTGGATATAACTTGGCTTAAAGACGAAAGTTTAAAGGAACTTGAAAACCTGCCCGAGCCGGAAGTTTTATTAAAGCAAATTATCGCTAATTTAAAACAAGGCTTATCTGCCTTTGAAGAACTGGAAAGTAAACTTAAATAAAAGGTTAAATCCTATATATTAAAAACTGCCAATGCAATAAAGCAAGGGCGGTTTATATTTTTACTGCTATTGATAAAATACATCTATAAAAAGCATACCGTATAATGTTAATACACTAAAACGGCTTTCTTATTATAAGAAATGATATAATTTGAAATAAATTTAATAATTTAACAAGTTTGGTCTAATTGCCAAAAAGTTTCTTATTTAAGTTTTGAGGTATATTTTATGGATATGAGTTATTTGCTTTGGTGGCAGAATTTCCGCGAAAGCACGAACAATGTCTTTACTCCATTTATGCAGTTTTTATCAAATTTCAGTGTGACCTATTTGATACTTTTGCCAGCTTTTATTTATTGGTGCAAAGATAAAAAAGGCGGCGTTTGGACTTTGGCTTCTTTATATGTTTCTATGGCTCTTACGACAATTATTAAATTAACGGCTTGCGTATATCGCCCGTTCGTAAAAGACCTCCGTATTATTCCTGTGGCAAACCATATGCCGAGTAGTTATTCCTTCCCCAGCGGGCATACCACTATGGCTACACCTATGTATTTAGGCCCTGCTGTTATTTTTTGGCATAAATATATAACCCGTTTCTTATCAGTTATATTTGTGCTATTAGCTATACTTACGGGCTTATCACGCAATTATTTAGGTGTACATACTCCTCAAGATGTTTTAGTAGGCTTTATATTGAGTATCGGTTGTATGTATTTGGTAAAGAAAGCAGGCAATTATTTTGAAAAACACCCCGAAAAAGAAACCCGCTGGCTGATAATTACCGCCATTTTGTGCATATTGGCTTTTATATATGTACTTTGTAAATCATATCCTATGGATTATGTGAATGGGAAGCTACTCGTTAACCCACATA
>CADAXZ010000099.1 GCA_902791965.1 Candidatus Proelusimicrobium bovinum | reverse complement strand
TAAATGAAATAACTTTTAATTACGGCATACATAATTTTGTTATACAGGGCGTGTTTTGGTATATCGCATATATCATTTTTGCTTTGTTTTTAGTAGATAAAGTTAAGCATTACCAAAGCATAACTATCCCTGATTTGGCATATAAGATGTTCGGCCCGAAATCCGCTAAAACAGCGGCTTTCTTTACTTTTGTAAATATCTTGCCTGTAAGTTATGTCTTAAGTTTGGGAATTTTCCTTAATTTAATTTGCGGCCTGCCGGTCGTCTGGGGAATGATTACCGGTACGGTTTTCGTTTCGCTTTATGCGGCTTGGGGCGGGCTGCGCGCGGTAGTTTTTTCCGATGTGGTACAGTTTGCGGTAATGTGTCTTGCTGTATTTTTGGTATTGGTATTTTCGGTTAGTAATTTTGGCGGTTTGGAATTTTTAAAAAGCAATTTGCCGGCAAGCCATTTTTCTTTGACGGGCGGCAACGGCTGGCTTAATACTTTAATTTGGGGTGCAATCGCTTTGGCAACTTTGGTAAACCCCGCTTTTTACCAAAGGTGTTTTGCCGCCAAAGATGTAAAAACAGCCAAATACGGTATTTTGATTTGCACTTTTATTTGGTTTTGTTTTGATATTTGCACAACTGCCGGCGCGCTTTATGCAAGGGCTTTACTTCCCGATGCTTTGCCTTCCCACGCGTATTTTTTATATTCGGTGCAATTACTTCCCGCCGGTCTTAAAGGTTTTTTTATAGCGGGCATTTTGGCAGTTATTTTATCAACTTTAGATTCTTTTTTATTTATTGCTTCTAATACAGTTGCTTATGATTTGCTTAAAAATAAGATAAAAAATAAACTTTTGCTAAACCAAATTTGTTTTTTTATTATAGCGGCTCTTTCCATAATTTTGGCTTTAGTATTGAAAGGCAGTTTCAAAAAAATTTGGTTTACTATGGGTTCTTATATGTCTGCCTGCTTGCTTATACCTATGCTGGCGGGGTATATCTGGCCTGATAAAATTAAGGATAATACTTTTGTTTTTTCATCTTTGACGGCGGCGGCTTTTATGACGCTTTGGACTTTTTTGCCGCGCCGCGGTTTTGCCGCAGAGATAGACGGTTTTTATATAGGTTTAGCGGTAAATATTTTTATAATCGGTTTCAGTTTGATTAGGGGAAAATATGGCAAAAATTAAATCTGTTTTAATTATAGCGGGCTTTAACGGCGAAACAAAAAACTTCCTTAAAAAAGAAGCGGCGTCGCACGATTTTATTTTGGCTTTAGACGGCGGCGCAGATATTGCGCTTAATGCAGGCATATTACCTGATATGGCCGTCGGGGATTTAGACGGAATATCTGATACGGCGAAAGCAAAAATCGGTAAGGAAAAACTTTTTAAAATTACCCGTCAGGATAATACGGATATGGAAAAGGGGCTTGATTTTTGTAAAGTGATAAAACCGCAAAAGATAACTGTTGTTTGTGCTTTGGGCGGCCGTTTGGATTTTACTTTAGGCAATTTCATTTCTCTTTTAAATTATGCCAAGTATTTTGATATTGAAGTTAAATCCGCGGACTTTTCAGTTTATCCTTTAGTTAAAGGCGGCAGTTTTAAAGTACGCAAGGGCGCAACAGTAAGTCTTATTGCTTTTAGCGATATTAAAAATATTACCCTTTCCGGTTTAAAATATTCTCTTAAAAACGAAACTCTAAAACCGTCGCAAAGGGCAGTAAGCAATAAGGCTTTAAAGGATAAATTCAGCGTTGCTTTTGCCAAAGGCAAACTTGCTGTTATAGTTTTTAAGTAAATAATTTTTCGGATATTGCCCGAATCTAAAACTAAAATACAAAGTAACGCTGATAATTTTTTGTTCGGACAAAACCCGCAAAACTAAACAAAAAAACTCCAAATTTTAACAGCGTCGGTGATATCGCCAAAAAAGGAATATTTATATATAGGTCTTTAGTCCTATTCCTGCATGGGCATAAATGACCCTTGTTTTTTTTTCCATTTTTTACAATTAAGTATCGGGGAATATTTTAAGTCGTTTAATTTTCCTTTAAATAAATATTTGCTAAATGAGGTGTCAGTATGAAAAAAATAATGTTTACATCGGTAATAGTTGCTGTATTACTGGCTGTTTGTATTGTACCGGGCGTAAGCCAAGAGTTTGAATTTCCATCCAAAGGGCAACTGAATTTTATCAAATCAGAAAAGAAATGGTTAGTACCTATGGCTAAAGACAAGAAAGCCTTTGTAGAAGCAGTAAAAGAAGGTAATATAGCCAAGGTTAAAAAATTTATGAGCGATTTTCCGGCATTTAACTTTTTAACAATGGAAATATCGACCGGAGAGGGAGAATATAGAACCGTGTGGCCAATTTGTATTGCAGCAGCAAACGGAAGAACGGAACTAATCAAATATATGGTAGCGTTAGATCATTCTTTATCGAATTGCAATTGTAATGCAGATTGGGGAAACCCTCTTGATGTTGCCATAGATAATCAACATGGAGATACGGCTGTAGCATTGATTGACTTAGGTTATGACAGGTTATTTGCTTTTACTCCTGTATTGGTAAAAGTTGCGTACCGGATTAACGATAAGGCCGTATTAGAAAGGCTAATTCCTGTGGTGCTTGATAAAATAGATGAAGAGTATAATAAAACAAATCCTTTGCGGGTAAATGGCCACAGAACGGATGCTCTTTATAAAGCGGCAGAATTAAAAAATGTTAACTTTATCATTGTTTTAAAAGATGAATTGAAAAAACGTGGTATTAATAAACCTGTTGCAAAATATATTGGAATTGTTGACGCATATAATAGAGATTCTTTTGAGAGATTGGAAGAAAGTGCTAAAAAAAGTGAAGCAGGACTTTTATTAAAGAACTATGGAATTGATATTTATGTAGGCGCATAGGAAACTTGGTCTGCTTTGGATTAAGTTTGTTTAATAGAAGATTTAAACTCCCTGTCAAAATATTCATTTGACAGGGAGTTCTTTTATGGGTAAATAAATTTTAGGGTTTAAAGAGTAAATTTATATAAATTTAAAAACCGTTTTTAATTTAGGTAAAGCATATCCGTAAAATGCTAAAATATAATTATGATAGAAAGAACTAAAAGATTAGAAACTTTATTTTTGGAAGAAATCAATACCATTATAAGCCGTATGATTGCAAGCGGAACTTTCAGCGGGTTTATTACGCTTACCGGCGTAAGAATATCCAAAGATTTAACTACTGCAAAAGTATTTTATTCCGTTTTCGGCAGCGACAGCGATAAAAAGAATGCCGCGCGCAATCTTTCAATGTTAAGGGGGGAAATCGGCTCTTTGTTAAGAAAGAGAATACATATCAAAAGGATACCTTCCTTTTCTTTTGAAATTGACGACACGCCGGAGAGAGCCTCAAGGGTGGAAAAGATTTTTGCCAAGATAGAAAAAGATAATGAACAAAATAAAAAGCCCGAAGTTTAAAGCCATAAAAAAGGCTATAAAGAAAGGTAAAAAATTTTTTGTTGCCGGACACCAAAATCCGGACGGGGACAGTTTAGGCTCTACTTTGGCCGTAAGCAGTTATTTAAGGCGCTTGGGCAAAGAAGTCTATGCTTTCAGTAATGACCGCCCGGGAGAAGATTTATATTTTATGCCCGGTATGGAAACGGTAAATTTTTCCGTATTGCCTGATGAGTTTGACTTTGATACAATGATTTTGCTTGAGTGTTCCGATAAAAACCGCGGCGGTAATTTTGAACCTTTATTTAATACGGTAAAAACCGTAATCAATATAGATCACCATATAACAGGGCAGGAATACGGTACTGTCAATTATATTAATGCACAGGCTTCATCTACTGCGGAAATTATTACGGAACTTTTTGAATATTTAAAGGCAGATATTACACCTGATGAAGCAACTTGCCTTTATACAGGGTTGGTAACCGATACGGGGCGTTTTTTACATTCCAATTCCAGTGCGGAAAGTTTAAGGGTAGGTTCTGTTCTTTTGTCCTGCGGGGCTGATATACAAGAAGTGAATACGGTTATTTATAATACAAAGCCGTATAAAGAACTTAAACTTTTGGGCCGCGCCTTGGAAAAACTTAATCTTTTAAATAATGATACTCTTGCGGAAATAACACTAAATGCAAAAGATTTTGAACTGCTTGGTGTTGACCCGCGCCATACACAGGGCATAGTCAGCCAGCCTATAATGATACCTGCAGTAGAAGTTTCCCTTTTATTAAGGGAAGAACCTGGCAGGATTGCCGTAAATCTGCGCTCAAAAGGCAAAATAGATGTCAGCAAAATTGCTATTTTATTTGGCGGCGGCGGGCACGCAAGGGCAGCAGGATTTAAAGTAGAAGGCGCACAATTAACGGAAATAAAAGACCGTCTTATAACCTCGGTAATAAAGGAAATCTCCAAACTGAAATGACTTTTGAAAGCGCAATACTTTTTGTTGATAAAGCCCCGGGGTGGACTTCCCATGATGTCGCGGCATATATCCGTAATACTTTAAAGATAAAAAAAGTAGGACACAGCGGTACGCTTGACCCTATGGCCAGCGGGCTTTCGATGCGCTGGGACACGCGTGGTGCCTGGAGCATCTGCTCAATTCGCCGGGCAATTTTACGGCGGCCAAACTGGCCTGGGTCAAGGAGAACGA
>CADAXZ010000098.1:414-6901 GCA_902791965.1 Candidatus Proelusimicrobium bovinum | reverse complement strand
GGAACTTATATCTCCTAATTCCATATTAGCAAGCATTAGCGCCTGCTTTGCCCCGTATTCTTCTTTTACTCCGCTCCTTTTGCTTAATAATGCACCTAATGCAAAAGGTTTTATCGTCTTTTCCAAATCCCTCCCGCTGCCGTAGCGGTATAATAAGCCTAATGCATTGGCGCTGCCGTCCTCACCAAGTACCTTTGCCATATCTTCAAACACATTGTGATACCCGTACTTCGTAGCGTATTGCGTGCGCGCTGATACTTTACCTAAATACCTGCCGTTGCGGTTTTGTATCTTATCGCTGTATGTCGTCAAATTAAGATATTCAAGCAGACCAGGACCTTCCTGTTCTTCCTTGCTGTATTTGCTTAATATACCCTCAGCGTACGACCATTGTTTAGATGCCGCCAATGCCCCAAAACCTATACTCAGTATTTGACCGAATACTCCGCTTCTCTCACTGCCGTATATTATCTTTTGTACCGCTAAGCCGTACTCAGCACTATTGCCGCTTATCATCGCTCCGCTTATCATTATATCGCTGATTTCACTCAAAACATATACCGCTAATCTCTCTTTGCTCTTGTCCGTAAATATTTCATTATTAAGCCTCTTCATATCCTGTTTGTTTAAATAACGGATATAATATTCGCTTAATGCTTTCTTCTCGCTCGCGCTTAATACTTCCTTCCCGTTAAGTTTTAAATCTTTTAATAAACTTATGCTTTCACTGTCTAAATCTTCAACATTCAATGCCTTTATATATTCCCGTATTACTTTATAGCCAGAGCCTTCTATCTTCGCTTTGTTTTCCTTGTTCCATAAAATTTCTTCCGCAGCCTCTTTCTTGTATTCTTCGTATGCTTTTCCAGCAGGATATTGCTTTAAAACTTCTTTCGTGCGCGCTTCAACCCATTCTTTGCCGGTTTGCCCCGCTTCCTTGCCTGCCGCTTTTACTTCTTTAACTACCTGCTCTTTGTACTCTTTCTCGTACATCTTATACGGCATCACTTCTAAGTTGGTGTTTATGCCCAACACATATCCTTGTAATTTACCGTTCAGTTCTTTTACTTCTTTCGCTCCTGCTGACCTTACATACATAGGCCACATATTGCCGTATTTTTTTTGCCCTCTCTTTTTTAACTCCGCTATCTTTTTTGCCGCAGGCGAGGATAATATCCGCTTTATTTCCGCCTGCGTCTTTTGGTTTAATCTTTCCCCGTATGAATCAGCAGATAAATTGCGCTCGTATACCGCATCTATCGCGGAAAGGGCAGTATTGTTTTGCTGTGCCAAATCCGTTATTTTTACTTCCCCGTACGCAAAAAG
The DNA here is from genome assembly GCA_902791965.1 of Candidatus Proelusimicrobium bovinum. Lineage (GTDB taxonomy): Bacteria > Elusimicrobiota > Elusimicrobia > Elusimicrobiales > Elusimicrobiaceae > Proelusimicrobium > Proelusimicrobium bovinum. The sequence continues at coordinate 5,575 of CADAXZ010000098.1, read as the reverse complement.
TCCGCTTTGGCTTATCATTGCCAAAGCCAACAGAGCGCTTATTATTTTGTTTAAATTTTTATTATTTTGCATAGTCCTGCCCTTATATATTAAATGATAGTATAGTTGAAGGCTATAAACAAGGGAATTTGGTTCTATGCCTGTTTAGGCCTTAAGACCTATCCCTTAAAGCAAACAAAATGCTATCATTAAAATAATTATGTCTTTACATAAAAAATTTTTTCTTTTTATTTATTTAATACTCATATCCTTAACCGCCGCCAATGCAGAAGATAAAGAGATAAGAGTTTTATTTTTTTCCGATAATTACACCTCTGTATCTTCTCTGCAAAACTCTTTTGAACAAAATTTAAGCCGCAACAAAACACAATACAATATTGAAAGGGTTGAAAAACTGCCGGCATATTTCAGCGGGAAAAATTATATTTTTTCTACAAAAGAGCCTTCCTTTCTGGAAAACAATACGCCCGACGGCTTTAATTACCGCACGACAGGCTTTAAAGAAACAATCTCAACAGGATCGGCTGTTATGTTCCAAAAGCCTTTTTTAGATAAAGAAATTAAAGATATTATGCTGCCGGAAAACCCTGTTAAAAATTCAGCCGCACCGCAACCCGCAAGGCTTAAAGACGGTATGATAACATTATCTAAAGGCAAACAGTTTGAGGTTCTCTCACCGGTAAACCAAAACCTTAAACAAGGAGACCTTTGGCTGCCGGCCTTAATGCTAAAGTATTCCACTACAAAAAATGATGAGCAAAACGATATTTATATTTTACAAAAGCCGCTTGGCGGTATAGGCGCTTGGTTTAATCCGGTACAACACATATACAGAACCCAAAAAAGCCCTGTCATAATTATAAATACAGGCGGACTTGAAAAATATGAAAGGCTTTCCGCACAGCCTGCTTTCCTTGCAAGATATTGGCAGACAATGAATACAGATGCCGTTGCTTTTGCCCCAAAAGATGCCTTTATAATCTATAAAGGAGCACTCAATTATCCTGAACTTAAAAAACTTTTAATAGCAAGTAATATAGAGCCTTTGGATGAAACTTTACCGGCCCCGTTTTCAAAAACCGCCCTGATAGAAAAAGACGGCGTCAAGACAGGTATAATCTCTTTAAGCGAGCCTGGCGCATTAGACGGCGCACAAAGCAAAGGCCTTCCCCTTAAAATATCAAGCCCGATACAAGCCGCTTCCGCTTTAATACAAGATTTAAAAGAAAACCAAAAAGCGGATTTTGTTATTTTAGTATCGCACTTAACCCCTAAGACTTTAAATAATCTTCTGGAAAATATAACAGGTATTGATATGCTGATAAATGCCTCGTCCACATCTAAAGGGAGTAATAGCAAAACAAGAACGGAACTTACAAACTGGGCATTGCAGCCTGCACAAAAACCGGCTTTTTTTGCCGACATTAAAGCAGATATTTTAGGTGATGTAAATTTAAAATTCCAAAAATACCAAGAAGGTTTTACCCCCGTGCTGATAGAAGATAATAATCCTTCGGATATTTTTACCGACAATGATTTTAATAATGAATTTTATCCCGTAAATAAATACTTTTTTGAAGATTCCCAAGCAAGGGATAATGAATATTTCTTTCCAAGCCCGCAGGAATTAGCCTATTTAAGCGGGAATAATACTCTTTCTTATACGCCTTCTCAATTTTTTAATATGGCAGCGGCTGTCTTAAGAAAAAACACAAAAACAGAAACAGCCTTTATACGCATAGCCCCTTTCAAAGAAAATTTTTTAGGTAATTTAAGCCAAAAAGATTTGGAAACAATGTTAGGACAAGACGACCCTGTTTTAAAAGTTAAAATAAAAGGCAAACATTTAAAAACTATGCTTAAATTAGCCGATTTTGAAGACCCTTTTAGCAATACCAAAGATTATACGACAGGTTTCGCTTTGGCCGTTTCCGGCGTAGAAAAAGACGGTAAAAATTATAAGATAAATACCATCGCCGTAAATGATGACGAAATTTACAGCGCCGCTTTTCCGGAATCATTGCTTAAGGAAATGCTTTTTCTCCCTGACTTAAGAGATAACCTTATCCAAATTAAACAAACAGGAATGACAACAACACAAGAAATAATTTCTTATCTTAATAATTTACTGTCAGAAAATAAACAACAGGCAAAAATTGAAGCATCTTTATATCAGCAGCAACGAGAAATCCGGCTTGAAAATAATATACCTCCGCAAGATGAAATAATTGAAGAGTTAGATTTAAAAACAAGCCTGCAAGGGCCTATCGCCGCGGAAGAATATTTTACTAAAACCGCTTTGGATAATTACGAAAAACAAATTTTTAATCTTATACAAAATAAGCCCGAAAGATACGGCGCTTGGCGTTATAATCTTAAAAGGCTTTCCCTGCTTTTAAGCGATACGGAAGTAAAAAATTCCGAAAAATACCAAAACTTTTCCGACAGCCGTTTAAATTCCGATTCCCAAACTTTAATACAGGGAACTTTGGATTTTGCCGCCGAATATTACCGCGACAGAATACGCTGGGATAATATCCTTAATCTTAAATACGGAAAGACTACCTTGCGCCCCGCCGGACAACCCAAAAACACTAACGAAAATGCGGACTTAATCGCTTTAACTACCGAATACACTTATAAAAGCACCGATATACAAAACTTTTTAGGCGGTTTTCTGTTAGGGCCTTTTGCTTCCATAGGGTATCAAACAGAATTTACAGGCTCTAACGGAACACCACGCTATAAGGCCTTAAGGGGCAGAGCCGGCATAAGGCTTTTTGAAGGAAAATACCTTAAAGATTTTTCCGTTGCGCTATCGCCGGAACTTGATTTTACATATCCGCAGACTTCAACAAAATATGCTTGGCAGGCAGTAGTAAAAGTGGAACATCCCTTAAATGAAAATGCAAAAGCGGTTTATGCCGCTTCCCTGCGTGATTACTTTTTAATGCAGCACCCAGGAGATACGGCCATATCCTATGAATTTGACCTTTCCGCCAGTGTGGAGATGGAAGTTTTTAAATCCTTTTTAATAGCACCGTTTATAAGTTATTATCAGGCTCAGGCAAAAGACTTCAGCGGAGCAGGCAGCAATTTATATATAGGTGTTATGCTGTCTTACTCAAAACTGTTTAAACACTTAAAATTATAAGTTTCTCTTTAAAATACCGTAGATATAATTTTAAATAAACTATTTAAAATATTTATTTATAGCAACAATAAAACTATCACCATAAAACAAGAGGACCTGATACCCCCTGCTATGACGGATATGCAGCAGCACGATAAATAAACAATCCCAGCCGAACTTTGGGGCACACCATACAAATTATGCCTTGGTTTTCCAAGACATACAAAAAACCCGCCGTTAAGCACTTTGATGATATGATTAAAAACGGCAGTAAGTTTTTCAAGGCATACAAACCCCGCTACTAAGCGGGGTTTTATTTATTTAAAAACTTATTATTACGAACAAACGGTCCAATCTGTCCACGCTCCCAAGTGGTAAGTTCTGCAATAATGAACACCGTCTACTGTATTCTTTTGTGGTGTACCTTCCCCGCAGACATTTTTCAAGCACTTTCCTTGATTAGGATTCCATACATATCCGTCAACCACACCTGTTCTTGACAATGTACCGTTTTGACAAGTATATATACAACCGCCGCTTGTAGTTGTTTCTCCGTTTTTAACATCACCGCAATCATAATTGGGCTGCTCACCAGGGCTTGCACATTCCGAACTATAAGAACAGGAAGCAGTACCGCCGTTTAAAACACAAGTACCCTGTATATCATCGCCGTAGTCGCAATGTTTTACACAAGTAAGATTACAGGCAACTGCTCCGTCGCCGTCGCCGCTATTAGTATTTTCGCAGTCTGATAAATCTCCTTCTTGTACCAAATCGGATATAAAACCGCAATTACCGCTTATACAGCGCACTTCATTATTAGTATTACGCCCTATAGTATAGTCAGGGCCGGCAGCACTTATGCAACCTTCACTGAGAGTATAAGTAAAATTACCTACTGTAGCAGTACTTTCATTTGCATTAAAACCTGCAATAGGAACATTTAACTCCTTAAAAGTTGAGGCATATTTCTCATTATTAAGCAGAAAATCCTGCTGTTTTGTTGAAACTATTTCCAAATTATTTAAAGCATCTGAAACCCTGCTCTTTTTTACAGATTTAGTATAAGACGGTATTGCAATAGCCGCCAAAACACCTATTACCAAAACAACGACGAGCATTTCAGCAAGTGTAAAACCTTTCTTAAAAGGTTTTATTTTACCTAATGAAACACACCTTTTAAATACGCTTTTCATATATTACTCCTTAGAGATTTTATTGTAAATACAAATGAAATCAGGAACTGTCTATAAATATATTCTACAAAAATTTATATATTTATCAAGAAATATATAATTACAGATAGCGATTACCGTTGAAAGAAGATTGCGGTTATTACAATTTATTGCGTAAATCCAAAAATTCATTATCTTTCAATTATTTTGTAAAATAGATTTATATTAAAAAGGAGTCTTTATGATTATACCTACAATTATAGAAAAGAATATAGGCTATGATATTTTTTCCCGCTTGCTTAAAGATAGAATTATCTTCGTAGGAGGCAGGGAAGGAGAAGTCAGCACCGAAACCGCAAATATGATTATCGCCCAACTTTTATACCTTGATGCAGAAGATTCTTCCAGAGAAATAAATCTTTATATCAATTCCCCCGGCGGTCTGGTAACTGCGGGCCTTGCCATTTACGATACTATGCAGTATATAAAAGCCCCTATCACAACGATTTGTATGGGGCAGGCAATGAGTTTCGGCGCGGTTTTATTAGCGGCAGGCTCAAAAGGCAAAAGATATGCTTTACCGCATTCAAGGATAATGATACACCAGCCTTTAATCTGGGGCGGCGGAATATCCGGACAAGTTACAGATATAGAAATAGAATCAAAAGAACTGCGCTCCAACAAAGAACATCTTTTGGATATTTTGGCGCACCATACAGGGCAGGATAAGGAAAAAATCCGCCAAGACAGTGAACGCAACTACTATATGTCAGCAGAAGAAGCACGCCAATACGGCATAATAGATAAAGTGCTGGAACTTAAAAAATAAATAAACCAAGCAAACATTTAAACC
>CADAXZ010000098.1:0-404 GCA_902791965.1 Candidatus Proelusimicrobium bovinum | reverse complement strand
CGGGCGGTTTTTTTATTTTATTGCTGTATTTATAAATATTTGCTATATTGCTTTTGAGAGAGCCGCCACCGTACATACGGCGGCTTTTTTATGCCCGCCGAAACAAAAACAAATGAATATAATACAAAAATTGATGAAAGGCCTCTCGGCAAAAAACACAAAAACGGCGGATTTGCCTTTGTTTACGGAATATTCCGCCCCGTACCTTAACGAAATAAAACTGCCTTCTCCTTCAAGTACACCTTCTATATGCCCACTACCAATAGTAGTCAAGGTTTTAGGGAAATCAATATTTCTTAAATTACGACAACCATAGAAACCTCCTGTACCAATAACCTTGAGATATGGGGGCAGTTTCACAGTTTTCAAAGCTTTACACGTCATATTATGAATTTTAATTCATG
>CADAXZ010000097.1 GCA_902791965.1 Candidatus Proelusimicrobium bovinum | reverse complement strand
TTAGGTGCATTATTAAGCAAAAGGAGCGGAGTAAAAGAAGAATACGGGGCAAAGCAGGCGCTAATGCTTGCTAATATGGAATTAGGAGATATAAGTTCCGTAGAAGAATACGATATAGATAAGGCATTATTAAAGAGATACCCGCAGATAAGAAGCAAATTAAGCGAAAAAGCAATAATAAACGAAGAACGCAGAAGAACAAAAGAAACGCACAGGGAAGTACAAGGCTATATAAACCGCGCTGCGATAGCAGGAGATATAGCGATGGCGGTATGGGGAGCGGTAGGCTTATACCAACTTGGAACGAAAGGGATAGGATTGGCGCGTTCCACATACGCGGCTATAAAGAGCGGACAGACGAGTGTAAGAGCAATAGCGAAAGCGGCATATATAAACACGGGGCGGAACTTTGCGAGGAGAGGTGCGGCAATAAAGCAGTATATAAAGAACATAAAGATAAAGCCGGAAATAATCCGCCAGCCTGCATTAAGGCCAGCCACGGTAAACACCTCATCTGTTTTACAGCAACCGAGGCTGTTATCTGCCGCTAATAAAGGCAAAAGCACCGCGACGGAAATAACACCTTCTGCATCAGGTACTCAAGGGCAAATGTCTTTTTTGGATAAATATCGTTTTTATGCTTCTTCTGATATTATGCAGGAAGGTAATATCCTTAGTCAATCAAAAGGCGCAAGATATACATCTGCTCCGTCGTTATTTATGCCGGAAGAAGCCCCAATTCCTTTTAATCCTGAAGCGGCGGCTTTCCAAATAGCGCCGATAGGTTCTGGCGGCGGTCTGGGCAGCGGCTATTATATAACTAACGGCAGATTGGATTTGCCTTTGGTATTTACGGCAAGCCATGTCGTAGGTGATGCACGCTTTGCCCAAGTAAGGGATATAAACGGATTCTTTTCAACTGGCAGAGTTGTAAATATCAATAAGGCAAAAGGCTTTGACCTTGCCGCAATTATCTTAGATGATGTTGATTTCTTAAAAGGCCGCAGCCCCTTTACTTTAGGTTTAAAAGCGCCGGGTGTAGGGGAAGAATTAACGGCGTACAGTTATCCTTTGGGGAAATTTTATCGCCCTTCCTATATTAAAATGCTGGATAATAATTTCCTTGCGGCCGGCAATAAATTTCCGTCATTTCTGACAACCCCAGGTACTATTGAAGCCGGCAGCAGCGGCGGGGTGGTAACTCTTGGCGATTTTGACGGTACGGCGGTAGGTACTGTTATGGCTATGCTTGAAGATCCTACCAGAGTTCTTTTAGTGCCTTTAAAATCTATGAGAAGTTTTTATCACGAAACGGTAAAAAAACTTTTATTCCAGCCTGCTTTGCGTAATGCTTATTTGGAAAAATTACCCGGCCTTAAAAGTTATTACAGCAATATTTTGGCAAATTATCCTGGCAGAGTAAAAATCAATCCTATTTTTACTTCTTTTGAAAATGCTCCCATTTCCGAAATTAAAGGGATAAGAATGCTTTCTACAGGTAATACCGTGCCTAATATGACAGGCACTACGCTAAACGGTGCAATAACTGCTGCAAGCCCTAAAGGTACATCCGCGGCAATAAAACCTATGGCCGATTGGAAAAAGAATTTGCTTTTTTGGTTTGATACTAAAATATTGGGCAAAAGCCCTAAAGCCGTATTAAATAATTTGTATACGAAAGGTGCTTTACACAGGAGTTATACTCCTTTACAATATACAGGGGAAAGTTTCTATTTACCCTCTTTAAGTGAGTATGCTCCTTCTTTAAAAGCACCCTCGGCATTTCCGGAGTTCCCTTTTACAGATGTCAAAGCCTATGCACACAGGGGAATGTCTTTAAATGAAAGTGAACTTACTAATATTATGCAAAACGGTTTAAGGCTTTCGGATATGCCTGCGCAGAACTTGGCAATAATGGCGCCGCAGGTAACACCGGGCACGCAACTTAAAGGTATTTCTTTCAGCAAATATCCTTCTGTTTCCGCACAATATGCCACAGTAAGCCTTAATGCGGAAAAACCATTACCGGTTATGGTTGATGTTATAGGTATCAATTCAAAAACTGCTTTGGAAAATGCACACGGCTTATTTATAGGTAAGGATTTTCCCGTAAATCAAATAGTGCGCTATAATGTTTTGCTTAAGGTAAACGGTGTTGAACGGTGGGGATCTGTCAGCGCTGCACCGCAGGGCGGTTTTATATTTAGGCCTTATAAAGTTTCCGGCGTGGCTAAGACTGCTTTATCGGGCGGTATGCCTGCCGGCGTTAAAACGGATGCTGTTGCTAAAAGCATTGCGGAAATACCTGCTGTTTTAAAGACGGAACAATCCGCGGCGGCAGTTTCACAAAAATCTTTATCTGAGATAAAAACTTTAGATAATGTATTAGATTCCGATAATACAGTGCGTGCGGTTTGGCAAGGGCGTAATGCCCGAAACGAGGTCGTCGCATATATCAAATACGGTACTAAAGATGAAATTGCCCGCACAGTTAAGTTTGATAAGATAGTTAAAGAAAGAAATATGCGTGCCAAATATAATCTTTTGGAAATAGAATATCCTTCTGTTTTAGCAAACGGGGCGGAAGAATTCCCTGCAAAACTTTCTGCGGATTTGGCCCGTAGATTTAAGAAATTAAGGGCTAAAAATCCCCGTTTTTATATGGTAGATACACCTTTTGCTATGACGCAGGTAGATGTTTCCGGTGTTTCATATTATTATGTGGTGGGTTCTGATTTATCTGTATTGGGCGGAGCCGCAATAACAGATAAGGAATGGGTACAGGTAGTAAACTTCTTTAAAGAACTTAATGAGGCAGGTTTTTATCATACGGATTTATATCATAATCTTTATTTTAAGCGTACTCCTTCCGGTAAACTTAAAATAAGTTTATTGGATTTTGAATTTTTTGATAATAATATACAAGATATAGAAAATTTAAAAGTTATAGAAAAGAAACTTATATTTACAGGCCTTAAAACAGGTAAATCTACGGCAGTTTATAATACAGTTCCTTCCTCATTTAAACCTTAAATAAAGTATTTAGTTTATCAAAAGATCTTATAAAAATAACGGCAAAAAATTGCCGTTATTTTTTTATTAGCGGGTGTTATACAGGCAGAGGGGGATAAGCAAGATTTAAGCATTGTTTGAGTTATATTGTAAATTGCTTAAAACTGTGAATAATGAGGAAATGCCAGGATATTATAAAGGCATTTGATTTAATGTCATTGCCGCAGGCTGTAAGCGGGAGTCTTTGCCTTCTTGTGTTTATAATAGGATGAGATACCCGATAAAAACATTCGGGTATGACAGTGTATTATATTTTTGTCATTTCCAAGAGTAGTAATCGGAAATATCGCTCTAACCCTATATAAATATATAAAAACACAATCGCCTGGAGTCTGCCGCAAATAAGCGGCAACACCTTGCTTTTGCAAGGGAATAACAGTAAGTATATTGAAGTTAGTTTTAAAGATAATTGCTATACAGCAAAACAGAAATGTGTTTTACTATACAGGATATTTAAATTTTTCAATTACTGTTAACATATAAAGTGTAAGTGGTCATTTGACTTTAACTTAATGATAATATCATAGATACAAAATAATAAATAGTTGAGAGTTTTATATGATATAAATACGGTTATAATTATAATGATAAAGACAATAAAAAACAGAGGCCTTAAAAGCCTCTGTTTTTAAATATCTTTTCTCTTATTATATCCTAATACCTAATTTGGCCTGTTGCATCTCCGGGCCATGTATCCATTTCTGCACGGGTCGCACAAGTACAGTGACCTTGCCACCTTTCAATGTATCCACCATGATTCCATCCTTCATCACCGGTGTGTTCTTTACCCCAACAACCTGGAGAACCGTCGGACTGCAATTTAGGGGTATCACCTTTACAGCAACATATACCGGAACATGTAGTATCAGACCAAATACCGTGCCAACAGTTGCCTCCTGAAGTCTTGCTTTCATGTACAGCCATCATAACACTTTCCGTACCTTCACAATAGTATATTCCGTTGTGCTGTCCGTTGCCTGTGCTTGCGGGGCACTGGCAAGCACCCCAATAACCGCTGGAAGAACAAGTCTTCTCTTTGGTACCGCCTGAATATGTGGGACATCCTTGCGTGGAAGTTTGGCCCGGGGTGCAATCTGCACCGGAGCAGGTGCTCCAGTCTCCCCAAGTCCATGTGCCGGTAGTTTTATCGCAAGTTACAGTTCTTGTTTGAGAGCCTTGTACACCGTTAGCTTTAGTACAGGTTTGGTAAGTTTCCGGTTTTGTACCTGTACAACATTTACCACCCCAATCGCTCCAAGTTCCGTCGCTGCAGCATGTTTTTGTTTGATAGCCGCATCCACTACTATCTGCTTTGTATTCTTCTTTACCGGCAGTACATTCGTTAATTGGATGAATTGGGTCGTCTATAATAATTGGGTCGTCTATAGGGGTAAGGCCCCCCCAGCAAGATATATTATATTCTTGACACGGAGTACTGGTACACGGTATAGGATCACAACAACTTTTTTTACCGCCGGGACAACATTGTACTTTCGGGCTCTTGCACCCAATTATTGCAAATGCAGGACTACTCAACAACAAAAACATAGCAAAAGCTATAAAGCCTGTTATGTATTTTATACTTAATATTCTTTTCATTTTTACCTCTCAACTAATATTTATAAACACAACACAATCATTTAAAGACAACCGTAAATAAACGGACAAACCTTACTTTAGCAAGGTGTAACGGCCAGTAATATTGAGATTAAATAAAAGAATTTTACATAACATACAATGCTAAATGGCTTTAGCATATACAGAATAATAAATTTAA
>CADAXZ010000096.1 GCA_902791965.1 Candidatus Proelusimicrobium bovinum | reverse complement strand
GCAGAAGAAAAAAGCGGAAGATGTAAAAGTTTACGATTTGAACGGGCTTTCAAGCCTGTGTGATTATGTTGTAATAGGTACGGCAAATTCCACCCCGCATTTGGAATCTTTAGACCAAGATTCCGGAACGGAACTTAAACAATACGGAGTATATAAAACCAACCGCGACGGCGGGCAGACAAGCACTTGGAGAGTTTCCGATTACGGTTCTTTTATGCTACATATTATGACCAATGCCGCAAGAGAGTTTTATGCCTTGGATAAAATTTTCAGTTTCGGTAAAGAATTAAAGTGGCAACAGCCCACACCCAAAAAAGCAAAAACCGTAAAAACCGCCAAGGCAAAAAAAGAAACTAAAAAATCTGCGGACGCAAAAGCCAAAACATCTAAAAAAACAGTAAAAAAATCAGCGGCAAAGACAAAAAAGACAACGCTAAAAACAACTAAAGCCGTAAAGAAAACTGCTAAAAAAGTTGTTAAAAAATCATCTGCCGCTAAAAAAACGGTTAAAAAAACCGCAAAAAAATCTAATAAATAGAAGGGAACACAATGCTTACCACTTTAAAAAATAAAATTCAGGACAGACTTTTTAAAGACCAAGATTTTGCACAGTTTACTAATCTTCCGCAAGTAGAATTTACTCCGCCGCCATCACATATAAAGGCAGATATTTCCCTTGTTTGGGCAATGTCATCGGCAAAAATTATCCGTAAAAATCCTTTGGAAATTGCAAAACAAGCCTGTAAAATAATAGAACAGTTAAACGAAGTGCAGGAATGTACTTTCCTTGCGCCTGGTTTTATAAACATAAAACTTACAGACAGTTTTTTGGTGGAAGCCGCACGCGACAGACGGCTTAAAGACAGAGAAACAGACGGCTTGCAAAACCAAGAAAAAGTTTTGATAGAATTTGTTTCCGCAAACCCGACAGGGCCTTTACATGTGGCAAGCGGACGCGGTGCAAGTTTAGGCGACAGCCTTGTTAAAATACACCGTGCTTTAGGTATTGCCTGCGATGCGGAATATTATGTAAATGATGCCGGCAACCAAGCCGAACTTTTAGGAGAATCACTTAAAGCAAGAGCGCAAGGTAAAGAACCGCCGGAAAACGGCTACCACGGGGAATACCTTATAGATTTGGCAAAAAAAATCCCCGCAGGCCTGCCGGAAAGCCAATACGGCCGCTTTGCGATGGAAGAACTTATCAAAACACAGCAAGACGATATGAAGGCTTTTGATGTGGAGTTTACCCGTTGGTTTAGGGAAAGCGAACTGCATAAAGAAAAAGCCCTTGATAAAATACTTGCTATGCTAAAAGAACAAAATAAAGTTTATGAAAAGGACGGCGCAATTTGGCTAGGTACTACTTCCGATAACGATGATAAAGACAGAGTATTGGTACGCAAAGACGGCCGCCCTACCTATTTTTTGGCTGATATTGCTTATCATAAAAACAAATTTGACAGAGGATATACAAAACTTATAGATATTTTAGGGGCAGACCACCACGGTTATGTTCCCAGAATGGAAGCGGCAATAAAGGCTTTGGGGCATAAACCGCAAGACTTTCAGGCAATTATCCACCAATTAGTCCACCTTATAGAAAAGGGCGAAAAGGTTAAAATGTCAAAAAGGGCAGGGACTTTTATAACTTTAAGGGAACTGACTGATGATGTAGGGCGCGATGCCTGCCGTTTCTTTTTTGCAAGCAGAACACCTAATGCCCACCTTAATTTTGATTTGGACATAGCAAAAAAACGCAATAACGAAAACCCTGTTTTCTATGTGCAGTATGTCCACGCAAGGATTTGCTCAATCTTTAAAGCAGCAAAAGAAAAGAATTTAGAACCCTTAGCAATAACTTCGTGTGAAAATCTTGCCCCGCAGGAAAGAGCCCTTTTAAGTAAACTGCTTTGGTTTAAAAAAGTGCTTAATACCTGCGTTAAAGATTTAAGCCCGCACCATTTACCGGCTTATTTGACGGAATTGGCTTCCCTGTTCCACGCTTTTTATGATGCTTGCAGGGTTATCGATGACGCAGATATTAATCTGACGCGTTCACGCCTGTTTACCTGCCAACTTGTACAGGAAAGAATTGCAAAAGGTTTGGAACTTATAGGTGTAAGCGCACCGGAGCAAATGTAAAGATTTTGTTGTGATTTGTATTTAATTTATAAGGAGATATAATGAGAAAATACTTGTTTCTTTTAGCCGCGCTCTTTCTTGCGGCTGCGGCTGTTTTTACTACGGCATCTCCGGTTAAGGCCGAAGATAAAGCCGAAGGAATTGAAAAAGCCGACAAATTCTTTAATGACAGAATATATTCAAAAGCCATTGAAGAATATAAGCCTTTTTTACAAGCAAAAAAAGGCGACATAAAATATAAGGCCGAACTAAAAACTGTTATGGCCTATTATTACCAGCATAAATACGATCAGGCAATAAAACATCTCTATCTTTATGATGTGCCTTCAAATGATACTTGGAAAGCAAGATATTACTTAATTAAATATGCTTTATTGGCGAACTCCTCCAATTACAATTCCCCTATGCTGGAAGAAACCGAAACAGATCCTGTAAGGTTTACACAATCCCAAAAAGAAACTATCGCAAGACAAGTTTTAGACCAACTTTGGGATATGAGAAAAAAATTAGCCTCTATGCCTTACGAGTACAGCAAGCCTTATTTACTCCCTACCAATAACTACTATGATGATTCCGTACGCTTGCCGGAGGCTATTAAACACCCTACTTTATTTGATTATGTAATCCCCCTTTGGAAAGCAGAAGAAACAAGACCGTTAGAAGAAATCTACGAGCAAGCCTATAAAATAAAAGGCTCAGACCGTGAAGCAGCAATGGAACTTTGGCATCTTAAACGCATTGACCTTATTGAGCCTAAAGCGGAAAACCCCGCATTAGAAAAGACAAACTGGCTGCTTTATATTGCAGGAATAGATTCTTCTTATGATAAAGCACCTCAGGTAAAACCTTATATTTTTAAAGCACACGAATCTATTGCTAAAGCAAAGGCTGCCTACGAAGCTGCTTATATTTTTGAAAATATGCAGATGTATGAAGAAGCCATACAAGCCATTGACTATTGTATGGAAATGCCTTTAAATGCTGTAACGGATTCCTGTAAAAACTTAAAACAGCAAATTATAAATCCTTTTGTATCGGTAGAAAAAAATATAATTTCAGCCGCACCGGAAAAGGATTACAAATTGACCGTAACTACAAGAAATATCGATAAATTCTACCTGCATATATTCAAACTTAACCTGAAAGATTTAAAAGAATCCACAGGTAAATATTTCTTTAATCCTTACGCTCTTAAAAACTTTGTAAAACCAATCCGCACTTTAGGCATTTCCGTTTCTTACGGCAAGCCTTACACATTGTATGACAATGATATTACTATACCGGCAGAAAAAGCAGGTTTTTATGCCATTGTTTTAAGTACGGATAAAGATGTAAATAATAAAAAAGAGTTTAAGTCAACAATTCTTGTAAATCTTACAGATATAGCCTTAACTGCAACGGCATACGCAAAACCCAAAAACCTTGCAGCCCAAAGCAGCGACGGCGATTATTATAATATTTACTCTTTAGACCCTAAAACAGGATTACCTAAAGGCTCCGTAAAAATTGAAAGCAATTTAAGTTCAAAACCGGCATATACTTCCAAAGAAGGTCTTTTATCCTTAAAAAAAGATAAAAAAGACAATTATTTCTCGTTAAACGCATTAGGTTATCTTAACAACAGTTATGCTATTATATCGGACTTAAATTTTAATAAAGCAAAAAAGAACCAATATATCCTTGCTTTAAATACAGATATGGCTGTTTATAAAACAGGCAGCACAATAAAAGCCCAACTTACAGCCGCAGAACTTAATTTACCGCAAGGTTATAAACTTGCAGAAGGTAAAAGTGCAAGTATAACATTACACGGACCGAACGGAGATATATTAAATGAAAAGACCGTAAAATTAGATTCTATGGGCTCGGCTTCTTATTCTTATCAATTACCTAAAGATATAATCTTAGGCAATTATGAATTAATCGCCCAAATAGGCCAATACCGTACATTCGCAAATGTAAGCGTGGAAGCCTTTAAAGCACCGGAATTTAAAGTTAACTTAGCAGAAAGTACCGAACCGATAAAATACGGTGTTCCTTTTGATATTCAAGGGAACGCTCTTTACTACTACGGACTTAATACGGCAGGAGCAAGAGTTAAATTTACGATATATAAAGAAAGTTTCTATCCTTTCTTTTGGCGTCATTACCAAGGTATGCCGCAAGAATTGGTGAAGACAGGAGAAACTTATACAGACAGAACAGGCGCTTTTAAAATAACATTTACCCCTACACTTAAACAAAAAGGCTTTTCTGTTCCCGAAAAGTATACCGTAAATGTTGTAGTAACCGATATGGTAGGCAACAGCGTTAATGCTAAAGCACAATATATAGCAAGTGCAAAGACAGCATTCTTCCAGACTGAAAAGGCTACTAATTTCTTCCGCCATGACAGACAAAGCCTTATAACAGTAAAAATGCAGGATATAAACGGCAAACCTTTAAACGGTACTGCCACAGTAAATATTTATTCTGCCACTACGCCGGAATCTTGGTCTAATTACTCAAATAACAACAATGACAATATAATATATGACCTTACTAAGAACAAACTCGTCCGCAGCGAACAGTTGGAATTTAAAGACGGGCAACCTTCCCTTATTACCGTACCTCCTTTAAAAGAAGGTTGGTATATAACGGAATTTATACCTGAAGGCCAAGAAGAACCCGACCCGAATGATAATGATGTATTTTTAGTAGTAAATATAAAAGATCCGGCAGTAAATCTGCCCGAT
>CADAXZ010000095.1 GCA_902791965.1 Candidatus Proelusimicrobium bovinum | reverse complement strand
ATAATTTTAGTTGCCTGCGGATTATATGCGGAAATTTCTTTCCCTAAAATATCTGTTTTTGCTTTTATGTCCATCCCAGGATGTATTTTCTTAGTACTGTGATTGATTTTGGACACCTCAAAAAGCCCTAACTGCTCGGCCTTTTTGCGTACTGTTCTTACTGCGCGTTCTTCTATCTGGCGGACTCTTTCTCTGGAAATACCCATCTTGTCTGCAACTTCAGCCAAAGTTAAAGGGTTTTCAGAATCTATACCGTAGCGCATAATTAAAATTTCTTTATCACGCGGATTTATCTCATCTAAAATAGAAAATAAAGCCTTATTATCTGCAGCATTAGTTACCAAATTATCAGGGTTGCCTTTACCGCCGTCTGTTATGGTATCTTCAATAGTCATGCCTTCTTCTTCACTTAAGGAAGTTGAAATAGAATCTATACTGTAAGCGGCGCTTAAAGTATCAAGTATGGAACGCACCTGCCGCGCGGAAATATTCATCTTAGCGGCCATTTCTTTAAGGTTTGGCTCGCGTCCTAATTTTTCTTTAAGTTCATCCCAAGTTTTACCCCAAAGGCGTATATTATCCCAAGCGTGGGAAGGTATTTTTATAGTACCGCTTTGTTCTTCAACGGCGCGGCGGATATACTGTTCAATCCAATGTATAGCATAAGTTGAAAAACGAAAACCTTTAGAAGGGTCAAATTTATCAATAGCCTGTAAAAGCCCTAAGTTGCCCTCTTCCACCAAATCCATTAAATCCATACCGCTGCGTGCAAAACGCTTTGCCGTAGGAATTACAAGCCTTAAGTGCATTTTTACAAGTTTTTCCCGTGCATCTATATCACCTGCTTTCGCTTTCTTCCAAAGCAGACTTTCCTGTTCTCTGTCTATTTCCTTAACCAAAGAACTTATATGTTTAAAATATTCGTTTGCAGAATCTACATTCTTTTCTTCCATACCTTAATGATACTACATATTTAAATTTATTGTAAAACTGATTTTACATACCTTATATTTAACGCTTTTTACCGGTATTTTATTTTTGTATAATATTATTATCTTAAAGGAGCAACACCAAGCCTGTCTTGGTGTTTTTATTTATATGGAACAAACAAATCCCCCGCAAAAAATTAAACCGAATTTTAAAGCCCTTGCACCTTTGGCTGTGTTTTTACTTTCCTATCTGGCAGTATCTTTAGCAGCCGGAGATTTTTACAAAATGCCTATTACGGTGGCTTTTCTTTTGGCATCTGCCGTAGGTATTATTATGATTAAAGGCGGCAATTTACAAAGCAAAATAGAGAAATTTTGCCAAGGCGCAGCAAACGGAAATATCCTTTTTATGGTACTAATTTTTATTATGGCAGGGGCTTTTGCACAAACTACCAAAGATATGGGCGCAGTAGATGCAACAGTAAATTTAACCATTTCGCTTTTGCCTGCTTCCCTTTTAGCGCCCGGCCTGTTTTTGGCGGCGTGTTTTGTTTCCGTTTCGGTAGGTACTTCCGTAGGCACAATAGTTGCCCTTGTCCCTGTTGCCGCAGGTATAGCCTCAAAAACGGGGCTTAATCCTGCTTTGATGACAGCCGTAATTGTAAGCGGGGCAATGTTCGGCGATAATCTTTCCTTTATTTCCGATACGACCATAGCAGCAACAAGAACCCAAGGGTGCAGAATGTCCGATAAATTTAAAACTAATTTTATGATAGTTATACCCTTTGCTTTTATAACTGCGGTCTTATATTATTTTTCCGTTCCGTCATCGGCTTTGGAATATCCGCTGGAAAGTGTTCAATGGCTTAAAGTTATCCCTTATGTTTTGGTTTTAGGTGCGGCGGTATCCGGCCTTAATGTTATGTTAGTACTTGCAGGCGGAACAGTTATTGCAGGCATTACGGGGCTTTTAACTTCATCATTTTCCCTTTGGGGCTGGACGGAAGCAATGGGAAAAGGTATTGTGGGTATGGGAGAACTTATTATAGTTACGCTTTTGGCAGGCGGTATGCTTGAAACCATACGCCTAAACGGCGGCCTTGCGTGGATAATTGAAAAGTTAACTAAAAATATCAAATCAAAAAAGAAAGCGGAGTTAAGCATAGCCGCTTTGGTAAGTTTTGCCAATTTATGTACGGCCAATAATACTATTGCTTTGCTTATGGCCGGGCCGATTGCCAAAGATATTGCACAGACTTATAAAATACCCGCAAGCCGCTCGGCAAGCATTTTGGATATATTTTCCTGCTTTGTACAGGGGCTTATTCCTTACGGCGCACAGTTGTTAATGGCGGCTACCCTTGCGGCTTTAACCCCGCTTGAAATTATGCGCTATCTTTATTATCCCCTGCTTTTGGGGCTTGGAACTTTGATTGCTATATGGCTGGGTTATCCGCAAAAAATAAGGAATGTTTTTAAAAAGAAAGAGCAAAAACAGGAAGTTGCGCAGCCTTAATTTACCGCCGGCAATTTTATTTATAATTCCCAATACAGGTAAAATATATTTTACGCAGTTTTTACATTTTAAAACCCTGCTTTATGGCAGGGTTTTATTTTATATTGTTGTTTAATTTATGATTTTATTTATATCTTTGCAAATACCACTTAACGGTTTGTTTTAAGGCAGTGTCAAAATCGGTATGTTGTAAAGGGCCGAAAGCCTTTTTAAATTTGGAGCAATCTACGGAGTATCTTCTGTCGTGGCCAGGGCGGTCCGCCACAAATTTTATAAGGGAAGAATATTCAAAATCTGCGGGTTTTAACTGCTGTAAAATTGCGCAGATTTTACTCGCCAAAGTTAAATTATCAATTTCCGTCCCGCCGCCGATATTATAAGTTTCCCCCGCAGGCGCTTTATTAAAAATGGTATCAAGCGCGGCGCAATGCTCGCCTACATAAAGCCAATCGCGCACATTGCCGCCGTCGCCGTAAACAGGGATATTTTTACCTGATAAAGCGCACGCAATAACTGTAGGGATAAACTTTTCCCTGTGTTGGTGCGGGCCGAAATTATTTGAGCAGTTGCTTACCGTAATATTAAGGCCGAAAGTTTTATAATAGGCCCTTGCCAGCATATCGGCCGAAGCCTTACTTGCGCTGTAAGGGGAGTTAGGCGCAAAACGGGAAAGTTCCGTAAAAGAACCTTTTTCCAAAGAACCGTAAACCTCGTCGGTAGAAACAAGATGAAAGCGCGCGGTTTTATACTCATCTTTCACTTTAAACGGGCCGTTATGCCAAGCATTATAAGCGCAATCAAGCAAAGTAAAAGTGCCTTCAATATTTGTTTTGATAAATTCCTTAGGGCTTTTTATTGAATTATCCACATGGGAACACGCCGCTAAATGTAAAACTCCGTCAATTTTGTATTCCGCAAAAAGTTTTTTTACTAAATCTTCGTCGCAAATATCGCCCTTTACAAAAATATAATTAGGGTTATGTTCAAGGCTTTTTAAGACAGATAAATCCGCCGCGTAAGTAAGTTTATCAAGGTTGATAAAACGCCGGTTTTTATATTTTCCCGCCAAAAACAAAAGTAGGTTTGAGCCTATAAAACCCGCACCGCCAGTTATAAGGATTGTCCTTTCAAAATTATTCTTCATACTTAAACACCGCGTTTTTTTGGTATTCTTCAAAAGACGGCAAAGATAAATCTTTTGCGCTTAAAACAGGTTTTATATTGCCAAAATCCCAATGGATATTTAAAAATTTATCATCAAATTTTATGCCGCTTTCATAGGCAGGATTATAAAAATTATCACATTTGTAATTAAGACATGCAGAACCTTTGCGTACAAAAAAACCGTGCGCAAAACCTTTAGGCACAAAAAGCCTTAATTTATTTTCCGCACTCAAAATTATCTTTTGGTACTGCGTAAAACTTGGCGAGCCGGCGCGCAAATCCACTATAAAATCTTCTATTTCCCCTTTGCAAACCCAAAGCAGTTTTGCTTGCGCAAACGGCGGCTTTTGAAAATGCAGCCCGCGCAAAACACCCTGTTTGGAAAACGATTCATTATCCTGCACAAAAGTTGTTTTAATGCCTAAACTTTCAAAAGTTTTTTGATTATAACTTTCAAAAAAACAGCCGCGGTTATCTTCGTAAACTGCCGGCTTTAAAAGTTTTGCACCGTTTAAAAATGAGGATACTACTTCCATAAGCCTTCCCTGTCGCAAGTTAAAAGATAATCGCCGTATGGCGTGCCTTTAAGTTTTTTTGCGCGTACCAAAAGTTGCTTGCGGTCTATCCAACCGTTATGCAAAGCAATTTCCTCAAGGCAGGCAATTTTTATGCCTTGGCGGTTTTCTATACTTGAAATAAATGTCGACGCTTTTATTAAATCTTCGTGCGTGCCGGTATCAAGCCAGGCCATACCACGGCGTAAAAAATTTACCTTTAAATTACCTTGCTTTAAATAGGCATTGTTTATATCGGTGATTTCCAATTCCCCCCGTGCGGAAAATTTTAATTTTGCGGCAATATCAACAACCTTATTATCATAAAAATAAAGCCCCGTAATTGCCCAGTTTGAAAGCGGTTTTTTTGGCTTTTCCGTAATGTTTTTGGGCGTGCCCTCAGCATTAAAACCGATAACACCGTAAGATTTGGCATTGTTTACCTGCGCGGCAAAAACTTCCGCACCCTTTTTAAGTTTGGCTGCTTGTTTAAGCATACCGCCAAACCCCGCACCGTAAAAAATATTATCGCCCAAAACAAGGGCAACACTGTCCTTGCCGATAAAATCTTTAGCCAAAATAAATGCCTGTGCTATGCCTTGCGGCTTGGGTTGCTGTATATAGGTAAAATTTATACCGAGTTCTTCCCCTGAGCCAAAAAGCGCCTTAAATGCGGGTAAATCGCGCGGGGTAGAGATAAGCGCAATATCGCGGATTCCCGCAAGCATTAAAACGGAAAG
>CADAXZ010000094.1 GCA_902791965.1 Candidatus Proelusimicrobium bovinum | reverse complement strand
AAAGCGTTTAGATTCGTTAAAATACTTACCGAAAAGGAAATTTAACATCTGCATATGCCGCAAAGTTTTGCCTGTATTTTCCATTTTTTTGGCTTCTTCTATCGTCATAACAGGTAAAACGGATTTACGCATTAAACTATATATCTGCCGCGGACGGACATAACTTGTATAATCGGCCCAGCATAGTAAAAGCATAGGCACGCCCGCAGGGCCGAGTTCCTTAAAAAATTTGTAAATGCCTTTATCGGTTACAATCTCGTTGCTTGCTAAATTACTTGGGCGCAGGTGGTAATAAATCATCTTGCAGACAAGCCTTTGCTTATCGTTGGAAACTTTTATGCGCTTTAAAAATTTTTCCGCCATTGCTGATCCTGTTTCTTCGTGATGGAAAAAACGCAAACGCCCGTTTATCATTTTTGCAGTAGCAGGCTTGGCTATATCGTGTAGCAGTGCCGTAAGTTTATAAAGGGATATATCCTGCGCATAAGGTTTTAATTTACGGTAAAATTTAGGGAATGCCTTTTGCAGATTATTAAGCAAAAATTCCATACGCTCAACAACTTTTAAAGTGTGGGTAAAAACGCCGCCATCGCCATAATAACATACAGCACAGTCTTTTTGTTTTTCAAGTTCCGGCAACAGGGCAGATAAAATACCTGCTTCGTCCATTTCCCTTAAAAGAGCACCTGTACCTTTAGGTAAAAACATTCTTTTAAGTTCTTCCTGTATTCTTTCCCCCGCCGCCTGCCAAACAAGCGCGGAATATTTTTTTATAAGCGCAAATGTTTCAGGCTCTATGCCGAAAGATAATTCCGCATGCGTGCGGAAAGCACGCAGTAATCTTAAAGGGTCTTCCTTAAAAACCTTATTTGTATTGGCGCGTATTATTTTACTGTTTATATCATTAAAGCCACAGTTTAAATCTATAGTCTTTTCCCGTTGGAGTTTACTAAGCAGAACATATAATTTTTTTCCTTCTTTCTTTGTTTTAATTTTGAGCGGCGCACTTACGGGATAAGCCAAAGCATTTATAGTAAAATCCCTGCGTTCTAAATCTTTTTCTATACTGCCGCCCACAAAAGCGCATAAATCTATTTGAAGGCCGTTTTTAGCCGTAAGCCGCCAAACGCAAAACTGGGGGTCCATTTCAAAAACGGATGCCTTTAAAAGTTTACCGAGTTTAAAAGCGGCCTGTTTAACTTGTTCGCGCGGCATTGTCAAATCAATATCGGAAGAATATTTTTTAAGGAAACAATCCCGTACACATCCGCCTACATAATAGGCCTCTGGTGCACAGGATTTTATTATATCTTCAAGATTAGGCATTTTTGCAGTTTATCCCTTGTTTTTAGTAAGAATATATTCTTTATAATTTAAGTCTGTCATTATATTTTACCAATTTTATTATTGAAAAATAACGGGCAGAGCACCATAATTAAGCAATAAATCTTTTAAAACTAAATATCAAAAATATTGCTTAACCTTTGGAAAATTATTATTATTTATATAAATATGAAAAAGTATATCGTTGCACTCTCCGTTTTTATTGTATTATACATTTGCGCCATTTATGGCGTACAAACTTATACATCTATAAAACCTGCCGGTACGCCGCCGGAAAGTATTTTTGCAAAATTAAAGGAAAAACAACCCCTGCCGGATATTATAGCAGGCGACATTCCTCCCGTACAAACAACCCCGTTGAAACAAGAAGAAGATATTAATATTATCCCCAAAGTACAAGATTTAAAAGAGCAGCAAACACAGGATACTGTTTCCGAAGAACAAAAAGACAGCCAATCCGATGCAGACCGCGATAAACTGTTTGAAGAAAAAGGACTTGTCAATGCGGAAACTTTACCTGCGGCGATTTTCCTTGATATACGCTATGCCACGGAAAACAATTTTACAGGAAAACCTCTATACAAATCAGATAAATGCTATCTGCAGAAAGATACCGCGCAAGCCTTAGCCGCAGCAGCACAATATGCCTTGGATGAAGAAAAAACTTTTTATCTTTGTATCTATGATTGCTACCGTCCTGTTTCCGCACAGAAAGCCCTTTGGAAAGTTTATCCTGTACCGGGGCAAGTGGCTGACCCTAAAACAGGCTCTAACCATAACAGGGGTACAGCAGTTGATTTAGGCCCTTGCAATGCCGAAGGTTATCCTTTGCCTATGCCTACGGAATTTGACGATTTTACAGAAGATGCCTATGCCTATGCCAACAGCGAAGACATCCCCCCCGAAGCAATAGCCAACAGAAAAGCGCTTCAAAAAGTTATGCGTAAAGCAGGATTTACGACTATAAGGAAAGAATGGTGGCATTTTAACTACAAAGATGCTAAGCAATATCCTTTGCTTGATTTGGAATTCTGATTTTTGCTGTATTAATTTATATACGCTTCTAATTACCTGCAGTTTTGCTTTCATCTTGCGCAGGCGTTTTAAGATTATCACCTTGCGGTTCTACGATTTCAAGCGGAATGAACTCATCTTGCTCCGGTATTTCTTCTTTAGATTTTTGCGTTCCTATTCCTACTGCGCCTAAAACGCCGCCCACGCCTTTCTTAATTATACGGCTGCCGGCATTATTAAAAACGCCCTGCCCAAGTAAATTTACCGCGCTTGAAACCATACTCATACTTCCGGAAGGATTATCAACCGTCCCGCCGATTTTAAGCCTTAAAGGCATTATACCGCCCTTTTCGTGTTTACCCGGTGCGGCATCAACATTCATATTAATTTTGCGGTTGGCAAAATTAATTTCACCCGATAAATCAAACGAAAGCAAATCAGAAACGAAATTACCTTCCTTTATATCCGTAAGACCATTAACGAAATCAAGATTTATATCAAAATGTTCATAAGGTAAAGCACCTTTTATTTTTTTGGTTTTATTCTCATTTTTACCTAACGGGATAACCGTCTTTGAAATTTTATTTAATACCGAAAGTACATCCAAAGTGTTTATTACCTTGCTTACAACACCTAAAGATAAAAATAAAACTTTAGTGATTAGGCTTGCATTAGTCAGTTTATACAAATCCTTTATAACACCGTTTTGTGTATTTAGCGACATAATACCGCCTACTTTATCCAAATCTGCCGTAAAATTGCTTAAATCCGTATGTAAAGTTATAGAAGATGCTTTTAAAAAAGGCATATCTAAAGTACCGATTTCTATATTGCCTTTTATGTTAAGAGGCGGCAAAAACCATTTGCTGGCAACATCCTGCGGCACAGTAATATCTTCATCTAATACAGGTTCATCTTCCGGAGAGTATTCCGTAAGAACGGCAGTTTTATCTTCAACAAGTACTTTATCTGCCTGAAAATTAAAATTAACATTGCCGGTATTTCCGCTTTCTTTATAAGTTAAGGCGGCCTTAAAAGGATTGCCGTTTAAAACTCCTGTAATAGAACGCAGACTTATATCTTTTAAAGAGGCAATTTCCAAAGATGAATTTATATTATTAAAAGTACCTGCTTTTTCATAATAGCCGCCGCCTTGTTTAACAGAAATTTTACCTTTTGCATTTTTGTTTGAAAGTGAAAGTTCCGCATTAACCTTGCCTTCAAGTTTATAAGGCTGAAGTTCTGGATAAAAAGGGGCAATTTCCGCAAGTAAAGTATTTAAAGAAATATCCAAATCATAAGCAACTTTTTTGCCGTTTTTAAACCAGCCTTTGGCAGATATTTTAGATTGTCCGCTTTCAAAATTACACTTATCTGCACTTAGCGTTTGCTTTGTAGCGTCATAAGAGCCTTTAAAATCAAATAAGGCTTCCTGCACTAAAGAATTATTTCCGTTTAAAGATAACTTTGCGGAAGTAATCTCAAAATTTAATTCTTCAGCAGAAAGTTTTTCCTCTTTTGCATTATAATAACCTTTAAAAAGCAAGACGGATTTCAACGGATTAACTGAAAATTTATCTGAGGCAATTTTGGCATTATCCGTTTGCAAAGTTAAATTATCTGCCTTATATATTTGATTATTAAAATCACCTTTGCCTTTAAAAGAAAAAGAAATTTTATCTGTACCGTATTTTTGCCCCGAAGAAGAAAAAGATACCGCCGAAGTATTTAATATAAATTTATCTGCAGTTATTGTTTTAAAACCTGTATTATATTCTGCTTTAACAGCAAGCACGGCATTTGTAAGATTAAATTGCGGGGATTTGATAATCCCTTTTAAAGTTTCGTCAGAAAAATTATTAATTTTTACGGACACATCAGCCTGCGGATTTATAAAGTTATTAACTTTACCGCTTAAAACTATATCGGAATTTTCCCTTTCTATTATTATCAGTTTTATATCGGCAAAGGATTGCTCTAAATCTAAATTTTTTAAATCCGGATAAAGCGTAAAAACAAAAGGTATATCCGGCGCATTTATACCGGCTGTTGTGTCTGTATAAGAGGCTTTACCGTGAACACTTAAGCGGAAAGAACCGTTTAGAGAAAACTTTTCCAAATCAAAAAATACATTCTTTAAATTTGCCTGCGCTCCGCTCTGTTTATCAATATAAGAAATACCGCCCTGTTTAATCTGGCAAATTTTAATATAAATATCCAAAGGTGTACTTTCTTCCTGTTTATCTTCCTGCGCCGGCTGTTCTGCGGGAGAAAACATCTCATCAAAATTAAAACTGCCGTCTTTGTTTTTTATAATGATTAAATCAAGTTTATCTATATATATCCTTCTTAAACTTATATCTCCTTTTAGCAGTTTTAGTAAATTTATTTTTACTTCTATATTTTCAGCAGAGGCAATTTCTTCCCCTTTTAATGAAATATTTACCCCTTTAACCGTTATACCAGTAAGCCCTGCCGAAACACTTTCTAAAACTACATCTGCATTAAGCGTTTTGGAAAGTACCGCAGATATTTTTTGCTGTATACTTTCCATTGGTAAAATATACTTTAAGGATATTTGCGCACAAAGCAATAAAACTGCCAATACTAAACATAAATATAAAGGCAGTTTAATAAGTTTACCGGTAATTTTAAAAAAGGAATTTATTTTCATTTATTTTAAATATCCCCGGCTTTAAACCGGGGATTTAACAAGTCTTTTATTTTGCCGCGGCTGCTATTTGTTTGGCTTTATCTGTCTTTTCC
>CADAXZ010000093.1 GCA_902791965.1 Candidatus Proelusimicrobium bovinum | reverse complement strand
TTGAAAAACCTAAATTTTTAAGCAACTGCAAAATTTTATATGTACCTAATTTACCGGCCACCTGCACGGCGGGAATATTATAAGAACAGGCTAAAGCCTCTCTCATTGACGGCGTGCCGTGATATTGCTCGTCATAGTTTTTAGGGCGGAAATTTCCGCTGAAAAATTTATCGCTGTCTTCCACTTTGTCGCAAGGCAGAAAGCCTTCCTCAAAAGCCGCGCCGTAAACAAAAGGTTTTAAGGCAGAGCCGGGCTGCCTTAAAGAAACAGCCCCGTTTACTTGACCGGAGTTTTGTCCGTCAAAATAATCTGCAGAGCCGGCCATCGCCAGCACTTCTCCGCTTGCATTATCAAGCACTACGGCCGCGGCATTACTTACCCTGTTGGCACTTAAATTTTTAATGTATATAGGCAAAATATCTTCTATATACGCCTGGATTTTACCGTCTATGGTACTTTGTATTAAGGCTGAGTTTTTCTGTTTTGCTTTAGAAGCAACAAAAAGCCCGTAATGCGGTGCTGTAAAGCGTTTATTTTGCGCAGAAATTTTTATTTTTTCTTCCAATGCAATATCATAAATTTCCTTATTGATATATCCGTTATCAAACATACGCTTTAAAACTGTATCGCGCCGCTTTAGTGCGGCAGATAAGTTTTTTGCGGGATTATAATGCGAAGGGGACTTGATAAGCCCTGCCAAAAAAGCCGCCTGCGAAACGGAAAGGCTTTCCGCATTAGTATCAAAATATATAAAAGCAGCAGTTTGCACGCCATAAATATTACTGCCGAAATTAACCGTATTAAGGTAGGCTTCAAGTATTTCTTCCTTGCTGTATTGTTTTTCCAATAAGGAGGCTAAATTAGCCTCTTTAAGTTTGCCTTTTAAGTTGCGCTCCTTAGGTTCAAGGGCATTTGCCAACTGCTGGGTTATTGTTGACGCGCCGGATACCACTTTGCCGGAACTTACATTTTGCCATAAAGCGCGCGCAGAGGCTTTTACATCAATGCCGTTATGCTCAAAAAAGCGTTTATCTTCCGCCGCTAATACCGCAAGAATAAACCAAGGGCTTATTTCCTGTAAAGTTGCAGGAATAAACATAGAATCTTTGCCTGAAAGGATATTACGCAAAGGATTAAAGTTCCTGTCCGTTACCGTTACGGAATTATCCTGCACGAAAACAATCCGCGCCTGCGCAAATAAGCGCGGCGCGGTAAATAATATTAACAGTAAAATAACAAATGCAAGTTTAAAACGCATTTTATTTTATTTCAAAAGTACTGCTCGCCGTTCTGCCGTAAACCTCGGGCTGGTACATAGCATTTACCCAAGCAGGCGGAACTTTAAAACTGCCCTGCGTTGAAGCACTTACCGTATAGGTAAATTTAAAAGTACCTTTTGGCATATAATCGGCGAAAGCGGCTATGCTGTCGTCATAAATTTCCTGACGGAAGAATGGAGTATAGGAATAATCGCCGTCATCTTCTTCTCCGGATTGGTCATCTTCATATTTTTCCCGTCCTTCCGTAGCAAGGCTGAAATCCACTACTTCAAACCCTGCCGGCAAATAATCTTGCAGTACCACAAAACGCCTTTCCTGATCGGTAGAAACAGTTATGGTAATTTCCGCCCTTTCCCCTGCGCTTAAGGTATTACGGCCGCCTAAAGGTTTTATTTCCTTTTTAACTTTAAAACCGGCGGAAACGGGGGTATCTACCTTTTGCGGATAATAAGCAAGGCCTAAAGTATAATAAAGCCGCCCTGTACCCGCTTTGCTAACATCCAAAATTACTTGCTTACCGTTTGCAAAGAAATCTTTAAAAGTGCTTTCAAAGGAATATGAAACATCCTTTCTGCCTTTGAAAGATTTTTCAAATACAGTTTTGCCGTTTTCGGATATTTTTGCCTTAAAATCAGGTTCTTGTGATTCGTACTTTTTATAATAAGCATTATAAGCCCTGATTACAGCCGCATTAGTAAGAGTATTGCCCCAAGCGCCGTCTTTACCTGCCGAGGAGTTAAAATACTGCATAACTAAATTATCCTGCGGCAATTTAAGGCCGCTGTCCAAAAATGCTTCCAAAACCAAAGCCGTAAGTTTTACATTGGATGTGTAAATCCAATAGTAAACGGAAGGGGCTTCAAAATGCAAGTCGCGCTCAGTAATTTTGGAATAATTTATAATATCCTGAGAAAGTTGCTTTAAAGCAGTTTCCTGTTTAAGCAAAGCCGCCGCTTTAAGCATATAGATTTTTGCTTCAAGCCCGAAATCAGAGCGTTTGGCATATAAATTGCTGAAATATCCGCCCGCATTCCCGCCGGTAAGAGCCAAAGCATAAACACCATAAGCCTTTGCGGAATAACTTTCCCAAGACATATATTCATAGCGGTTTTTTTGTTTTCCGGAAAGATAGAGATTAAGCCAAGCAGAAGCCTTATCCAAAACTGTTTGGTTAACATCAAAACCGTTTTGTTTTGCGTGCATAAGGACATCAACCGCATAAGAAGTTACAAATAAATCGGGATAATCAACCGAAGGCCAATAAGCAAAACCGCCGGAAGAAGTCTGATAACTATCCGCACTGTTTATAATCTTCTGTGCTTTTTTATTTATTTCTTCTTCAGAAACAAGATTTAAGGCAAGCAAAATATCTTTAGCGGAAGTATAAAGTACCAGTTTTGACATCTGCTGTTCAAGGCAGTTATACGGATAAGTTTTAAGATAATCCGCCGCACCGTAAGCCCCCAACAGTATGCTTGAAGATAATATCGCTTGCACTTTATTTTCCGTATCCTTAAGAGTATCTTGCGGCTGTATAAGTTTTTGCTTTTCCGTATTTTCCGTTACGGAAGATGTAAAGGCCTGTTCCTGACGGGAAAGTTGCAAAACAGGCACTTCCGCTTTAAGCCCGTCGCTTTCATTTGAAGATGCCGCCCTGAAATCAAATACAGCCTTTCCTTCTTCTCCTGCCTGACACTCCCCTGTTATTTTAACACTGCCGCCGGCAGGTAAACTGACACTTTGCGGATACTGCCCTATAAGTTTAACTCCGCCGGATACTTTAATTTCCGTATCGGCTTTAACGCCGTTTTCCTTAGTATAATTAAACAATACAAAACCGCAGGTAAACTTATCTCCGGCGCGAGCAAAACGCGGCAAAAGCGGTTTTATCGTCAAAGGTTTGGAAACTTCTATTTCGCTTTGCCCTTTACCGAATTTATCTTTTGAAGCCGCAACTGCCATAAGACGGAATTTGGTAAGGTTATCGGGCAGTTTAAAACTTATTTCCCCGTTGCCGGATTTATCGGTCTGTACCGAAGCGGCAAAGAAAGGCGTAAACACAAAATTACTCCTTAAATCCGCACCGCCCAATTTACTGTCTGCTCCTCCGCCGCCGCGGTTTTCACCTTTTTGACCGAAACTTCTCTGCCCGATAACAAAAAGTCTGTTATCGGCCGTTGATACAGATAAAGGCCTTTTGCTGTAAAATGCAGAAAATAAATCCGGTGTTTCATATCCCGTAAGCGAAAGCATTGAAGTATCTACCGCAAATACCGTTACGGATGCGGGCATCCCGCGCCCTTTATAATCTTGCGTTGTTATTGCCGCTTTTACCGTTTGGCCGGGACGGTACTGCCCGCGTTCTGCCTGAACAGAAGTTTTAATTTCAAATTCCTTAGGCGGAACATTTAAAACCGTATAGCCGAACTTAGCCTGCGGTTTAGAGAGGTCTTCTCCGTCGTCAGTATATTTTTGTTCTTCCGCGCGGCCTTGAAGCAAAATCACGCTGACAAATACATTAGGCGCATAACTTTCTTTAACCGGTAAAGTAATTGTGGCTGCCCCGCCTTTTATATCTTTAATATAGTGGTCTAAGACACCTTCCCGTTCTACCGTAATAAGCGCACGCGCTTTTTTATAAGGGGATTTAATTAAAAGTTTAGCCTTTGATTTTACGCGATATTCTTCCTTTTCAAACTTAATTGAAAGTAAGTCATCATCCGTCTGCTGCCAATAAGCATTACCGTCCGCTACATAAAAGGAATACTCCGTAGAATTAACCCTGCCTTGTTTATCTTTACCGGATAAAACAAGAGTATAAGAACCGGCATTTTCCGGCGTGAACTGCCATTGTGCCTTACCTTCCGAAGCAATCAAATTAAAGGAAGTTATATCTTCTGTTTTTTCTTCGTTAATCCATTCAAGCCTGCCGCCTACGCCTGTTTTGCGTATGCTCATATATTGCTTACGGATAAGTTTACCTTGTATTTCCTGATTGGCAAGTAATTTACCTTGTGCGTCAACTACCGCTATTTCCACATCATAAGGTTTACCGGTTTCTGCCATTCTGTTATCTTCCTGTCCGTCTTTTACGCCGATAAAAATATCAGCCGGCAAAATGTAGACGGACTTTCTTGCAAACAATTTTTGGTTCTGCGGGCTTGTTATCCCTGCCTGTGCATACAAAACGGCCGAACTTTCCACTTGTGGCAGTTTAACATCAAAGTTTTTTGTACCTTTTGAGTCCAATTCCACACGCGATGATACTAAATCTTTAACGGGAAGTTCCGCACCGTCAAAGAAAGAATATTTATCCCATCCTTGCGGTATATAAGGCTGGCGGCTTAAAGTAAAACTCAAATCTGCCGGAGAACCTGCAAAAACCCCGCCGAAAAGATATTTTGCGCTCAAAGCAAATTCTGCCTTTTCCCCGCTGAAATACTGCTTTGCCAAAGGTGTTAAAATTACTTCAAATTCTGCGGGCTTTACGGCTTCAACCCTAAAGGAAGCGGAAGTCCTTAAATCCCCTGATTTTATAGATATATTCCAATAACCGCTCGGTGCGGAAGCAGGGATTTCATATTCGTAATAAACGGAAGAATCTTTAGCGTTTACAGGAATAGTTTGATTTAAAACTGCTTTACCGCGTGCATCACTTATTTCTATATCCGCTTCTTTAAAATCCACATAATCAAATGCCCCGTTTTTTAAATTGCGCATTACGGATTTTATGTATACTTTTTCGCCTTGGCGGTAAATACCGCGGTCAGTAAATGTAAAGGCTTTAAAAGTATCTTCCGAATGTCCCCAATCATAATTCAAATTAAAACGCCAAGGCTGTATACCGTCATTAAAATTATT
>CADAXZ010000092.1 GCA_902791965.1 Candidatus Proelusimicrobium bovinum | reverse complement strand
AAAAGTAAGGCGCGCTCAAGGCGCGAAACCTGTTATTTTATTATAAAACAGTAAAAAATTTTAACGCTTTTGTATTCTTACAAAAGCCATATAATTATTTTATGGATATTGCGGAATTTAAAAATCATTTAACTTTTGAAAGACAACTATCTAAAAACACTATTGCCGCTTATGTAAGGGATTTAAGGCAGTTTTTGGATTTTTGTGCTGTAAATAATACAGAGCCGCAACAGGTTTTACCGGAATTCCTTGATACTTATATCTATCATTTAAAATCGGAAAAAGACCTTTCCCCCGCAAGTGTTTTCAGGAAAACCGAAGCCATAAAAAGTTATTATAAATTTTTAATGGCGGAAGGCATTTTGAAAGAAGACCCTACGCGCTTTTTGCTTTCCCCAAGATTATTACGCAAAGTTCCGCAGCAACTTTCAATAGACGAAGTACATAAACTGCTTTCTTTTAAACCTGAAACATTTTCCCAATGGCGTACATTTTGCATTATAACTTTATTTTATGCAAGCGGCATCAGGGTATCGGAACTGACGGGGCTTCATACGGAAAATGTAAATACGCAGGAAGGCTGGGTTTTAGCCTTCGGCAAAGGCAGGAAACAACGCTTCGTTCCTATCCATAAACACGCCTGCGACACAATTGATAAATATATGGAAATACGCCAAGTGCATTTTATAGGCAAACAAACAGACAGCGAACTGTTTTTAAACCGCGAAGGTAAAAAAATAAGCCGCATATCCGTATGGAAAGATATTGAACATCTTGCTAAAGCCGCAGGGATAACAAGAAGGGTATATCCGCATTTATTCAGGCATACTTTTGCTTCCCACCTGTTAAAAGGCGGGGCTGATTTGAGAAGTTTACAGGAAATGCTCGGCCATGCAAACTTAAATACCACACAAATCTATACTCATACCAATTTGCACGATATTAAGCAAAAACATACCAAAGCGCATCCGCGCGGATAAAGTTATTTTCTATACCAGCCAAAACCCGTATTATACTGCGGTAATTGGTAAGATTTGGAACTGATAACTAAATCATTGACGACATTCTGCTCTTTGATCACATTATTATTAACATATTCCAAAACGCCGACCTGTTTCTGAATCAAAGGTATGTATTCTTGATTTTCATACAGAATAGTAGCAACGGCATCAGGCCCGTAGCATTTACTTAAAGAAACCGCATTGGCAAGCATAAGCCTTGGGGTTTTTATATAAGAATATTCAAGTTGCCTTGCAACAACTATATTTCTGTTTGAAAAAGCCAAACTTTGCGCCTGTGCGCTTTGGGCAGATAACATAAATATCATCATACCGCCAGCCGCTACAAGAGGCATAGTTGATTTAAGGTTTAAATGTCTGGAAAGATTAGTAAAGAATTTATCTAAAGCCTCTTTATAATAACGCATTTCTCTGCCTTGTATTGCAGCATTGCGTTTTGAAAGTTTTTCAATAGAACCTTTTAAGGCTTTACGCGCAAATTCAATATCCTCTTTGGTAGTTGCTCTCTCAAAGCGCATTAAATCCCTTTCCAAAGACATTACAATCCTGTCTGTTTCTTCAGGAAGGAATAAACCGGCTTTATTTCTTAACTGCGCCATTAAAGTTTGGTATTCCTCTTTAAAAATCTTATATTGTGCTTCGCTGAAAGCAGGCTGCTTTCTGGTAAGTTCGCTTTTTATTAAGCCGATTTCTTTTCTAAGGGCCTTTTCCGCCGCGGGAACATTTTCATTAAGTAAAGCATTGCGTGCGGCATTATATTGTCTTTCAAGAGCGTTAAAATTTTTTTCAGTTTGCGCGAAAGACTTTTCAGCCGCTTGTAATTTAGATTTTAATTCTTCGGATTTAGGGAAATCAAGCAAAGCCGTTCTAAGTTTGTAAATTTCCTCTTTAGCAGGTTCATAAACATTCGCTTTTTGATATTTATAATGTGTTTCCAAAGCAGGGAAATTGGCTCTCATACCTCTAGAGCCTTTTACATCATACATAACACTCCAGCCTTCCCTAAAAAGGCGGGCATTTTGCATTTCTTCAAGGGCGGCTTCCTTAGCGGCAAGTTTTTCATTTAACGCATTTACTGATGTAAATATTTCGTCATACTTGGCAAGACCGGCTAAAACAGACATAGCAACTACCGTCGCGCTGTCTTTTGAATATTTATCGGGTGTGGATAGTAAAATTTTAATTTCTTCTAAAGATAAATCCCCGCCGGAATTGGCAAAGCAGGATAAGAATAACATAAATGACAAACTTAAAGATATAAATTTCTTAATCATATTTACCGCCTTTTTCAGTTATATAGAAATTTTAATAAAAACCTTTTTGCTTAACAAGAGCCATAAGGCCTATTTTAATATAGGACTTTCAGCCCCTTTTTATTTGCCTTTATTCTCTATAAAAGAATATAATAAAACTATGCCAGATATAAAATCTATAAAAGGAATAGGACCGGCAAAAGCAAAACTATTTGCACAGTTAGATTTAACTTCCGTAAGCGATTTGTTGCATTATTATCCGCGCAGTTATCAAGACAGACGCTTAAATGCCCCTGTTTCCACTTTTAAGCGTGAAGAACAAATATGCGGAATATTTACCGTAATACGCACACAAACTGTACCTGTAAAAGGCCTTTTAATTTTTAAGGCTTTCTTAAAAAATGAAAACGGATACAGCGTTGAAGCAGTATGGTTTAAAAAGAAAACTTTCCGTTTTGACCCTTTTACCCAAATGCGCAGGGATTTTAAAATAGACACTAAACTGTGGATTATAGGCAAAAGAGAATATAAAAATTCTTTCTTTAATTCCCAGATAAATGTGGAAGAATACTATCCTTTAAATTCCGAACAAGCCCTAATAAACACTAACAGGATTGTTCCCGTTTACAGCCTTACGCAAGGGCTTACAAATAAATTCTTCAGAGATGCACAATGGACAGCCTTAAAAGATTATTTATCCTTGGAAGAAGATATTCTGCCCGCGGAACTTATAAAAAAACGCAATTTGCTAAATACGCATCAGGCTTTAAGCGCAATACATTTCCCAAAGTCAATAACGGAACTTGAAAATGCACGCCGCCGTATGGTCTATGAAGAATTTTTACTAATGACTATGGCTTGGACCATAAAAAAACGCCAGACAATAAGGGAAATAAAACAACACAATTACACAATAAAACGCCATTTGCTTACCCCTTTTAAACAAAATTTGGATTACAATTTTACTAAAGCACAAACCCGCGTAATCAACGAAATTTTTGCCGATATGCAAAAGCAACTGCCTATGACGCGCCTTGTCCAAGGGGATGTAGGCTCGGGCAAAACAGTAGTTGCTTTATGTGCTATGCTTTTGGCGGCGGAAAACGGATACCAATGCGCCTTTATGGCACCTACGGAAATCTTGGCTACCCAGCACTTTATCACTTTAAGCAGATACTTAAAAAATTTGCCTGTAAACATAAAACTTTTAACATCAAAAACACCCAAAAAAGAAAAGGATACTGTCTTAAAAGATTTAGCCGAAGGCAAAATAAATATTATTATAGGCACACATTCTTTAATAGAAGATAAAGTACAATTTAATAATTTAAAACTTATAGTTATAGACGAACAACACCGCTTTGGCGTAAAACAACGCGCCAAACTGCGCGCAAAAGCCAAACATATAGATATGCTTTCTATGACGGCAACGCCTATCCCAAGAACTTTTGCTTTGGCTTTTTACGGGGATTTGGATGTTTCCACCATAGACCAAATGCCGCCAGGCCGCCAACCTGTTAAAACAGAACATTTAAACGAACAAAATGCTTTTAAAATTGTAAAGAGCGAAGTGGAACAAGGCAGGCAGGCTTATATTGTTTATCCTTTAATAGACGAAAGCGACAAACTTGAACTGAAAGCCGCTACGCAAGAATTTGAAAGAATAAAAAAAATCTTCCCGCAATTTAAAACCGCTATGATACACGGTGCTATGAAAAGTAGCGAAAAACAAAAAATTATGGAAGATTTCCTTAATAAAAAAACCGATATTTTGGTAGCGACTCCGGTAATAGAAGTAGGTATAGATGTAAAAAATGCAACAGTTATGGTAATACAAAATGCAGAGCGCTTCGGCCTTGCAAGCCTGCACCAATTAAGAGGCAGAGTCGGCAGAGGTTCACAGCAATCTTTCTGCATTTTGGTTTCCGGAAATACAAGTTCCGTATCGGCGGAAAGAATACAAGCAATATGTTCTACAAATGACGGTTTTAAAATCGGAGAAAAAGATTTAGAACTGCGCGGCCCCGGGGAAATTTTAGGCACACGCCAATCAGGCGAACTTGAGTTTAAAGCAGGTGATATAATAAAGGATAAAGATGTCCTGCACTGGGCCGTGCAAGACAGGGATTATCTTATAAATACAGACCCTTTGCTCACAAAACCGGAACATACCGCTTTTAAACAAAAACTTACAGAACTTTACAAAAAACAATGGGAAATAATTGATTTAGGTTGAAAATTTACATTGATATTTTATAATATAAATATAATTAAATTAAGAGATAAAATATGCTGAGAAAAATACTTGCTAATTTTGAATTTGTTTTTATGGGCAGAACATTTAAAGGTTTTGACCTTTATTTAGGTGATACCACTAACACAAAAGTTGCCAAACAAAAAGATTACAGTTGCGATATTGTGTGTCTTACCCTTAAAATTACCAACGAAGAACTCGCCCGTATGTTAAATACAAAATATTGGGATATTAATATATCAAAATTAGAAGCCGCCGGCATTCGTTTTAATTTTTTGGAAATACACTTCTTCCCTGATAAATAAATTTATTATCAAAAACTGCATTAAAATTTTAGTAATGCAAAAAAATCCCCGCTTAAAACGGGGATTTTTATTTTCAAACAGAATTTATTTTAAGCAGCCTGCTGTGCTAAAACATCAGCAGTATCCTTAGAACAATAAGCCCTGTAATCTATATCCGGGAAGATATTATCTTTTTGTTCCAAATCCCAAATATAGCCTTCGTCAATGCGGTTGCCCATTATCATATCATAAATGGCAATAAAGCGTTTGACATGGTCTTTAGTACGCTTTGTGGAATATTCCTTTGCAGTGCCTACTGTCATCAAAAATGCCCAATCGGACGATTGCATAAGTACAAGTTCCC
>CADAXZ010000091.1 GCA_902791965.1 Candidatus Proelusimicrobium bovinum | reverse complement strand
ACGCGCGGTTATGATTTGCCTGCCGCCTTTATCATACATACAGTCGGGCCGATGTGGCACGGCGGCCAGTCTAATGAAGAAGAACACCTTAAACAATGCTATTTAAACAGCCTTAAACTTGCGGCTGAAAACGGCCTTAAAAGCATAGCATTTCCGTGTATTTCTACGGGGGCTTATCATTTCCCTGCGGAAAAGGCTGCAAATATCGCTTGGGCGGCAGTAAAAGAATTTTTAGCGGAAAATCCGTCTTTGGATGTCTATTTTGTCTGCCATAATGCTAAAGATTTTAAACTTTACAAAAAGTTTGAAAACGCCTAAAATATGCTAAAAAGTTTTGCACCTGTTGCCGACGGCCATACAAAAATATTGGTCGTCGGCACTATGCCGGGTGAAGCCAGCCTTAAAGCAGGGCAGTATTACGCTTATAAATATAATCATTTTTGGCCGCTTATTTCTGTTTTGTTTAACGGCGGAAATCCTTTTAATTCTTATCAGCAAAAACTTTTAATACTATTAAAAAATTCCGTAGGCTTATGGGACAGCCTTAAATATTGCCGCCGTAAAGGCAGTTTGGATAAAGACATAAAAGCGGAAATGCCTAATAATTTTGCCTTGCTTTTTAAAAAATATCCGTCAATAAAAAGAATAGTTTTTAACGGGCAGGCCGCACAGAGATTTTATAAATCGCATAACCCGGCATTACCTGATTACGAATATATTTTAATGCCGTCAACAAGTCCTGCCAACGCATCAAAAAGTTTTCAGGAAAAACTCTCTCTTTGGCGTCAGGCTTTAATAATAAATCCGTCTGATAAATTTGGCTGTTAAGGCAATATTACTGTAAAACAAATCAACTCCAAATTAGGGTACAGTATATAAAAAAGCCCCTCTTAAAAGGGGCTTTAAATGCATGTAGTTATTTTTATCTTCCGCTTTGCTTTGTTAAACTGCGCAGTTTATTGTTTAATTCCCCGTCGGAAATTAAACTTTCCAAATTAAGGTGCATACGGTAGCGCCAATAATGCCTCGGGTTTGCGGGGATATTTATGCGTTCGCTTTGAATATCGGGGTTTCTGCGTTTGCCGTCAAGGGAAAGCCAATCTTGGAAAGATAACAAACAAAGCATTGAGTGGGAATTTAAGTTTTGTTTTATTATATCTTCACAGATTTCCGGCGTTGCATCTTTGGGGGCTTGTCCGGTTTTGCCTAAAACTTCATTATAAAATTTTTGGCTTTGTGAATAATCTTCAAGCCACCAGCCGCGCAAAGTTGACATATCGTGCGTGGACGGCGTGCAGACGGAAAGATACGGATAAGCCTTTGTATCGGCAAAGGTGCGGCCCAATTGTTTGGGCATACGCTGCACTTCCAAACTTAACATCTGCAAAGTTTCCATAACCTGCGGAACACAGGCTGGTATCATACCCAAATCTTCGGCGCAGGCAAGCATACGCGTTGCAGATAAAAGCGGAGGCAGTTTTGCCATAGCGCTCTTATGCCAAAAATCATTGTGCCTTTGGTAAAAATAATGGTTATACAAATTAGTATAGGCTTGTTTTTGGCTTTCGTCCAAAGCAGCAAAACAAGATGCTTTTAAGGCGGAAATGCGCGGATGCATAAGTTCGGGGTTTGTCCTGTCTGCCACAAAAAGCACATTACTTATAAGTGAGTAAAGTTTTGCTTTAATACTTTGGCTTTCCTTATCTTTAGTACCCTCAAAATATTTTTCCACCTTTTTTTGCGTATCAAAAATGGGCTTCATCTCAAAAAAGCCGTTTTCCGCAGTCTGGAGATAAAGTTTTATTGCTTCTTCTTTCTTTTGCCCGAACAGTTCGTCAAGCAAACTTTCGGTTATGTAAGGCTTTAAATGTTGCGGCTTAAAATCAAAACCGAAAGATTTTATCTCGTCTTTGCTCATCGGTAAAGCTGGGGCGAACTGCCCCAAAAGCCCCGTTACGGAATGTAAAGGTATTTCCCAAATCCTAAAAAATCCCAAAACATGGTCAATACGGTAAGCATCAAAATACTCCGCCATTTTTTGAAAGCGCTTCTTCCACCAACAGTATCCGTCTTTTGCCATTTCCTCCCAGTTATAAGTAGGAAATCCCCAATTTTGCCCGTCAGCGGAAAAGTCATCCGGCGGTGCGCCTGCCTGAGAGTTCATATTAAAATAATAAGGCTCTGCCCACGCCTCAACGCTGCTGCGTGATATACCTATGGGAATATCGCCCTTTACTTTTATGCCTTTACTGCGTGCATAATTGCAGGCTTTAAGCAGTTGGCGGTGCAGGTGGTACTGTGTAAAGTAAAAGAAGGAAATTTCCTTATAATCGGCACTTTGCGGGGCAGTTAATTCCTCTACAAATTGTTGCGAATATACGGAATGTTGCGGCCATTTGGTAAAATCAGGGGTATTGTATTTATCTCTTAAAAAGCGGAAAGCGGCATAAGGTTTAAGCCAATGCTTGTTATTTTCAAAAAACTCTTTAAATTCCGCGCAAGCAAATGTTTGTTTGTATTGCTCAAAAAATGCCATTTTTATATAGGCGCGCTTTAGCAGATTTACTTCTTCGTAGTGTATTTGCGGATAGGAGTTTATTCTCTTTCTTTCCCATTTAAACCATTCTTCTTTGTGGGTGTCTTTTAAAGGGCCTAAATCGTTTAAATCCATATACATCGGGTGGAAAGCATAAATTGAAATACTGTTGTAGGGGTAAGAATCCGTCCAAGTGCCGGTAATTGTTGTATCATTTATCGGAAGTATCTGTATAAATTTTTGGCCTGCTTGTTCTGCCCAATCGGCAAGTTTTCTTAAATCGCCGAAGTCCCCTACGCCGAAACTGCTCTCGCTCCTTAAAGAAAATACCGGCAGCACTATACCTGCCGCTTTAGGGTTTTTTATATCAAACAGGGGGTAAAAATTGTTTTGTATTAAAGTTTCACCTTCTTTTATACCGCAGTTAAGGGTATTATTCGGGCCGCTCTGCCAAAGTATTTGCCCGTCTTTTTTAGTGATAAACTTAAACTCAAGGGGGAAGTTTAATCCCTGCGCATTTAAGGCAATGCTCCACTCGTTTAAAGCGGTATTTGTCATTGTTTTTGCTTGTTGGATGTCCCAATTTCCCAAAGTATCGCCAAGCCCGCAGATTTTAAGGATTTGGCCTTCACAGAGTTGGGGGGCATAGGCTTTTATTATAAGGGTTTTGTTATATACGGGCAAAGCCTGATTTTGCTGAAAATCTTTTTTGAAAGCGGATGTATAAAGGAATGAAAGCGGCGGAATATCACGCCAGCAGTCTTTTAAAAAAGTTTCATTTTGGTTTAATACGGCTTTGCGTTTGGGATAAGGGTATTCCGTACGGATTATTTCCCCGTTTTCATATAGCGCGTAGGAATATTCAAAAGATTTTAAATCTGTTTCAAATTCAGCCTGCCAAAGGCCATTGCCGTCGTATTGCATAGCAAGCGGCGTATCTTGCTGCCCTGTGATAAGAACTTTAAGTTCCTGTTTTGGTAATATAAAATATTCCAATGAAAAATAAACTTTCATAAAACCTCCCTGTCTAAAACTATTATAACAAAAGAGGGCTAACTTAAGGGCGGGCGCATTTCGCCGCGGCCGGCAAAAAGTGCCGCTAAGATAAGCAAAGCAAACAGTACGGAAACGGAAAATAAAGTATTAAACAAACCAAAAGCATTAAGCAGCAGTGCAATTAGCATAATAAAAATACTTTCCGTAAGGGCAGCGCCTGCGGCAAAAACACCTAAAGTTTTGCCCCGTGCTTCTTCAGGTACTTTTGATAAAATTATCGTTATTACCATAGCGGTAAAAGCACCGTAAGGCGCACCGCAAAGTGCGGTAGCGGCTACTACAAGGCTTTTGGGTAAATTATACATCAGCACTATTACGGAAATTGCATAAGCCGTATAATTTATGGCCGAAAGATTAAAAAATTTAAACCGCTTTCCGGCCGATGTAAAATAAAGTGCGCCGGCAAAAGCGCCAAGGCCGAAGGCCGCTTCCATAAGCCCCAAAAAGACAGAGCCGTAGGAATGTTCGTGTACATAAGCGGGCAGAATCAAAAGTTCCCAAGACTGCCCCAAAATAAAAAGCGGCAGAGTAAGCGTGATAACTTTAAACAAAAAAGTGTCTTTGTAAAGGTTTTTAAGCACTTGCCCGTAAGTTATGTTCGTGCGTTTGATTCTGGGTTTTCTGCCGTTAAAAAGGCGCAGGGCTGTCATAACGATACAAAGGCATAAAAATACGGTGCAAAACCACGCTTTTAACGGGCCGTAAACGGCTATTACCAAGCCTGCGGCAAGCGGGCCTATTACGGACATTATACCGTCTAAAGCCTCTTTGATGCCTGTGGCTTCGTGCAGCGGTATACCGGCAAGGCGTGTATAACTTGGCAGCAGCGCGCGGCGCGCCATTTGCCCGGGTTCGTCAAAAAAGCCGGAAATAAAAATTATTGCGGAAATTACGGCAGGTTTGCCTTTATCAAAAATTATCAAAACAGGTATCATTGCTATAAGGAGAAGTTGTATTGCCTCGCAGAACATCATAGTTTTTGAGCGGCCTATTTTATCTATCAGCGTGCCGCCCCAAAGGGAAGAAAATATACTCGGCGCAATAGTCGCAAAACCTGCCACACCAAGCCAAAGTACGCTGTCTGCGCTGACTAAAATATACCACGGCAAAAGCACCTGAAAAACCTGATTTACCAAAACGGAAAGTGCCTCCATAAGTAAAATAAGTTTTACGGGTGCGGGATTATATTTTTTAATTTCGCCTGATATTAGCATAATACAGATAAATTATATAAAATGTATTCAAACAGGCAAGGGGGAATTATGGCAGATTATAAAGATTATTATAAGATTTTAGGAGTTAATAAAAACGCAACCGAAGCGGAAATAAAAAAGGCTTTTAAAACTCAGGCGCGCAAATATCATCCTGATATGCACCCTGAATCGGAAAAGGCCGCTATGACGGAAAAATTTAAAGATATTAACGAGGCCTATGAAGTCCTTTCCGATAAACAAAAACGCACTATTTACGACCAAGTAGGCAGCGGGGAATATCAAAATTATGCACGCGGCGGCGGTGCTTCTGCGGGGCGCGGCAGTTCTTCTTACGGCTCTGCCGGAAGGACGGGCGGAGCGCAGTATTACCAATACAGCGGCGGCAACCCCTTTGGCGGCGGT
>CADAXZ010000090.1 GCA_902791965.1 Candidatus Proelusimicrobium bovinum | reverse complement strand
AGATATTATTTCTTTGATTAAATCTTTTTGTACATATATTTTTAATAAAGAAAAAAGAAAAGATAAAAAGATTAAAGAAGAATTTAAATATGCATTACTTGTAATAGTTGGAAGTATTCCTGCGGGAATAGTTGGAGTTTTATTTAAGGATCAAATTGAAGCTTTAATTAACCCTAAATTACTAGGTGTAAGCTTTTTAATAACTGCACTTCTATTATATTTTGTTAAAGATGCAAAAGGATCTAAAAAAGATAATGAAATAACATACATGGATGCACTTATAGTAGGTTTATTTGAAATGGCTGCACTTATACCAGGGATAAGCAGAAGTGGTGCATGCATTGTCGGTGCATTACTTGTTAAAATGAAAAGAGATACTGCTTTAAAATACGCTTTCATGCTTTACTTACCAGTATCAATTGGTTCATTTATATTTAGTGTAAGTGATCTTGCAACTCTTGAAAGTAATCTAGTACTTCCTTATATACTTGGTTTTATAGCAAGTATGGTTACCGTTGCTTTAGTTACAATTTGGAAAGCGGCATCCATACAGACATCCCAAGGCCAGCGCCAAACGATGATAAGGAATAACCTTTCTATTTTAATGAGGTCTTTACACAGAGATATTACCGAGGCGGATTTAGTATTAGCACCTTACGGGGCCGGACAGTCAGGGGCTTTGATAGTTATGGCAAGGAATGCCCATTTAGATTCTTTTGGCAGTGCAAGATGGGTTGTAAGGCCTGAAGTTTCTTCTTTAGGCGGTACTCCGGATGACGGAAAGTATGAAAGTGATCCTACTGTAATAGCATATTGTTTAAACGGCTCTACGGTAAGGCGTACCCAAACTCCGCTTACAGAGTCGAAAAAAGATGACGAGTTAGTAACGGAGTTATCTACTGCTTGTAATTCTGGTAAGGTATATATGGACTATACAACATCTTTTAATGTATCTACTTCAGATAATATAAATTATAAGGTAGAAATTATAATCCATAAAGACTTTGCAGCAGATGCCGGTACTGCTAACAGTCAAACACCTCCGATACATATTGAGATGGAAAATACATTTACAAAAGCAGGGGGAAAATAATATGATTTTTCTTAATAAAAAAGGTTCTGCTTTGATGCAAGTTATGGTGCTTGGCAGTATTATTGCGGCCATTATAGTTATGCTGATGAGGTTTTCCGTAGGCCGTACGGCTAATATGTTAAAGACTAAGAGGGAAGTTCAGGCAAAGGCTTTTGTTGAAGGTTGTATGGCTCAATATAACACTATGGCTATGGAAAGGGCTTTGCAGGGCTATCCTATTCTTTTAGATAGTAATAATAAAGAACAATTTACTTGTAAGGCTGTCCTTAACGGCGAGACTATTACCAAAAATATTTACATAACATGGGGGTCAACATCAACAGGTTTAGGCGTTGTATCTTTTGATGTTGAAACATCTGATTTAGAATAAAATTATGAAGGCGGCAAAATGTCTAAATATAAAATATTAAATGCCGTTTTGTGTCAGATTGTTTTTTTATTATCTTGTACTTTGCTCTGCGCCCAAGATGACGCAGGGCAAAGTTTTTTAAATAAAGCAAGGAAAGTAAAGGCGGAAGAGCGGCAGGCTGTAAAAAATTTAACTTATAATT
Organism: Candidatus Proelusimicrobium bovinum; assembly: GCA_902791965.1. Classification (GTDB taxonomy): domain Bacteria; phylum Elusimicrobiota; class Elusimicrobia; order Elusimicrobiales; family Elusimicrobiaceae; genus Proelusimicrobium; species Proelusimicrobium bovinum. Next base: position 3,640 of record CADAXZ010000090.1, on the reverse strand, counting down.
CAAAGCAGGAAAATGCAAATAATAATGAATATCCGGCTAACGGGGAACTTCCTGCGCCGGAATTAGATTATGATGCTTCCATAGAATCTTCAACTTTAAGCCTTATAAGGACAGGCAATAAAGATATTACTTATGTAGGGGAAATACCTTCAAGCGCTGCCGTTTCGGAAAACGGTTCAGAAAAAAAAGCCAAAAAAGAAAATACGGAAACTGTCAAAAATGAAGATAAGCCTGATGCAATCACATCAATAAAAGAACCCCAATTTAAAAAAACAGAACAAAAAGCGCCTGTTCATAATTCCCATATAAAATGGATAGACAGTTCTACAAGAAATTTCATAATAAAAGTAGAGCCGCATACTTCCGGCATTATGACCCCTAATTTAGGAATGAAATTTGAAACGGTATATCAGGTCTTAAGTAAAAATATTTCGTGGATGTTATCCGGCAAGGCTAATGTCTATGTATATCAAAACAGGCAGAGTTTTTTACATAATGAGCCTGTTGCGAGTAATTGGTCCGGCGCGTTCTTTTCTCCGGAAGACAACCGTATCGTTATGTATGACGAGCCTAACAATGCAGATAATATGATGGCGCAGTTTTCGCACGAGTTAACACACTTGTTTGTAGAAAACTTTTTTAATCCTCCCGGGGAAGCCTTTACTTTAGAGCCGCCTATATGGTTAAACGAGGGCCTTGCCGTAAATATTGAAGATATTTCTGCTGATTTTAAAGGCGGGGTGTGGGCTAATGATTTAATTGTTATAAATATTTTAAGCAGTGCCGAAAAGAAGGCTTTGCTTTCAAGGTTAAAAAATAAACAAAAATTCAGCGATAATGAAAAAAAGGCCGTCTTATCTAATATAGTAACAGGCAAGACGGTATCTTTTGTAAAATTTTCTGATTTTATAAAAAATGAATCGTATGACAGAGCCGAACAAAAGGGTGATGTGGAAAACTGGTATTTTCAGGCTTATGCTATGGTGCGTTTTTTATTCAGGCAAAAAAATACTGCGTATGCCGATAAAAGAATGCAGTTTGAACAATTTACAAAATTACTCAAAACTTTTGAAGATAAAAAAGATGCTAACGGCAATATAATCCGCGATAAAAACGGTAAACCGGTTAAGAAGAGAATTTCTACGGAATATGCTTTACGCAAAGCGTATGGTTTTAAAGATATGCAGGATTTTGAAAACAGATTTTGGAAGTGGCTTCGTGAAATGCAAACCCAAGAACGCCAAAAGATTAAACTTAATATTAACGGACAATAAGTATTGTCAATCGGGCATAGGTTTTAAACGGGCTTTTAAGCCCATTTTTTATTGCGCGGGTAAGGCATAAGCAAGCCTGTGCAGGGGCGTAAAATCCGTAGCAAAAATCGTGGGTTTTCTTATAGCAGGCGGCAAAGTAGCGCAGTTGTTTTAATTTATTAAAGCAAAAGCGCGGGCAATAATGCTGTTGTAGTTTAGGATAAAATATGTAAACGCTATGCGTTGCGTACAGGGCATTTTACTTAGCATTTGCCAGAGGTATTGTTAGCCAGAATGTTGAGCCTGTCCCGCGGCCTGCGCTGTCTGCACCTATTTCTCCGCCGTGGGCATTTATTATTTCTTTAGCGATGGCAAGGCCTAAACCCCAGCCTTGTTTTTTAAAATTCTCATCTATAAAATCGGATTGTTGGAATTTATCAAATATTTTAATTCTGTCGGTAGGCGTAATGCCTAATCCGTCGTCTTTTACCAAAACTTTTATTTTATTTTCTTCTAAGGTGTATCGTATTTCTATAGTGCCGTCTTGTAAAGTAAATTTTAATGCATTACTAAGCAGATTGCTGAATACCTGTTCCAAGCGGAAACGGTCTGCATTGATTTCAATAGGTTCAGGATAGGGGGTAAACAGTAAAGATATTTTCTTTTGTGCTGCCGCGCTTTTATATTGTTTAAAAATTTCTTCAATAAAATCGTTAAAAATAAATTTAGATTTGGAAAGTTTCATCGTAGCGTATTGTGCGGATGAAACATCTCCTAAATCCCTCGTAAGTCTTTCAATAGTAGAGGTCGCTTTATCTATATTATCCAAGAGTTTTAAATTTTCTTGGGATAAAGTTTCACGCAGTAAAGAAGAATAACCGTTAATTAAGGTTATGGGTTGCTTTAAATCGTGTGCGGTTACGGATATAAATTTTGAGCGCATTTCATTTATTCTTTCCAAATCATCTTTTTGTTGGGCTATGGCGGAAAAATTTTTCATCAAGGCTTTAAGCCTTTTTGATAAATCGCTGTTATGCAGCCTTTCTTGCGTTAATAATAAATGCCTTCTTATTAACAAGAATACTAAAAGACACACAAGGAAGAATAAAAATAAAATACAGCCTAAAGGTAATATGTTATATATATCCATAATTTTATATTAACAAATTATACCGTTAAAGTTCTAAAAATTTTAAATCTTTTTCGGTTAATGTCCCGTATCTGATAACTTTAGGGGGATTAAGGGTAAAGTCAATAATAGCGGAAGGCCTGCTTTTTAAATCCCCGTTTATAACTATAATATCTGCTTTGCCGTCAAAAACATTTATAATATCTGTTTGGTTTTCCAAGGTAGGCAAATTATGTATATTTGCACTGCTGGCATATAAAGCGCCGCCGCAAAGATTAAAAATTTCTTCTAAGAATTTACTTGAAGGTACACGCAGGCCGATAGTATCAATTCCGCTTAACACTTTGCCTGCTTGCGAAGCCCGCAATATCGCTGTTAAAGCCCCCGGCCAAATTTTTAATGCGGTATTAAGCGCAGGGGAAGGTTCGGCCAAAATTTTGGCGGTATTTTTTGAACATAAAATTTGTGCGGGTTTATCCTGCGGATTGTTTTTTGCCGCATTTAAAAAAGGCAAAAATTCTCTTTTGGCAAATGCGGTAAGCCCGTAAACCGTATCGGTAGGCAAGAGAACAGTTTTGCCGCTAAGCAAAGCATCGGAAATATATTTTTTATCTTTTTGTGTAAGAGAATTTAAAGAAAAAATTTTAGTTTTCTTCATTGTCATCTTCTTCCTGTAAAACTTTCTCTGGCGATAGAATCAAAACGAATTCCCCCAAAATTTTTTTGCGGGCAGATAGATTTTCAGAAAGTTCCTTTAAAGTACCTGTTAAATATTCTTCAAAAGTTTTGCTTATTTCCCTTGCGGCAACGGCTTGCATTTGCGGGCCTAATTCTTCTGCTAAAATATTTATTAACTTTACAATTCTGTAAGGGGATTCATAAATTATTACGGGCCTTTCAAGTTCAAGAGCGGCGCGTACGGTTTTTAAAATTTTACCTGTCTTTCTTGGTAAAAAACCCAAAAAGGTAAAACCGCCTCCGCCCATTCCTGCGGCGCTTAAAGCACAGGCCGCTGCCGTAGGGCCGGGCAATGCGGTAATTTTTATTCCGGCTTGCCGTGCGGCTTTTACCAAGCGCCATCCCGGGTCCGATACGCAGGGAGTGCCCGCATCTGAAACTAATGCACAGTTTTTTCCGCTTTTAAGCGTTTGTACCAAGCGCTCTACGGATGAGTTGTCGTTTTCATTATATCTTAAAGTTTTAACGGATATACCGTAAGCCGCTAATAATTTAGATGTCTGGCGGGTATCTTCGCACA
>CADAXZ010000089.1 GCA_902791965.1 Candidatus Proelusimicrobium bovinum | reverse complement strand
ATATCCACACCGCTTAAAATTAAGTCCTCGGTCATATCTCCTGTTACTACATTGCCCGCCATAATCAAAGCATTGGGAAATTCTGCCCTTACTTTCTTTACATAATCAATAAGATATGGGGAATAACCGTTTGCAACATCTATACAAATATTATTGATAAGTTTTGTTTGCATAACTTCCTTGAGTTTTTTATAATCTTCCTGTCCTACGCCGCTGCTGACAAAAATAAGCCTGTTAGATTTGAAATCTTTTTTATTTTTCTTTAAAAATTTTATTAATTCTTCTGCTGAATAATATTTATGTAATGCGGTAAAAAGATTATGTTTTTGCATTATTTTTGCAATTTCCATAGTGCCTGTGGTGGACATGTTGGCTGCTACTATACCGGTTGCTTTTATGGTATCGGGACACCATTTGAAAGAATATTCTCTTATTATATCTACTTGGGAACGGGATGCCAAAGCCGAGCGTTTGGGCCTTAACAGAATATCTTGGTAATCCAACTGTATATCATCATAAATCCTCATAGAATCCCCCTGAAATTATATGAAAGCCTTATAAAAGGCCCTTTGTTATAATATAAAATTTTAAAGATGTTTGCCCTGGGGCTTGAAAATTTTGATATAACTTTTATAATTTTATTTACTGTTTGTTTAGTTTTGTGTGGACATTGACAGCAAAATTCTATAATATATAGTAAACGGGAGGTTTTTTATGAAACAATTTATAATTTTGCTGTTAATTTTAGGCGGGGGGTATTATTTTTATACACACGGTTTGCAACAAACTTTCCAGAAAATAAATTTGGAGCCTAAAACACTTATAAAAGAGCAGAAAAAGGAAGATAATAATCCGGTGTCTGCATCTCCTAATTCACAAAAGAACGGTTTACCTGAAATCGCGCCGGAAAGATTGTCCGGATTAAAAATTAGTAGCAGTAATATGAACAAAGTAGAGGAAGTTGTTTTTAATACTTATGACGCCGATACCTGTTTTGCTTATGTTGATATGATTTATTCTTCAGGTTCTTCTGCTTCTGCGAGGGTGATAAACAAATATTTGACTACTTTTGATGTTCCCGACGACAGAAATAAGATTATAACTTTAATTACCAAATATAAAGATAAACAAAGTTTAAAAATACTTGAAGACCTTATGAAACGCGGTGCATTCTCCAGAAAAATGCTTTTAAACAAAATAGCACAATATAATACGGAAGAATCCACAGATGTAATTAAAAAAGTTGCAGAAAGTTCAAATAATGATTCCTTAGCGGCAGAAGCAAAATCTATGCTTTCTGAAATCATAAATTTTAATAAAATGGAATCCGGCAACAGACAGACTGCAGCAAGAAGAATGCAAATGCTTATGAATGATCCGAATGCGGATATGGGGGAATACCAATAATGAATATTACTGAGATAAATAAAAAGGTACAAGACGAAAGCCTTTTTTTACAGGATTTAAAACACGAAATTTCCAAAGTTATCGTAGGACAGGAAGACCTTGTGGAAAAGATGTTAGTCGCTTTAATTGCCGACGGACATATCCTTATTGAAGGTGTCCCTGGCCTTGCTAAAACTTTAACGGTAAAAACTCTGGCCCAGGCTTTAAATGCAAGTTTCCAGCGTATACAGTTCACGCCTGATTTATTGCCGGCTGATATTACGGGTACTTTAATTTTCAATCCTAAAGAAGGTTCTTTTACTCCAAGGAAAGGGCCCGTCTTTGCTAATTTAGTTTTGGCTGATGAAATTAACCGTTCGCCTGCAAAGGTTCAAAGCGCATTATTAGAGGCTATGCAGGAGCGCCAAGTTACTATCGGGGACGAAACTTATAAACTGCCTAAACCGTTTATGGTTCTGGCGACACAAAACCCCGTAGAACAGGAAGGTACTTATCCTTTGCCGGAAGCACAGGTAGACAGATTTATGCTTAAAATTAAAGTTGACTACCCCAGCAAGGAAGATGAAAAACTGATTTTAGAGCGTATGAGCCTTGGCGTTAAACCTGAAGTTAAAGCGGTTGTTCAGGTTGACCAGATTATTAAAGCACGGGAAGCGGCCGATTCAATATATGTAGATGAGAAAGTGAAGAACTATATAGTAGATTTGGTGTTCGCGACCCGCCGCCCTCAGGAATATAAACTTGAAAATATGTCATCTTATATTCTGTACGGTGCTAGCCCAAGGGCCTCAATTTATCTTACGCAGGCAGCAAAAGCCTATGCCTTTTTAGACGGCCGCGGATATGTAACTCCGGAAGATGTCAAAGAAATGGGCCCCGATGTCCTGCGCCACAGGATTTTGCTTACTTACGAAGCAGAAGCCGAAAATATTACTACAGAAGATATTATCAAGAAAATCTTTGCCACGGTAGAAGTTCCATAATGCAAGCAGCGGATATTTTAAAGCGTGTCCGCCGTATAGAAATTGAAACTGGCAAATTAGTCAGCGAAATTTTTGCCGGCGAATACTTGAGCATTTTTAAAGGGCAGGGGATAGAATTTGCCGAAGTCAGGCAGTATATCCCCGGTGATGATGTGCGTTCTATTGATTGGAATGTTTCTGCCAAGACTGGCGAAACTTTTGTCAAGAAGTTTAACGAAGAGCGCGAACTCAGCCTTATTATAGCGTGTGATGTTTCTGCTTCGCAGTATTTTGGCTCTACCGGTAAATTTAAGAGTGATGTCGTAGCGGAATTGGGTGCTCTTTTTGCGTTTTCGGCAATAAAAAATAACGATAAAGTAGGCCTGCTGTTATTTTCCGACCAGATAGAACTTTATATTCCGCCTAAAAAAGGGCGCAGCCATGTTTTGCGTATTATTAGGGAACTTTTGGCTTTTACTCCTAAGAGTAAAGGTACAAATATTTCCTTATGTTTAGACAGCCTTAACCGTATGATAAAACGCAAAGGTATTTTACTTTTAATATCTGATTTTTTCGGTTCCGGTTATGAGAAATCTTTTAAACTTGCCGCAAAAAAGTTTGATTTAATACCTGTCGTAGTGCGCGACAGGCTTGAAGCCAAATTACCGGCACTTCCCGCCTTTATAGAATTTGAAGCACTTGAAAACGGCAGTAAAGCAATGGTGTATTTATCTTCAAAGCAGGCAGGTTATATAACTGCAGATAAACAGTACCAGTATGATGCCGCCTTAAGGCTTTTTTACTTGGCCGGTTGTCAGGCAATACAAGTGGAAGCGGACGGGGATGTCGTTGAGCCTGTTATTAAGTTTTTTAAACAGCGTGCCAAAAAATTGAGAAGATAATTATGAAGAACTTATTTTTTGTTTTGTTGTTATCTTTATTGCTTTTGCCGTCAGTTTCATTCGGGCAGGAAGTATCCGTGCCTGATATGCAAAATGTGCAGCCGCAAGATAATTTGCCGCAGGAAGCGCAAGAACAAATATCCGGCGGCAATGAACAGCAAGCAGATGAAAGTATTCCTGAGGAATATGATAATTCCGGCGGAGAATCAGAACAAACATCCCTACAATCTGAAGATTCTGACAAAACGGAAAATTTAGAGTTTAAGGATTTCCCCAAAGAACTTAATTTAGCACAAGATTTTACGCTGTATTTAACTTTGCCGGAGCGTGCGGAAGTTGATGAAGAAAATCTTAACCAAAAAGATTTTGAAATACTTTCCCTAAAAACAGATGAAAGCGGTCTTACGGCGGAAATAAAAGCAGTTGCCTTTGCTTTGGGTAAAGTAAATTTTGATTCTGTCATTTTTAAATCGGCAAGCGGAAAAATATATAAAACATTGCCCGTGCAGACAGAAGTAAAACCTGTTGATACAGGTTTTAAAGATAAAAAACTTCTTGATATACGCCAGCCGTACAGGCCGTTTAATTATTGGATATTATTTTGGATTATTTTAGCGGTTGTATTACTTTATGCGGTTTATAGGATTTTAAAAAAGAAAGCACAGGTTTTGGGCGTAAAAAAATTAAAAGAACTTGAAAAGGACGACCGCCCCATAGATGTAATTGCATTGGACAGAATAGACCATTTGCTTTTGGGCGGTTTATGGCAGCAAGGCAGTTATAAATATTTTTACAGTACATTTATAGATATTTTAAAGGATTATATCTCCGAGCGTTTTACTATGGATGCCCATCAGTGCACCAGTAAAGACCTTGTACGGGCTTTAAAAAAGAATCCTGATTTTAAAGGCAATTTAACACAGTTGGCGGATTTGCAGCGTTCAGCCGATTATGTTAAGTTCGCCAAAGTAGAACCTACAGAAGCCCAACGCGATGAAGATATAAGAAATTTACGCAATATAATTATAGATACGCGTCCGCCTAAAGTTAGTACGCTCTCTGATAATAAGGAGAAAGAACTTCTATGAAAAACCAATTCCTTTTAAGTCTTATTTCAGGTTTAGTGGCGGGAATATGCGGAACTTTAATCCTGCTGTTAACCGCTTTAATTTTTATAGGCGGCGGTTCTTTGCAATATCCTTGGGCCTTATTGTTGCTGATAGTATTGTTGATTGCGGCAGGTTTTGCCGTTTTTATCCGCAAGAGATGTTGCCCTTCGGTTAAATATCCTTTAGGTAAAGGGGTAAAGTTCGAACCTTCTTTTGCAGTAAAGATTGCTAAATGGCTGCCTATGTTTTTATGTATAGCGGCTTTATTTTTAAGCATAATCGCTTTGGCGCGTCCGCGTAAAGCAGGTAAAGCGGTTATCCCTCCGGCAAAAGGTATTGATATAATTTTAACGATAGACACTTCCGGCAGTATGGCGGCGTTGGATTTCGTTCCGGACAGAATAGGCGCAGCCAAAAAAACAGCGGAAGAATTTGTGGGTAAACGCTCCAGCGACAGAATAGGCGTGGTAATTTTTGCCGGTGCGGCTATGCTTCAATGCCCGCTTACCTTAGATTATTTTGCCGTAAAAGAATATATAAATATTATCAATTTGGATTTCCTTGCACAGCAAAACGGTACGGCTATCGGGGATGCGATTGCTGTTTCTGCCATGCACTTAAAAGACAGTATTGCCAAAAGCAAAGTGATAATTCTTTTAACTGACGGGGAAAACAACAGCGGCACGGTTGACCCTATTGCTGCGGCAAAAGCGGCAGCGGCTTACGGCATAAAGATTTATACTATATCTGTTGCCAGCGGCAGGGCGGCACAGTTGCCTGCCGTATCTGCCGGAATATTTGGTGCGGCTTCGCCTGTTTTACAGCCGCCTTCACCCGAATCGGAAGCGGCTTTAATGCAAATAGCCGAGGAAACGGGCGGATATTTCTTCAGGGCTAAAAACAATGAAGAACTTCAAAATATTTATTCCCGTATAAATGAACTTGAAACTA
>CADAXZ010000088.1 GCA_902791965.1 Candidatus Proelusimicrobium bovinum | reverse complement strand
TATCAAAATGCATCATACTTATTTATGGGTGATGCGGGCAAAACGGTAGAAAAAGAGTTTATGGAGCAAAAGTACCCGCTTAAAAGCGATATTTTAAAAGCCCTGCGCAGGCTTACTTTTTTGCCAGCCGATATTTTTAAATCTTCCGTTTTAGATGATGCAACAATGCGTAATATTTATGATAATGTACCTAATTGGTTTCCGCATTTTGCGGCGATATGTGCCATAATCAACAAAAACGGTAAAATTAAATTTATAGGCAGTGATATAGTTTTACAGGATAACAGAAACAGCGACGGGTATTCATCACACCGCAGCGGTAAAAATATTTATCCGCGTCAGGCAAATTTATTTTTTGATGTAGGTTTTATTAACTCCCTTGAACTTATAAATGACCCTGCAAAACGGGCAAAAGCCGTTGATAATTTTGCTTACGGTAAATCCTTTTTTAAACAGGCAAAAAATACTTTTAAATGCAACCGTATAGAACACAATAATTATCTGCGCAATATACAAGGCCCTAAAGCCGTATTTAATACAAGACAAAAATTTTTATTTAATACGGCAATGCTGTTTAACGATATATGTTATTTCCTTAAATATCCTAAATACTATTTGAGAAGGAAGAAAAATGCCCAAAAAAATTCTGTTAAAACTTCTGGCAAATAAAACACCGCTTGCCGGTTTTAATTTTAAACAAATAAAATCCGTACTTATCCGCCCGATAGGCTACGGTTTGGGCGACGGCATACTTTTAACGGCAATATTAAAGCAACTCAAACAAGCATATCCCGATATAAAAACAGGTGTTTTGGCAATAGGGCGCAACAGCCCTGTCTTTCAAGGCAATCCTTATATTGACGAAATCTTGCAAGATAAGCCGCTTACTTATCTTTTAAACCGCGGCAAATGGCAGGTGTTTATGGATTATGTCCCTACATTTACGACTAAAAATATCTTTTGCGATTTCCTTTTAAAACCGCAATATACTATTTGTTTTGAAAAGACTTCCAAAAAACACTACTCTGCCGAAACGGTCAAAAATTACGATTTTTATGTACCTGATTTGGCAAAGACACATTTAAGCCGCAGCCTTGAATTAACGCCTTTTAAAGATTATGTTAAGACAGATAATCCGCAATACACCCTGCCGCCTATACCCGCAGACAGCGAAAATAAGGCCAAATCATTTTTAAAAGAGGGGAAAATCCATTTAGTCTTTGCACCGAACGGAACAGATAAAGAACTTGATAAAACAGAAATACAAACTATACTTACAACCGCTTTAAGACAATACGCTAACAAAGTGCAAATAATAATACCGTTTACGCAAAAATCACCGGAATATGCCCCTTTATTTAAAGATTTTGATTATCTGCTTACTCCGCAGTTAACACTTCAGCAATATTTTGCGCTTATAAAACTTGCCGATATTATCGTTGCGGCAGACAGCGCCCCTGTTCATATCGCCTGCGCTTATAAAAAGTCCGTTGCAGCATTTTACGGTAATAAAAGGGCTGTTGAATTATTTGCACCTTTAATATATCCAAATTCCTTTATGATACCTTCCTTAAAATTAAATAACGGCCCTGTAAGAATAATAAAAGATATTGATAAAACTTTATCGGCTGGAATAATAAAAAATATGCTTTCCGCTTTTATATAATATGTCTATGAACATAAGAGAACTCAACCGTAAAAAAAATCTTTATCTGCGCCGTCTTAAAGCAAAGGCAGGCAAACTGCTTTTTGACAGAAAAAACAAAAACCGTTTTACACCATCGCAGTTAAAAACTTTCAAAAAAATTCTGTTTTTGCGTAATGATAATAAAATCGGAGATATGATTGTAAATACTCTTGCCTTCAGGGAACTTAAAAAGCAGTTGCCGCACGCAAAAATTTATGTTTTAGCAGGGAAAGCAAGCGCAAAGATTATAGAAAACAACCGTAATGTCAGCGGCATTTTTACCTGCCGCAAAAAGTTTCTTGATACTTTAACAACAGGTTTAAAACTCCGCAAAAAACACTTTGATTTATATATTGATTTAGACAGGGAAAACACTTTTCTTACACACCTTTTACTATTTTTAATAAAACCGCGCTTTGCCTTTGGGTTTAATAAAAAAGATTTTAACTCTTACAATATAACTGCACCTTTGGCTTTTGACGAAAATCATATAACAGCGTGGCACTGTGCAATGTTTAAGGCTTTACGCCTTGAAAAACCGCAAATCAATTATGATTTATTTGTACCTAATTCCTTAAAAAAAGAAGTACAAAAACAATTAAACAAACTGCCAAAAACAAAGGGGTTTATTGCTTTAAATGCTTTTGCTTCAAGCAAACACCGCTGTTTAAGTGCTTTGCAGATAAGGCAACTTGCCGAAAGTTTGCCGCAATATAATTTTATTTTAATAGGCCCTAATGATAAGGCCGGAGAATTAAAAAACGCAGCAGGCTGTAAAAATATTTTTACAGCACCGCAAGGCGATATTTTTACAAGTTTTGCCGTTATTGCCGTAACCGACTTGCTTATTACGCCCGATACCTGTTTTGTCCACGCGTCCGCCGCCTTGGATAAGAAACAAATCTCTATTTATAAACAAAGCGATAAATCCAATCAAACTATTTGGCAGCCTTTAAATAGTAAAGCAGTAATTTTACAAGCCCCAGATGAGTTTTACGCCCTGCCTGCCGCGGAAATAATCCAAACCGCCACAAAAAATTTATAAATTATTTTGTTATCCGTATAAACAAAATACCGGCGGTATAAAAACCAACGACGCCGTAATAAACCCCTGTTTATTATCTTAACAGATAAATTGCAGGAAAAACTTTATAAAACACAACAATAAATTTTATTTGCTTTTATTGCCTTTTCTTATGCTATAATCTAAAGACACGGGGGCTTTATGAAACTTTCAAAACAACTGACAGAAGAACTTATTTCAAACGCAGCACAAGCAATGAATAATTCGTACTCGCCTTACTCTAAATTTAAAGTAGGTGCGGCAATACTTGCAGGCAGCGGTAAAATATACCGCGGAACTAATATAGAAAATGCTTCCTACGGGCTTACAATCTGTGCGGAAAGAAGCGCCATTTTTGCCGCCATAACTGCCGGTGAAAGAGAAATCCAAGCCCTTGCAATAGTTTTCAGCCAAAAAGATTTAGGGCCTTTAAGCACGCCTTGCGGTGCGTGCCGACAGGTTATGGCGGAATTTGCAAAACCCGATATGCCGGTAATTACGGCTGATTTATCAAGCGGTAAAGCAGGCAGAATAAGCAAAAAAACTTTAAAGGATTATTTCCCTTATCCGTTTACGCCCAAAGCATTGGAAAAGAAACCAAAAAAGAAATCCGCAAAATAAACCGCTGACACTTCATAACCCAAACACCCCGTATAAAAAGCGGGGTGTTGTTATATTAAAAACCACGCCGCAAGGACGGTTTTTTTAATACCATACCGGGGGTAAGGGTATGGTTTAGTATAAATCAAGAATAAGATTAAACCAAAGTTTCAATTTCTCCGAAAAATTCTCCCGCTTTGCGCTCAAACCAAAAATCGCTGATAGTATTACTGTAAGATGACGGCAATGTATTTATTTCTATAATCTTTGCACCGTTTTGTTTTGCAGTATAAGGCAATCCGCAAGCCGGCATAACTTCTCCTGATGTACCTACAATTATCATCACATCCGTTTTAAAAGCCAACTCTGTACTTTCGCTGTAAACTTTTTGGTTTATGCCTTCTCCGTAAAAAACGAAATCCGGCTTTAATACAGCGCCGCAGGCCGCGCAAACGGGCAAATCTGCCGTTAAGTCAGTTGTTTGGGTAGGATATTCACGCCCGCAAGATGTGCATAACAGGCGGCTTATTGTACCGTGGAATTCCTTTACATTTTTACTGCCAGCCCTTTGGTGCAGGCCGTCAATATTTTGCGTTATTATACCTTTTAAAAGCCCGCGGTTTTCCCAATCGGCAAGAACTTTATGGGCTTTATTAGGCTCTGCATTACCCATAGAATTAAAGAAAATCTTCTTCATCTCCCGCCAAGATTCTTTAGGGTGGGAATAGAAAAAGTTTATTTCTATGCAATAAGGGTCATATTTTTCCCACAGGCCGCCCGCACCGCGGAAGGGGGGGATACCGCTTTCGACGGAAATACCCGCTCCTGTAAAGGCGGTTAAGAATTTTGCATTTTTTATAATTTCTGCTGTTTCTTTTATCATAGTATCTAATAACAATAACAAATAAAACCGACAAAATCAATAAATATCTGCATATTATTTAAGACGGTAAATCTTATTTGTATTTAAAACTATTTTATGTTAAAATTCTTTTGTAGGCACATAATAGGCAAAATATTCTATTTTTACTTTAAAATATTAAAGTATTTTTATTTTGCCGTCTTATAATAAATAATCAGGAGAATGTATGTTATCAAAGTTTCTTAGCTGGATTAAGCCTCTAAAAGATGCGGAAACCAGAATAACCGATAAAAAAGTTATAGACAGAACATATACGATGTGGCGTATTAAAATGTTCTTCGGTATGTATTTCGGATACGCGCTGTTTTACTTTACAAGGAAAAACCTTGACTATGTAAAACCTGCGTTAATAGAAAATTTCGGATTTGATGTCATCCAATTAGGTATCATCGGCACTACCATTTACGCGACTTACGGCGTCGGTAAGTTTTTAAGCGGCGTAATGGCAGACAGATGTAATATCCGCGCTGTAATGGCTTTAGGTCTTTTCGGCTCTTCCTTAATCAACTTGGCTTTTCCGTTCTTACCGCAATTCCAAGGTTGGCTTTCCAATATGCATATTGCAATACCGCTCGTAGGTGTTGCCGCTTTTGCCTGGGGTTTAAACGGTGTGTTCCAGTCAATGGGGTTTCCTCCGGTTGCAAAAGGCTTAGTATATTGGTTCTCACCCAGTGAAAGGGCTACAAAATGGACTTTATGGTCCTCCAGCCACACCTTCGGGGCGTTCTTCGTAGGTGTTTTGATAACTTATCTCCTCAAATTCAATATGTGGAAAATGGCCTTTATTATACCGGCCTTTATGGGTATGTCTTACAGTATATTTATGCTGTTCTTCCTTACAGATAAACCTACCACCGTCGGCCTGCCGCCTATTGATGAATATAAAAATGACCCTATGCCCATTAAGAAAGACTCCGGCCTTTCCCAATGGGAAATCCTTAAAAAACATGTTTTCGGCAATCCGTTCTTGTGGGCGTTGGCACTTTCTTATGTGTTCGTCTATTATGTCCGCTTTGCTACCTTGGATTGGGGAACATTGTTCCTCGTGCAGGAAAGAGGCTTCAGCCAGGATGCCGCTGTTTCCGCTCTTAAATGGATGCCGTTTTTGGGTATGCCGGGCGGTATCGTAGCAGGTTATTTGGCAGATAAATTCTTTAACGGCCGCTGTACCCAGATGAACTTGATTTATTTAGCCATTTTGGCAGCAAGTTGTTGGGGATTTTATAAAGTTGCCGGTACGGATACTTTCTTCTGGACTTCCCTGCTTGCTTCCTTTATCGGATTCTTCGTTGACGGCCCTCAGAACTTGGCCGGCGGCGTGCAGACAAGCCGTATCGTAACGCAGGAATCCGTTTCCGCCGCTTGCGGATTTACGGGTATGTTCGGGTACTTCGGTGCGATGTTATCTTCCACCGGTGCTGCCTATAT
>CADAXZ010000087.1 GCA_902791965.1 Candidatus Proelusimicrobium bovinum | reverse complement strand
ATGAGGGTTCTTGCTATTGTTGTAAGGCAAGTGATTATTCGGTGTTCAACAATTCGAATGCGAATTGTGCTCATAATTTTAATACCTGCTGTACGGAAAGGTTTGCAGGCGGCGGCATTGGAGTAACATATTATTTACCTGCATCTATATCATCTTGTTCTACTTTTAAGAGTAGATTTGGTTTAAGCGGATTACCAATGTCGGAAGAGCAATGTGCTACTGTAAAGTAAAATTTATTAGAAAAAGGCCACTGGCTACTGCTTTAGGCGGAACAGTTACAGGAAATGCATATGTGTGTTCGAAAGTATAATATCCCATATGCTAAAATTTATAAAATCCCCCGCATTAGTTATTGCGGGGGATTTTCATGTAAATAATCTTAAATATTTGCCCATTAGGCCAATATATTTGTATTTTGCCGTAAACAGAGATAAATTATGCCGGACAGCAGAGTTTTTAAGATTGCCCTGCTATATTTGCTATAATTAATTGTGCTTAAAATAGAAAATCTTTCCGTCGGATTTGATACTTCAAAAGGCCGTTTTACGGTGCTTGACGGGCTTTCTTATCACTTAAAAAAAGGGGAAATACTTGCCGTTGTGGGGGAATCTGGATGTGGCAAAACTATACACAGCCTTGCCATAACAGGGCTTTTGCCTGTAAACGCAAGAATAACAGGCGGAAGTATAATTTATAAAAACCAAGATATAGCCAAAATGGACGAAAATGCTCTGCGTAAAGTGCGCGGAAGCGGTATCGGAATGATTTTCCAAGATCCTATGATGTCCTTAAACCCTGTTTTTACCGTAGCGGCGCAAATAACGGAAACTTTACGCTGCCACACTAAAATAAGCCGCAAAGAAGCCATTAAACAAGCGGGCGAACTGTTAAAAAAAGTAGGCATAGAAGAAAAATTTTTAAAGGCTTATCCGCACCAACTTTCAGGCGGTATGCGCCAAAGGGTTATGGCGGCTTTGGCTTTATGTCTGCATCCTGATATTTTAATTGCAGACGAACCTACAACGGCACTTGATGTCAGCGTCCAGCGGCAAATTTTGGAACTTATAAAAAAATTGCAAAAGGAATTTTCGGCTTCAGTTATTTTTATTACGCATAATTTGGCCATAGTCAATAATATCGCCGACAGGGTTTTAGTATTGTATGCAGGGCAAAAAGTAGAAGAATGTTCAAAAGAAGATTTATTTAAAAAACCTTTGCACCCTTACAGCGAAGGGCTTTTAAATTCCGTTGTACGCTTGGATTCAAATGATAAGCGTCTTAAAGCAATAAAAGGGACTCCTCCTGCAATAGGGGAAGTTTTGCAAGGCTGCAAATTTGCGCCGCGCTGTCCTTACGCAACGGAAAAATGCCGCACGCAAAAACCGCCTTTATTTGAGGTTGAAAACCGCTTTGTGCGCTGCTTTAAGTACGGGGGACAAAATGGCTGAACTTTTACGGGTTGAAAACATAAATAAAAGTTATGTTTCAGGCAGTACTTGGGGCGGCATTAAAACGCAAGTGCTTAAAAATATAAGTTTTGCTTTTAATAAAGGGGAAAGTTATGGCCTTTTAGGGGCTTCGGGCTGCGGAAAAAGCACTTTGGCGCGCCTTATACTTGCGCTTGAAAAACCGGACAGCGGCAAAATCTTTATTGACGGGCAAGACATATTTTCGCTTAAATCCAAAGAATTAAAACAATTAAGGAAAAAAATCCAGCCCGTATTCCAAGATCCTTATGCGTCTTTTAATCCCCGTATGACGATAGAGGAAGTTTTATCCGAGCCGTTCCTGATTCACGGGGAAAAACCTATAACCGCAAATTTAAAAAAATTGCTTTGCCAAGTGGGGTTGGCAGAAACTTCGCTTGCTAAATATCCGCACGAATTTTCCGGCGGGCAAAGGCAGAGAATAGCCATAGCGCGCGCACTTGCTTTAAAACCTAAATTGATTGTTGCCGATGAGCCGCTTTCATCTTTAGATGTTTCGGTGCAGGCGCAGATATTAAATCTGTTTGCTGATATTAAGGAAGAATACGGTTTAAGTTTAATATTTATTTCCCACGATTTTGCTTTGTGTAAATTTTTATGCACGCGCGCGGCCGTTATGGATAAAGGGGTTATTGCGGAAGAAGGCCCTGCAGAAAAAGTTATTTTGCATCCGAAAAGTATTGCCGCCCAAACGCTTTTAAAAGCCGTTTTACCTTTGGGCGCTCAAGGGGGCGGCAATGTTTAAATATATTTTTAGAAGGCTTTTAATGCTGCCTTTGGTAATGATAGGCGTTACTTTCTTTTTGTTCTTTTTAACGCAACGGCTTTCGCCGGAGATGCGTGCTTCTTTATATGTTCAGGACCCTCGTCAAATGGGGTCTTTGGAAGAAGTTATACAAAAATACGGACTTAACGACCCTATGCCCGTACAGTATTTCCGTTGGCTTAAAAAAGCCGCAAAAGGCGATTTAGGGTATAGCGAAAGCGCCAATATGCCTGTTGCTTCCGCCCTTAAAGCCTATTTGCCCGCTACGGTGCAGTTGGCGGTTGCGGCTATGGTGTTGGTTCTGTTTTTCGGTTTATGGCTCGGCATACTTTCCGCCGTAAAAAAAGACGGCATAACCGATAATCTTATAAGGCTTGGCGTGCTTGCTGGATTTTCCCTGCCGATATTTGTTTTGGGGCTTTTGCTGCTTATGGTTTTTTACGGCAAATTGGGGTGGTTTGCGCCCGGTGAATATTCCTTTAGCGCAGATATGATGATACATTCCGCCAATTTTAAAACTTATACAGGCCTTTTGCTGATTGACAGTTTGCTTAACTTTAATTTTTATGTATTTTTTGATGTTCTTAAACATTTAGTGCTGCCCGCCGTAACGCTTTGTATAGGTTCTTTTGCATTAATGGTAAGGGTTATGCGTTCTTCTATGCTTGAAGAACTTGGTAAAGATTATGTAAGAAGCGCACGCGCACGCGGCTTAAGTAATTGGCGGGTAATTTATAAGCACGCGGGGCTTAATGCTATGATACCGGCTGTAACGCTTGCGGGGATACAATTTATCCGTCTGTTAGGGGGAACTGTGATAGTGGAAACGGTATTTGATTATCCGGGTATAGGCCGTTGGGGCGTTGCCTGCGCGCAACAGTTAGATATTGCGGGGATTATGGGGTTTTCTTTAATGGTTGCCGTTTTGTTTGTGATAGGCAATTTGGCGGCTGATATTCTTTATACCGCCCTTGACCCGAGGATAAGATTAAAATGACTTTAAAAAAGATATTCCTTGAGGCTTTAAAAAATAAGACCGCCGTTGCGGGGTTGGTGCTTGTAGTATTTTTTGCACTTATTGCTTTGTTTGCTCCTGTTTTAGCACCTTCAAGCGGAAGGGATTCTTACCAAATGCCGCAAGGCGGCTACAGTGTTCAGCCTCAAGCACCTAACGGGGAACATTACTTTGGCACTACGGAAAACCAATACGACCTTTACTACGGTATTGTTTGGGGTAGCCGTATGGCATTTAAAGTAGGGATAACGGTTGTCTTTTTTGCTTTGCTTATCGGATTGCTTATCGGCGGGATAGCGGGGTTTGCCGGCGGCTGGGCTGACGAAATACTTATGCGCTTTACCGATATAATTTTTGCCGTGCCGAGTATGGTATTGGCTATGGTAATTGCATTATTCTAGAGGATAAGAAATTTTCAAGCTTAAATTTTTAATGAAATTTAATCGTGGTGATTTTGTATGAAATTTGTAATCAGACCTTACCATATGATGAGTCTTGGAGGATATATTGTAGAATATGATTTCCCATATAGGGATTTGATCATTGTAAATGAAACTCCAGACGAGATCAAGTTTGAGATTCCAGTATTTGACGGGTCTTATATTGAGGAGTATGAAAAATTAGGTCTTAAGGTCATTCCTGTCAGCGAGCATGACAATTATTTAAGTTTATATAAGAAAGCGCATGCTGAATTGGATGCGCTAAAAGCAAAATTAGATTAATTGAAGATAAATGTATATATAAGTTTTCCTCATAAAAAATATTTTTTTCAAGTTTTTATCTTCAATTAATCTTTTTATTATTTTTTGAAATTTGAATTGGCAGTTAGTAATTAGGCAATAGTTTAAGTACTTAAAGCATTAAATTATTTTTAGGTAATATTATGAACAGTATTTCTTTAACACTTACAACTAAAGAAGAGAAAGGAGTTCTTGATGAGATAACAGATATTCTTTCAGAGCATGGAGTGAATATTTCATATGTTCACCTTTATGTAAAGGATGATGTTGGAACATTGAATTTGGAACTTGAAAATGTGGATGAGCTTGATGAGCTTATAGAAGACTTGGAATCTAAGGATTTTATTTTTGATATTGAAATTCACGGCTCATTGAATGACATTTTCGGTAAAAGGATTCTTATTTTTGGTGGCGGAGCTCAAGTATCTCAAGTTGCAGTTGGAGCGATTACAGAAGCGGATAGGCATAATATACGTGGAGAGCGCATAAGTGTTGACACTATTCCATTGGTTGGTGAAGAGAATATTGCTGAAGCTGTAGATGCTGTAAACAGATTGCCTCGTGTAGGTGCCCTTGTCCTTGCAGGTTCATTGATGGGAGGAAAGATAACTGAAACAGTCAGAAAGCTGAAAGAGCAGGGTGTGAAGATAGACTCGACCAACTTTGCTGCCAGCTATGGCGGTGCCATCATGGGGTGGAGTCCTGCGTCATCGGGTAATGTCACGGTGAAGAATTGCTTAGAGAACGGCAGCTATAGTGGCATCACGCACGCCGGCTTCAATTACGCTGCGAATCAAAGCGCCTCGACCGTGCCGACAACCAACTGCTACTCGCTGGCCCATAACTGGGGCGAGGTGAAGCACGGTTACAAGCTTATCTACCTCTCGGACAGCTACCCACCCCAATGTACAGCCAATGCCACCTATACCACCACAGCCATCCAGGCATTGAATACCGCTCATTTCTTTTCATTGACATTATTTGAATATTGCTCATCGTTTCTGCTTTCTATCCATACAGAAAACATGCACACTGCCGTATGCATGTATATCATGACAGATCGATGCTGATGGTATCCGTCTGTTTATTGTCGCAGTGCAGGGAAAGAGAGATGTTTTTCAGATCATCAAGCTTTTCCACATCACAGAGATCCGCATCCGCATGCCATTCCTGTCTGTATTTCTTTCCTGCTCTGATCTCGGCATCAGAACCGCTGAATGTCAGCGGCATGCCGTTGATGAAAGTATTCTGGGCAGCGATGGTAACTGTCTCATCTGTTTTATTCTGAAAGATGAAAACCATTTCCACCTGTCCATAGGAAAGAGCGGTGCTCTTCAATACCGCACTGACATCCCCATCATCATAGACCTGCTTATTTACTGTTTCTTTCTGCTTTGTCCGGCATGCGCTCATATTGACCGTCAATACACATGCACATACTGCCTTCAGCCATCTTTTACCTTTCATACACCCATTATATGCCATCATCTTTCAGACTGCCGTCACATTTATATCCTTCTCTGTTCAGGTTCATCATGTATCTTAATAACCGTCAGATGAAAGATCATCTGTGATATACAGTTACAAAGCTTTCTCTGCTCATCCTTTCTGTCCGGGATGAGCTTTTCTTTTTGACCTTTTTCTGTATAAGTTGATAAAATATGGCTCTTCAGGCATCGTTATGGTTGAAAAAGCAGTAAATCTCCTTTGATCATGCGGGTCTAAGCTGTTTTGGTTTTCGGTTAGGAAGTGGGACCTGG
>CADAXZ010000086.1 GCA_902791965.1 Candidatus Proelusimicrobium bovinum | reverse complement strand
AACCGGTGAATTGCAGTTCAAAGGCGAAATGATAATGCCTGGGGACAATGCGGAAATAGAAGTTACATTGATAACCCCTGTGGCGATGGAAGAAGGCGTAAGATTCGCAATCAGGGAAGGCGGCAGGACAGTAGGAGCCGGCGTAGTAACCAAAATCCTTGAGTAGTTTTAGCAATAGAAGTAAAAAAGGCCGGAGTAAAAACTCCGGCCTTTTTTACCATAAAATCCTATATTTATATAGGTCTAAAATCCCTTGTTATCTCTTATTTTGAATATTATAATATAGTATTATAAATATATCTTAGGAGAATTATTTTATGAAAAAGATTTTTTTAATGCTTGGTATTTGTCTTTTTTTATCAGGAAATGCAATGTCCTTTAAAAGTAATGCGGCATTAGATAATACTCTTAACCGTGCCGAACTTGAAAATATCGGAGATGCTATCCATAAAAAAGCCGAGGCTTGCCATAATGCGCTTGAAGCGGGCAAAATCAAACAGACTCTTACAAATGCGCAAGAGGCAGTTAAACTTAATGAGCAATTTAGAGCAAAAGCAAAAAAATATGATTTTAAAATTGTAAGATATATGATTAACGGGGAAACACCTTCATCAAATAAAGAAATAGGCGACCCGATGTGGTACAATGATGACTTGCCGGAAGTTATTTTGCTTTCTAAAGTTATGCTGGGCAAAATTTCTTTATTGCAAACAATAGAAGAAAATGAAGAATTTACACAAAGAAGAGGCATAATCGGTTTGCTTAGCGGTAATTTTAAATATGCGGCTGTTGACTATATAGATATAGGAGAGGCCTTTAAAGCATATAAAGATTGCACTAAGGAAGTTGATGCCGCCTTTGAAGCAGGCGTTGCAGTTATTTCCGGTAAAGATTTCTGTTCAAAGCCGCTTTAAATCGTAATTATATTTTTATGAAATCCCTCTTTAACAAGGAGGGATTTTTTGTATGTCGTAAGAATCCCTCAGATTGCTGGAGATATTTTTTGATAGTTTAATTGTTTCTTATAAGTTGTTTTTTTTGCGGTTTTAGTTTACGGGAAACCTTTTTTATTGTAAAATATTATTAAAGATAAAGCCCCTTTTAGTAAGGGGTTTTGTCTTGTAAAAAAGCAGTTGCAAATAAAACTTAAATATTGGTATAATATTAAAGTAAAGTGTATTGTAGGTAGACGGAATACCTTCTTTACTATGGCAGTTGACCGTTAACACAACAGCCATAGAGGTATTCTTTCTACGCTTTGTTATCTTAAAATAAAAGCAGTTTTAAAAATCTATGGGAATGAGGTTTCCCCGACGATAGATTATAAAGTAAAGCAATATATTTTAGATAAAAATTTTTAAAGTAAAATTATTTAGGAAAATAAAATGGCAGAAAAAACAGATAAAAAAACAGCAAAGTTAAGCGGACAGGAAAGAATCCGCATTAAACTCCGCTCTTACGATTACAGAATGTTGGACAACTCCGTTGCCAGAATCGTAGATACTGCTAAAAAAACCGGTGCTATTGTTGCCGGCCCTGTTCTTTTACCCGTTAAAATTAAAAAATATACGGTTCTTCGCTCCCCTCATACGGACAAGAAATCCAGAGAACAGTTTGAAATGCGTATCCACAAAAGGTTAATCGACTTAAAGAGCCCCACGCCTAAAACGGTTGACGAATTGATGAAACTTGATTTGCCCGCCGGCGTAGATGTGGCAATAAAAAGCAATTAAGCAGTAAGATTTAATTGCGCCTTACCGTAAGGTAAGACGGGTGCAGAAAACACAGGAACTCTGCATCAGTAAAAATAAAGCGGCGGCAGTAAACGCGAATGCGCTTATGATGCGGCTAAAAAGGAAAAGTAATGTCAGAAGAAACAAACACACAAGCCGTTGAAGCAAAAACAACGGAAGTAAAAACGGCTCCGGCAACCTTGCGCTTTGTATTAGGCGAAAAATTAGGTATGACGCAGTTGTTTGACGATAAAGGCAATCTTCATGCGGTTTCCGTAGTAAAAGCGGGCCCTTGTAAAATTGTAAGAGTCAGAACCCAGGAAAAAGACGGTTATAGCGCTGTTGCCTTGGGTTTTGGTGATGTAAAGGAAAGCAGACTTAATAAACCCGATTTGGGCAACTTTAAAAAATTAGGTACGGCTCCCGTAAAACATATTAAAGAATGCCGCTTGGCAGATATTACCGGTTTTGAGGTAGGTCAGGTAATTGATTTGGGAAGCGTTTTTAAACCCGGTGATTATGTTGATGTTCAGGGTAAAATTAAAGGACGCGGCTTTGCCGGTGCGATGAAACGCCACGGTTTTGCCGGACAGCCTGCATCACACGGTGCTTCCGACAGAGAAAGAGCCCCGGGCGGTTTAGCATCCAGAAGATCTTTAGGTAAAGTTTTATCCGGCCAGAGAATGGCAGGCCATTACGGCTTTACCACCACCACAGTTTCCAAGATAGAAGTAGCGAAAGTAGATACCGAAAATAATCTCATTTTCTTAAAAGGTTCAGTTCCGGGCGCAAAAGGAACTATCGTATCCGTTTTGGAAACCTCCAAACCTAAAAAACATGTAGTAGCCGCAAAAGTACAGAAGATTTCCGCTTCAAAGGCTGCTAACACCAAGAAGAAATAGGAAGGTTGAAAATGGAAACGAAACTTTTAAACATTCAAGGTAAAGAACAAGGTACGGTAAACTTGCCCGAAGCGCTCTTTGGCAAGAAACCTAATCCGACTTTCCTTCACGAAGTAATTACGGCCTTTTTAGCCAATCAGAGAGCCGGCAGCGCTGATGTCAAAACCCGCAGCGAAGTTTCCGGTACGGGCAAAAAACCCTGGAAACAAAAAGGTACAGGCCGTGCAAGACAGGGCAGTATGCGCTCCCCGATCTGGAGACACGGCGGTGTTGCTTTCGGCCCTACGCCCAGATCCTTCAGACAGGATTTACCGGCCGCTAAAAGAAAATTGGCTTTAGCACAGGCTTTGACGGCCAAATTCAATGCTGACAGCGTAGTGGTTCTTGATAACTTTGATATTAAAGAAGCCAAGACCAAAGCGGTAGCGGAAGTTCTTAAAACTTTAGATGCGGGTAAAAAACCCTTAATCGTAAGTTTAACTGATGCCAAATTGCAGAAAGCCGGACGCAATATTGCCGGTGTATTGCAAATGGTACCTGCGGACTTAAACGCTTATGTAGTGCTTAACTGCAGCAAAGTGATTTTTACTAAAGACGCTCTTGAGAAAATGGCTGCTTAAGGGGAGAATAAAAAATGACAAAGATATACGAAACAATCAAAAAACCTCTCTTAACAGAAAAAAGTTTAATCTTGAGAGATACCAATAACTGCTATTGTTTTGTGGTTGAAAAAACTGCAAACAAGCACGAAATCCGCGAAGCGGTGGAAACTATCTTCAATGTTACAGTTGAAAATATTGCCACTATTCCGTTGCGCGGTAAAGTAAAAAGAATGGGGCGCTTTGCAGGTAAAAGACCTGATTTGAAAAAAGCCCTCGTTACCTTAAAGAAAGGCGATAAAATAGATACGGTAGAAGCCGCATCTAAGTAACCAATAAAGGAGAAAAGTTACAAATATGCCTATTAAGACATTCAAACCGTATACTCCTTCCAGGAGAACTATAACGGTTGCCGACTTTTCCGAAATTACCAAGACAACTCCTGAAAAGAAGTTGACTAAAGGTTTAAGAAAAAGCGGCGGCAGAAACAATACAGGTATGGTTATGGTACGCCACATTGGCGGCGGCCATAAACAGGCTTACAGAAAAATTGATTTTAAAAGAGCAAAATACGGCGTGCCTGCCAAAGTTGTATCTATTGAATACGACCCTAACAGATCAGCGCGTATCTGCCTTTTAAATTACGCCGACGGTGATAAACAGTATATGATTCACCCGATCGGCCTTAAAGTCGGCGATACAGTTATGTCAGGCCCGAAAGCAGATATTAAAGTGGGTAACTGCCTTCCTTTGAAAAATATTCCCGAAGGTACTTTTATCCACGCTATTGAACTGAAAGTCGGTAAAGGCGCACAACTTGCGCGTTCCGCAGGTTCTCAAGCCCAAATTATGGCTAAAGACGGCGGATATGTCCATATCAAGATGCCCTCAGGCGAAATCAGGCTTATTCCGGAAAACTGCTGTGCCACTATCGGACAGGTAGGAAATACGGAACATAATGCTGTTGTAATCGGCAATGCCGGCAGAAACAGACACCGCGGTATCAAACCTACGGTACGCGGTAATGCTATGAACGCTGTTGACCACCCTATGGGCGGCGGCCGCGGTCATTCCAAAGGCGGCAATATACCCAGATCACCCTGGAACCAAATGTCTCGCGGTTTAAAGACCAGACCGGCAAAGACTTGGGATTGGATGATTATCAAAGACAGACGCAAAAATTCGTCGGGAGCTAACTAATTATGTCAAGAAGCACAAAGAAAGGTCCTTATGTAGACCAAAACTTACTTGAAACAGTAGGGGCTATGTCTCCAACCGATAAAAAACAGATTAAGACATGGTCCAGAGCCTGCACTATAGTTCCCGAGTTTGTCGGGCATACATTCTTAGTACATAACGGAAGGAAATTCCTCCCCGTTTATATCAGCGAAAGAATGATAGGGCACAAACTTGGTGAATTCGCTTTCACCAGGACATTTAAAGGCCACGGCGGTATGACCAAAGAGTCCAAGGCCTTGAAATAAGAGATAACGAGGATTTGATATGGAAGCTTGTTCAAAAGCGAAATTTCAAAGGTACGGCAGCAGGAAAGTCGGTTTGTTATTGGACTTAGTGCGCGGTAAAAGCGTAAAAGCGGCAGAAGGTGTTATTCCTTTTACCGGACTTCGCTGCAGCGATTTAGTTCAAAAAACGATTCACAGTGCTGCTTCTAACCTTCAGGTAAAATCCGGCAAAAAGTTGGATTTTTCCAAAGTATATATTAAAGAGGCTTATGCCAACATAGGCCCTATGAAACACTTAAAAAGAGTACAACCCGGCCCGCAAGGCAGGGCGATGCCTTATAAGAAAAGCGTCTGCCACTTAACGGTAATCGTCAGCGATGAAAAGAATGGCGCACGCACCGTAAAGGGAGGGCTTAAATAATGGGACATAAGATTCACCCCAAAGGCTTAAGACTTGGTTATACGCAGGATTG
Organism: Candidatus Proelusimicrobium bovinum; assembly: GCA_902791965.1. Taxonomy (GTDB): domain Bacteria; phylum Elusimicrobiota; class Elusimicrobia; order Elusimicrobiales; family Elusimicrobiaceae; genus Proelusimicrobium; species Proelusimicrobium bovinum. Next base: position 602 of record CADAXZ010000086.1, on the reverse strand, counting down.
GCAATCCAGATGGTTTGCCCCCAAGAATATGCCTGCACTTATTATGGAAGATTTCCAGATAAGGCAAATCGTAGAATCCAGATTCCTGCTTGCTGCGGTATCTTCCGTCGGTATTGAAAGAGCCGGTGCTTTCTTAAGAGTTAATATTCATACAGCCCGTCCGGGTGTAGTAATCGGCAAAAAAGGTGCTGATATTGAAGCCTTAAGAAAAGATCTTGAAAAACTTACAGGCAGCAAAACATTCGTAAATGTTATTGAGATTAAGAATCCCGAAACCGATGCCAGATTAGTAGCACAATCAATTGCTTTCCAAATAGAAAAACGCGCCCACTACGGCGCCGCTATGAAGAAAGCCATTGATAAGGCTTTAGCCGGCAAGGCTTTGGGTATCAAAATTATGGTAAGCGGCAGGTTGGGCGGTGCTGAAATCGCCAGAACCGAATGGAAAAGAGAAGGCCGCGTACCTTTGCATACTCTCTGCGCAGATATTGACTATGGCACTTATGAAGCCAATACAGTCAGCGGTAAAATCGGCATAAAAGTATGGATTTTCAAGAAAATCCACTTTGCCAAAACACCTAAAGAAATCTTAAACGAACTTA
>CADAXZ010000085.1 GCA_902791965.1 Candidatus Proelusimicrobium bovinum | reverse complement strand
AAGCAGAAAAAGCGCAAAGGGGAAGTCCTTTTTATAGATGCCCGCAATTTGGGCTTTATGGCCGATAGAACAAGAAGGGAATTTGCGGACGGCGATATTGCCAAAATAGCCGATACGTACCATGCGTGGCGCGGCGACGAGTTCACCCCCAAAGATAAACCTTATGCCGATATAAAAGGCTTCTGTAAATCCGCTACTTTAGCGGAAATTAAAGCCAATGATTATGTATTAACCCCGGGGCGTTATGTAGGCATAGCCGATACCGCCGAAGATGACGAGGCCTTTGCCGCCAAAATGGCACGGCTGACAGCAGAGTTGAGAGAACAAATGACACAAAGTGAAAAATTAGACAAAGAAATTAAGGATAATTTAGAAAAATTAAGTATATTAAGATATGATAAGGAAAGTTAGAATAATTTTATAAAGTTTATATTTTAAGTTTATAAAGTTTATAATATTTTAACAAAACCTTATAAAAGCATTGACAAATAGTTCGTTAGTTGTTAGAATATCTTTAAAGAAGGAGGTCTTTATGGGTATTTTAGACGGATTTGAAAGTTATGCGCGAGTAGGAGGGCGTAATTATAAAGCGAGGATATCTATTTCTGCGACCGGTTGGTTAGCAATAAACTCAACCGCATATAAAGAATTGGGATTGGATAACTACAAAAATGCTGAGTTTTATTATAACAAAGCATCTAAAATGGTCGGCATTAAATTTGTAAGCGAAGAACAAGAAGGCATGTATGAAATGAATCCACGAGAAATAAAAAACAAAGAAAAGGCTTTATATATGTCAATAAAAGGGTTCGTGCAAAACTACAAAATAGTTGAACAAGAAAAAACACAAAAATATGAAATATTTAAAAAGGAAATTATAGATAAAGATTTAATTGTACTATTAAAACCTATTATCAATAAGAATAACGAGGAGGTAAACGAAAGAAACGAAACACAAATAAAATAAAAAATGGTCGTAAAAAAGGAAGCAGTTTTCATAAACCGCTCCCTTACGGCAAGAAATGTGCCGTACATGTTCTCTAAAAATATTGTATCACATTTCTTGCCATAATTGACAACTTTAAATTTAAAAAGGAAATCATTATGGCTAATATAAGCAAAGAAAAAGCATTAGAAATTTGGGCTAAAAAGTTCGGTAATTTAGAATACGCAAAAGATAAAGCAGGAGCATGGATCATAAGAGATAAATATGGTGATACAACACCTTTAGGATATGGTTGGGAAATCGATCATAAAGTACCAACATCTCATTATGGGTCTGATCTTGATGAGAATCTGCGTCCGTTACAATGGGAAAACAACCGCTCCAAAAGCGACAATTATCCTGAATGGACATCTGTTGTAACATCTCAAGGAGAACGCAATATTTATAAAAACCAAAGTTGGGTTTTTAAAAAATAATTAAAATGATTAGAGCCCAAAAAATATTTTTGGGCTCTTTTAAGATTATGAAGTATAAACTTTCAGAAATTTTAACACTCATTGGTGGCGGAACCCCAAAAACAAGTAATAATAGTTATTGGGATGGGGACATACCTTGGCTTTCTGTTGTAGATTTTAATAATGACAACCGTTATGTACACACCACGGAAAAAACAATCACGGAAGACGGTGTGCAAAATAGTTCTACTAAAATTTTACCCCAAGGCGCGCTTATTCTGTCTGCACGCGGAACGGTTGGTGCATTAGCACAACTAGCCAAACCAATGGCGTTTAATCAGTCCTGTTATGGTATTACAGCGAAAGAACAAACGATGAATGACTTTCTGTATTACCTGTTAAAGAATATTGTGAAAGATTTACAAGCTAAAGGGCATGGCTCGGTTTTCAATACAATTACTCGTAATACTTTTGATACTATTATTGTTAACTTACCGCCGTTGGAGGAGCAGAAGAGGATTGCGGACATATTGGGGGCGTTTGACGATAAAATAGAACTGCTGCAAAAGCAAAATAAAACGCTGGAAGATATGGCAAAGGCCATTTTTAAGAGTTGGTTTGTGGATTTTGACGTCGTCCACGCCAAACAGCAGGGCCGCCCCAAAGCAGATATTATAAGGGAATACCACCTAACACAAGAACTATACGACCTTTTCCCGTCCGATTTTGAAAACTCCTCTCTCGGCCCCATCCCCCTCGGCTGGCAAGTGAAAACGCTTTCTAAAATCGCCACTTTTCTAAACGGATTAGCATTACAAAAATACCCAGCACAAGCAGGGGAAGATTTTTTACCCGTTATCAAGATTGCAGAACTTCGTAATGGTGTATCATCTTCCACCGATAAGGCCAATACCGACTTACCGGCAGAATATATTGTGCACAATGGAGATATTTTGTTTTCGTGGTCGGGTAGTTTGATGGTAAAGATTTGGTCAGGTGGAAAAGGTGCACTCAACCAACACCTTTTTAAAGTGTTTTCTAATGATTATCCAAAATGGTTTTATTATTTGTGGGTAAACCACTATTTGCCTATGTTCCAAGAAATTGCGGCTGATAAAGCCACTACAATGGGGCATATTCAACGTAAACATTTGGATCAAGCATTGGTGGTGGCCCCTGCCGACTTAAAACCATTTACACAATATTTTAATACGTTGATAGACAAACAGATTTTAAATAACAAACAAATACAAACATTAACGGAATTACGCGATACTTTATTACCCCGCCTAATCTCCGGCAAAATAAAGGTATAAGGAGAAGTTATGACAGATACACAATCTTTAATTACAGATATAGCAGGTTTATCCCAACCACTAACGAAGTTAATTGAGACTGTGGCAAAAGGTGCTGGTATTTTATATGAGCCAATCCATAAAAAACGCATGGCAAAAGCAACAGCGGAAGAAATTAAAACTGTTGCAGAGGCATGCCAACAAAATTTACATTTACCTATACAATATAATAAAAATGGTATTAAAATAAATACTGATAAAAATATATTAGAATTAGCACAACGCGCTATGTTCCGTAATTTAGCACAGGAAATGAATAAACAACAAAATATTGAAAATATATTAGAGTACACTAAAAAGTCGTTAGAACAAGAAAAAGAAGTTTCTAATGAACCAGTAAGCCAAACATGGCTTTCTAATTTCTTTGAGGCAGCCGGACATATAGAAGAAGAAGATTTGCAAAAGATTTGGGGGCAATTATTAGCAGGAGAAATTAAACAACCTAATTCTTACACTTTAAGAACTTTAAATGTTTTAAAAAACATGACAACACAAGAAGCAAAAACATTTCAATCTTTAATATCTTTTATGATCGTAATTGCTAATACAGTAATAATTCCTAATAATGAAGAATTAAGAAAAAAATATCATATAGACTATGGGAAAATATTACTGTTAGATGAGTGCGGGTTGATTAACTCTCAACCTACTTTAAACCTAACTTTTTCTTCAGGACCAAACAGTAGAATATATATGGCTAATGGCAATTTATTGGCAGAATTATACGAAAATGCCGGTATAAATATGCATTTAAAAATAGATATACATCCTTTAACTGCTACTGGGATGCAATTGTTCAAAATTATAGACAAAAGTTCAAATAAAGACTTCTTTAAAGATTACATACAACTAATAGAACAGAATAATAAAAATATATCTGCTCGTATCCTTGGAAACAATTAACTATATCCAAATATAATAAAAGTATTATTTTTCAATACAAAAGATTTATTTATATAATAACCCTATGCCCTTATTAAACGAACAAGACCTTGAAAATTATTGTATGGAGTATTTTAGGCAGATTGGCTATCAAACCTTAAACGGGCTTGATATTCTGCCCGACGGCCCTAATCCCCTGCGGGAAGATATACGCCAAGCAATACTCCCGCCAAAATTAAAAGAGGCTCTTGCCCGTTTAAATCCGCAAGTTCCGCCAAACCTGCTTGAAGATGCTTACCAACTTTTAGCCAATCCGCAAGAGCCTTCCCTTTTAGCCCGTAATAAAACTATTTACACTTATTTAACGGAAAATATAAAACTGCCCTATACCGATAAACACGGGGAAGATAAAACAGCGGAAATAAAAATTATAGATTTTGACAATACGGATAATAATGATTTTTTGGCAGTAAACCAATTTACTCTGCAAGGGCCTAAAAATGTACGCCGCCCCGATATAGCAGTATTTATTAACGGGTTGCCGCTTGCCGTTATAGAACTAAAAAATCCCGCTAACGAAAAAACAAATACCACCGCTGCTTATAATCAAATACAAACTTATAAAACCGATATACCGGATTTATTTAATTATAATTTAGCGTGTATTATATCCGACGGTATTTCCGCCCGTATAGGTTCGCTTTCCGCAGAGGAAGACCGCTTTATGCCTTGGCGTACCATCCACGGGGAAAAGCACGATAACCCCACAGAACACGAGGCCGAAACTCTTATAAAAGGATTTTTTGATAAAGAGCAAATTTTAGATTACCTTAAATATTTTGTAGTTTACGAAACAGATACTTCAAAAACAGTAAAAAAAATTGCCGCATATCATCAGTTTTTTGCCGTGCGTAAAACAGTTGAAAATGTACTTTCCGCCTTAAAGGAGCATACAGGTAAAGGCGGTGTTATTTGGCATACCACAGGTTCGGGGAAAAGCCTTTCAATGGTATGTGTTGCCCGTAAGATAATGCTTAATCCGAAATTTAAAAATCCTACCCTTGTTATGGTTACAGACCGCAGCGAACTTGACGGGCAGTTGTTTGGTACTTTTGCCAACAGTTGCGACAGTTTATCCCCGATTGCCGCAGATACAAGAGAAGCCCTTGCCAAATTGCTTAAAGACAGGCCAAGCGGCGGTGTAATTTTTACGACTATACAAAAATTCCTGCCGGAAGACGGCAAGGCGGAATATCCCACCTTATCTGACAGGCATAACATTATTGTTGTTTCCGACGAGGCACACCGCACACAATACGGTTTCGGCGCAAGTTTTAAGCAGGGCAAACTTAAATACGGCTATGCTAAATATATGCACGATGCTCTGCCAAATGCCTGTTTTTTGGGTTTTACGGGAACGCCTGTTTCCCAAGGGGACAGGGACACCCAAGCCGTATTCGGTAAATACATTGATGTTTACGATATGCAGGATGCTATCCGCGATGGCGCAACTGTGCCTATTTATTACGAAGCACGCCATATCCAATTAAACACAAGGGATGTCCTGCTAAAACATTTAGACGAACAAGCCGCCGAACTTATGGCAAATTTGGAAGATTCCCAAAAGGCACAAGCCCAATTTATTACCGTTGAAAAATTGGCAGGTTTACCCGAACGCTTACAAGTTTTAGCCGCAGATATAGTGCAACATTTTGAAAAGCGCTTAAACGCATTAGACGGCAAAGGTATGATTGTTTGTATGAGCCGTAAAATAGCGGTGGACTTATATGAAGAAATTATAAAACTTCGTCCCCAATGGCATAATGAAGACCCTAAAAAAGGTTTTGTTAAAGTTATAATTACAGGCAGTGCAGCAGACCCGCAGAAATTCTAACAGCATATTTACAGCGACGCAGTAAAACAAGAACTTGAAACACGGATGAGAGATGAGAACGACTCCCTTAAACTTGCCATAGTTTGCGATATGTGGCTTACGGGTTTTGATGTGCCAAGCCTGCATACAATGTATATAGATAAACCTGTGCGTGCCCATAATCTTATACAAGCCATAAGCCGCGTAAACCGTGTTTTCGGCGGTAAAACTGCCGGATTAGTTGTAGATTATATAGGTATAG
>CADAXZ010000084.1 GCA_902791965.1 Candidatus Proelusimicrobium bovinum | reverse complement strand
AAATTCAAATTATGAATGGTTTTTATCTTTAAGGCAGCAATGTATAAAAGCAGGCGTACCGTTTACTTTTAAACAGACGGGAACGCACTTTATAAAAGACGGCAAACTTTACACAATACCGCGCCGCCTTCAGCACACACAGGCGCGCAAAGCAGATATTAATACTTAATTATCCGCAGATTTATATCTTATCTGTTTCTTTAAACTGTTTAAGTTTATAGCATACGGGGATAACGGCAAAAGTTATAAGGCTGATAATGCTTATTATAAGGAAAAATTGCTCATATCCTAATATAACCTGCAATTTGCCGCTTACCATATTGCAAAGCATACGCCCTAAAGCCATTATACCGGTAGATATTGCATAAAAGGATGTTTTATATTTGCCTTGTGAAACCTGCATAACAAAAACTGTAAAGGCCATCATAGCAATACCGTAGCCGAAGTTTTCCGCAGTAAGCAAAGCCGCAATTACCGTTAATGACGGGCGGAAATATGCCATATACGCATAAAAGAAATTAGGAAGTACCAATACTAAAGCAAAATACCAAATACAACGCCTGAATCCGTATTTGGAAAGCAGCCACCCGCCGAAAATATTACCGAAAATTACCGCAAGCAAACCTAAAGTGCCTTTAATATAACCGAATGCTTCCGTACCTATATTTAAAGCACCGCCGCCGTCTTGCAATAAAAAAGGCACTACAACCTTTTCTATACAGGCGTCCCCTATCGGATAAAGCAGAATAAATAAAAGGATATAAATAATATTTTCCTGTTTTAAATAACTTTTAAACACTTCCGCAAATAAGGGCATTTCCCCCTTTTTTACTGCGGCAGGCTTATCCGCATCTGGTTTAGGGAAAATAAATTTATGATAAGTTGTAATTACAGCGGTAATAACCGATAAAATACAAAATATAAGTACCCAAGCGGAAGATTCACTCGCCGTAAGTTTTTGCAGTTTGGCCGCTAAAACTACCAAAGGCCCGCTGACGGCTATCATTGCAAAACGGTAAAAAACCGTACGCCAGCCTACAAAGAAACTCTGCTGTTTATCATTAAGCGCTATCATATAATAGCCGTCAAGGGCTATATCGTGCGTGGCGGAAACAAAAGCCCCGATAAAAAACCCTAATACCGAAAGCGTAAAAAACGCACTTGTGTTTATGCTTAAAGCAATAAACAAAAATATCCACGCCAAAACATACTGCGTAAGCAAAACCCAAAAGCGTTTTGTTTTATTGCCCTCTATCAAAGGCGACCAAAACATCTTAAGCACCCAAGGCAGATAAAGCCAGCTGGTCCAAAAAATAAAGACATCGTTTGCTATCCCCATTTTGGTATAAAAAACGGCGGAAAGGATATTGATTACGGCATAAGGTACGCCTTCCATAAAGTAAGCCGTAGGAATATAAGCCCAAGGTGAAATATTTTTAAAATTCATAAATGCTCCTAAACTGTTTAATTTAAGTATATAAAAATATTGCCTATTTTAAGATAGTTTGCTTAAATATACTAAACATTTATCCTAAATTAAGGGGAGTCTATGAAAAAATTTTTTATCTTGGCTTTATCTGCGCTTATCTTATCGGCTTGCTCAAGCGCGAACAAACAATCAGAAGCAAAACAAGAAGAACAACAATCACAAGGAATACATAATACTTTTGATAAATATTTTAACGATATAAACATTCTGCCCTATACGCAGGAAGATATTACCGCTCTGCTTAAAGGCAACCAAAACTCTGCCGAGGCCTTACTTGCCGATATAGAAACCAAAAACGATAACACGATAAAAGAAATGCAGGGTACATTGGAACAAATACAAGACCAATCCAGTATCAACGCAAAATATATAATTTATATTGCAAACCAGCCCATAGACGGCAGGAAAACCGCCTACGGCAAAACCATAGAGCAATGTGCCGCCAATAAAGTAAAATGCGATTTACCCCTGCTGTCCGCTTTATACAGGAAATATGATTTCCTTCAAAAAGCAGAGCCGCTGTTAAAGGAAAAATTATCTTCAGTTGAACAATCAAGCAAACTGACAGAAGAATGTAAAAAAGGCACAAAACAAAATTGCCAAAAAAATTACAAAGCCGTTGAGGTAAAAACATTAACCGCTAAATATGATACTATTATGCCTTTTTTAAAGACACCGGTAATAGAGCATGAAACAAACACCCAAATCCAAACCATAACAACTACCTGTGAAAGCGGATTTAACGCAAAGAATAATTCCTGCCGCAAAAATTTTACAAAAACAATAACAGAAGATAATAATTCCTTATCCGGCCCAAAGACCGTAATTTCTTGCAAAAGTTCCCAAGACGGCAAGTGTTTAGGCGGCGGTACAGTAGCCAAAACAGGTAATTTTTGCCGTTGCGGAAATTATACTTTAGATATTACAATCAGGAAAAACCCCAACGGTAATTGGGCTTACGAATCCGAATATACAAATCCGCATTCTGGTTATAAAAGGGAAATATGTTCACAAATTGATACTGTTTCCGATACCTGCCTTAACTATACAGAAGATTCTTTTAAAACGCACGACGGTAAAGCGATAACAATAAACGATAAATTGGCTATTAACGAGGAGTTTTTTGAAGCCTTTAATTTCAAATAAACACCTATGGAAACAAAACTTTTAAGCAAAAAATCAGACGAGTTAATCATTTTTTTAAGCGGCTGGGGTTGCGACGGCGGCCAGTTTAAAAATATTGCCTGCCGCAGGGATTTGCTTATTTGCTGGGATTACTGCGATATGTCTTTTGATTTCAATTTTTCCCCCTATAAAAAAGTTTGGCTTATCGGATATTCCGCAGGCGTATTTGCAGCAGGCTTTATAAAAGATAAACTGCCTAAACTTGCCGCAGCAATAGCCGTAAACGGCAATCCGCTTTCTATGGATAAATACTACGGCATACCGCCGCAAACTATTGCTAAATTTAAAGGGCTTAACCTTGATAATTATATGGCTTTCAGACGGGATTTTTTGGTCATCAGCGAAGAAGAACTTAAACTGTTTAACCAATGCCCGCCAAGCAGAAGTTTTGAAAGTTGCTTTAAAGAGTTTGATAATATAGAACTGCTTTCCGCCAAGCCATATCCCGTTTTGGATTTTGACTATGCAATAATTTCAGAGTGCGACAAAATCTTTAACCCGCAAAGACAAAAGGAATATTTTAAAGGACGCTATCGTCTTTTACCCAATGCGGCGCACAATGTTTTTACCCTGCATTTTAAAAGTTTTGACGAGATAATAGATTTTGCCTTAGGCAAATAAATTTTCCCTGTTTAAAGTTTATCAGCAGACGGTACAGACCTTATTGTTCTTGTATTTGTTATATAATGTGATGACATTTTTTTAACGGCAACAGGTTTTCGCCTTTAATGCATCCTGTTTTTCTCTACGGCAAAAGCGGTAAAATCAGTCCGCTTAATTTTATATAATATAAGTAATTGGAGAGGTGTGTGAGCGGTTGAAACAGCAGAACTCGAAATTCTGTGTACCCCAAAAGGGTATCGAGGGTTCGAATCCCTCCCTCTCCGTATTATATTGCTAAATTAAACTCAAACTTTACGGCACTATTCTATCAGATACAATTAAATAAACGGAGATTCTTTTATGAAAAATTTTTTAATTTTATTTGCGGCCGTTTTAATATTCTCCGGATGCGAAACACTTTATGAGGCCCTTAAAGGAGATGTAGGTACTGATTTTGACCAATATGTCAGGGTAAACGGTGCGCCGACTTCCCAATATAAAACAAAATCGGGCGATATTGTTTATTCATTTATAAAACCTTGCAATAATACGCAAGGTTCTCAGGAAAAAACCGTTGTAGTTGATACAAACAATATCATACAGGAAATTACTATAGTACGCTCTTGCCCTACGGTATCACAAAACAAATAATTTAATCAACAGATATTAAAAGTCCTGCAGTTGTGCAGGGCTTTTATTGATATAAGACCCCCCCAGTTAGACTGGGGGTTTTCTTATATCAAAAAACGGACGGCCTTTTAAGCCGCCCGTATATGTTTTATATCCGAATTAAATTATTTACCGAAACCTAATTTTTTAAGCCAATCTTCAAGCCCGTCCGTACTTTTGCCGTAGCCCGTCCAACCGTTTAAGGAAACTTTACATCCTTTGCATTGGGCGGACATATCCTTTACGGTGTTTTGTTCCCCTCCGCCTCCGTGCGTAATAAAAGGGATTACAGTCTTTCCGGTTAAATCGTAATTATCCAAAAAACTGCTTAACTGAGGTGTTATAGTCCCCCACCAATTAGGCGAACCTAAAAAAACTATATTATATTTTTCTATATTTGCAATACTTGTTGTAAGTTGCGGGCGGAAATTATCTGTAATTTCCTTCTTGGCCTGCTGCACCATTTCGTTATAATCCTGCGGATAAGTACCTTCTGCTTTAATTTCAAAAATATCCCCGCCGGCAATTTTGTGTATTGCTTCGGCAACCTGTTTTGTATTGCCGCTGTAAGAATAATAAACTATCAACACTTTTTTATCTCCCGTTTCAATTTTTTTGATTTCCTTTGTGTTTTGCGCTGTAGCCTTATAAACAAAAGCAAGCAGGCATATAACTAATGCCGCAACTACCGTTAATTTTGTTTTCATAAACACTCCTTTATTTAATATAGTTATATTTTAATACTTGTAGTTTACTCCAAGTCAAGCGGTTTTATCTTTCTTTGACGGTTTTGCTAAAAAAAGGCCCGCTTCAAAAAGCAAATAAGCAGGCAAAGCCAATAAAACTTGGCTGATAATATCAGGCGGAGTTAAAAGCCCTGCAACAATTAACAATCCTACTATCACATACGGCCTTTTTGATTTTATGTAATTATAATCCAAAATCCCCGCTTTTATAAATCCGTAAGTGATAAGCGGCAGTTGGAATACTGCTCCAAATGCCAAAGAAAGCCATAAAACCAAACTTAAAATATTACTTATTCCTAAAACAGGCTGTATTTGCTCAGTTGTAAAACTCAGCCCGAAGCGCACAATAAGCGGCGCTATAAAAAATAAACAAAACAAACTGCCTGCAATAAAAAGTCCTGCGCAAACAAATACCATGCGGCCTAAAAATTTGCGTTCGTTATCGTAAAGTGCGGGCAGTATAAAGCCCCAAAACTGCCAAGCCAAATACGGAAAGCAAAGCAAAATATCTAATGCTAAAGCAGTTTTTATTTGTAATAAAAAGACTTCCACAGGCGAAAAGAAATTCAGTTTAATTTCCGCGCCGTTTAAAACGGTTTTTATCAAAAAATCGATAATCTGCGGCGTTATAAAAAACAACGCAAAAAAGCCCGCAGCCAAAGCCAAAAGACTTTTTATTAATACGGAGCGTAAGGCTTCCAAATGGGAAATTAAATTTTCTTCTTTCTCTGTGGCAGGCATTATTTATCCGCAGAATTTTGTTTACAGGATTTTTCTTCTTCGCCGGAGAGTTTATCCGTTTCTTTTTTTAAATCAGAAATTTCCTTTTCTATACCTTCTTTCGCTTTTTTATATTCTGCCTTTGCACGCCCCAAAGAACGGGCGAGTTCCGGTATTTTCTTACCGCCGAAAAGCACTAAAACAACTACTAAAATTAAAACTATTTCCGTTATTCCCAAAGACATTTTTCTCTCCTAATTTAAAATAATTTGTTTAGACGCGGGAGTTATTGAAATTGCTTCCACCGGGCAAGCCTTCACGCACGCTCCGCACCCTATGCAACTGTCAAACTTTATTACGGGCAATTGCCCGTAATTTTTAAAAATTATTTTACGAGGACACACATAAACACAATGTCCGCATTGT
>CADAXZ010000083.1 GCA_902791965.1 Candidatus Proelusimicrobium bovinum | reverse complement strand
GCTAATTCTATTATTTTATCTATCATTCTGTTTACCTGCCATTTTAAACATATTATCAATCGCTTTTTTGGCTTTAAGTGCCGTTTGCGCTGATACCTCAACCTTAGGCGCTTTTGAGAGATTTTCTAAAACGCCAAGCACATTTAAAAGTGTATTGCGCTTCATCTGTGCGCAAGTTCTGCCTGTCGAATAAAAAGTCTTTGAAGGATTTTCAAGTTCCAAACTGTTTATAATACCGTTTTCGCTTAAAACGGCAAATTCCGTTGCCGTACTGTTCTTTACATAAGCCAGCATACCCGAAGTACTGCCGCAATAATCACTTAAACCGGAAACCTCTTTAGCACATTCCGGATGACTTATTATTTTTGCTGACGGATGATTTTTTTTAATTTCTTCAATATCCTGCACAGTATATTTATCGTGTACGCAGCAGGAAAAAAAAAAAAAAAAAACTTCCTTTTCTATATTGCGGCGTTTAAGTTCTGTACGGATATTTTCTGCCATAAATAAATCAGGCACAAAAACTATTTGCTTTTGCGGAAGTTTAGCAACTATATCATATACATTTGCAGAAGTTACACAAACATCACAATAAGCCTTAACTTGCGCCGTACTGTTTATATAACACACAAAGGCGGCATCAGAATATTTTTGTTTAAGTTCTTTAACTTCTTCAGCAGTGATACCGTCCGCCAAAGAACATCCTGCTGTTACGGGCGGCAGAAAAACATTTTTATCAGGGTTTATTATCTTTGCCGTCTGCGCCATAAAGTAAACGCCGCAAAAAATTATATTTTTTTCTTTTGCGTTTACCGCTTTAGATGCCAAAGCATACGAATCACCCTTAAAATCCGCAATACCGTAAACTATATCCGGCGTACAATAATAATGTGCAAGGATTAAGGCATCATTTTTCTGTTTTAATTGATTTATGCGCAAAGACAGCGGTGCTATTTTAAGACAATCTTCATAAGAAAATTTTTCCTTTGTCTTAAAATTAGTTATTGTAGACAGTAAGGCAAAAAGCCTTTCGGCTTCCTGCTTTTGTTGATCCGCCGTTAAACCGTTCATTTTATCTTTATTGTTTTATGGCGACGGGTTTTTTAGCCCCTTTGCTTTTAGCTGCTTTGCCGTTTTGTTTAGCCGGAGTATTTTTTATTTGGACTTCATAAGGGACTTCTGTTTCATAGTCATATTCCGGAGCGACAAGTAAATCAAATTCTTCGTCTAAAATATCCCCTTGCTGTGCATTATAGCCTGCTTGAACTTTATTTTTGTAAGAAGCATCCTCTTTCTTTGCGGAAGATGAACATCCACCAAAAATAAACAAGGCCGCTGCAAAAACTACTAAATATTTCATAAACTTACCTCCTTAGACTTTTGCAAATAGAAATCTGGTTTATATATATTATATTATAATTGGCAAAAAAACTTAAATAAAATGCTATTATAATTTATATTATTATTTTGAAAAATAGGGTATAATCATATTATGAGAAAACTTTTACCTGTTATTTTAATGCCGCTGTTTTTAAGCGGCTGCGTGGGAATGAGTACCACAGACGGCGACTCGACGAAACAATGGATAAGTATTGTTTCTTCTAAAACAGACCTTGACGGCTCTCATGCTGATGTCTGCTATAAATTAGATTTGCGTTTTGATCCGCCTTCGGCAGAAGACCGCATAAATACGGACAGAGCCTGTATAACCCGTTGCTGCTGGTATAGCGAACACAAAAATATCCAACTTAATTTTAATGATACTTTTGTGGAAGAACTTCTTGAATACGGTGTTGCAAGGAAATATATGCCGGACCAAGTCAATATTAATGTAAATTATTCTTCTTTTTTAAATACTATACACGCAAAAGCCGAACAAAAAGGTATTTTAAGTTCAGACGGTACACTTACACTTGATTTTAACGAAGTCAGCGCACCTGAAGAATATCTTGATTTGGATTTCGGTACGGCAGTTCCTAAAGTTTATGAAGACGACCAAAATATTTACCAAGGCAAATATTTATTTAGCAAAGAAGAAAGAGAACAACAGGAACTTAAACGCCAGATAGCCGCACAACAAGCGGAAAATCAGGCGCAGGCTGCAGATATGCTCTATGAAAAAGCAAATGCGGAAGAAGTTAAAGCCGCAAAAACCACCGTCGCCGATTACCGCGATATGGATGCACAGGAACGCCAAGCCTTGCTTGAAAAGAAACTTTCTTATGAAAGAAAACAAGCCATAATCCTTTTAAAGAGATTCTATGCAAAAGATATTGATGCTTATATTATGGCAATAGATAAAGCAAAAAGGGCAAAAGGCCAAGTGTTAATGAGCAATGACCGCGATTGGACAACCGTAAAAACTGGTACGCCGATTTATAAAGTTTCCTGCAAAGTAAACGGTAAATTAGGGACATCTGCCTCAAATATGAAGTCCTTCCCCATATCCTGCGGCACTTATGAAGTTAACCTTGACGAAAAGACCGTAATCCCCGTAGATACAGCCGCTATAAGCATAGTAAACGGCGAGTATATGGATTAAAATATAACTTAAGTTTTCAAAACCCCGCCTACACAATCGGCGGGGTTTTATTTTTTCTTATTTATTATATAACCGTATCAATATAAAATCTTAGATAAAAATTTATAATCTGTTAAATACAGATTTATATTCAGGAAGGTATTTTTGTTTGCACATAATAAAACCCCCGTATAAAAACGGGGGCAAATTTTATAAATCATTCTAATTTGCTATTTCATTTTCTTTAAATTACGCCAGAACTCAAAAGCACCGCCTGCCGTAATTAATATACCTACCAAAAACCAAATAAAATTACTTATGGAAAACACAGAAAAACTTATAACCATCATATCACCGTCTTCCAAAAATGAATTGGCTTGTTTTTCAATAGATTTAAGTTTTGCGGAATCAGAAATACAAAACGGAAAAATATTTTGTTTTTCATTCCTTGGTTTAAGCATCTGCAAATTATAACACAGGCTGCTTACCACGCCTTTATAATCGGCTTTAACTTTAAACCCTCTCACGGAAATAAGTGCTTCTATCTTTTTATTAGTAAAAATCCCTTTAAAATAAACAGTATTTGTAATCCGGTCTAATGTTATTTTGGAATAAAAAGCACCGGATTTATATACATACCCCACTACTGCCAAGCCCACAAGACACAGCAGAAAACCTACTATCATTTTCTTTTTTATCTCATATATTTTTGTAATTTCGTCCATATTTATATTAAACAAAAATACTTATCTATAAGGCAATAAAATATTTGGCTTTTAGCGCTATAAATTTACGGTTATACCCAATACTTTATATAATTTAATTGTATGAAACATATTACTATTATCGGTGCTAAAACCAACAATTTAAAAAACATAAATCTTAAAATTCCTAAAGGCCAGATAGTCGTCATTACAGGGCTTTCAGGCTCTGGCAAAAGTTCCCTTGCTTTTGACACAATTTACGCAGAAGGCCAAAGACGCTATGTAGAAAGTATGTCTGCTTATGCAAGGCAATTTTTGGAACTTATGGAAAAGCCTGATGTGGAACTTATTGACGGACTTTCCCCCGCTATATCCATAGAGCAGCGCAACCCCGCGCGCAATCCGCGTTCTACCGTAGCCACCGTTACGGAAATTTATGATTATTTCCGTCTGCTTTTTGCGCGTATCGGGCACAGACATTGCCCTAAGTGCGGTAAACCTGTGGAACAATGGTCCATAGCAGCAATAACAAAAGACATACTAAAAAAATTTAACCAGCAAACCGTAATAATTTCCGCACCCGTAGTACAGGGTAAAAAAGGCAGTTATGAAGAACTTTTTAAAAAATTTAAAAAGGAAGGCTTTGTAAAAATTATATACAACACAGTTCCTTACAGCCTTGATAATCCGCCCGAACTCGCCCGCTACAAAAAACATAACCTTGATTTACTCATAGATGAAATTTATATAGATGAAGCAGATAAAGAGCGCATAACCGATGCTTTGGAACTTGCCGTAAAATATTCTAAAGGGCTTGTAAAAATTTATAAAGGGAAAGAAGAATTTACTTATAGCGAAAATAATGCCTGCCCGCATTGCGCCATAGGCTTCGGCGATTTAGAGCCGAGATTATTCTCCTTTAATGCGCCGCAAGGTGCTTGCGCCGAATGCAACGGGCTTGGCGTTAAAATTGAAATTGACGAAAATTTAGTAGTGCCAGATACCTCACTGACAATAAACGAAGGCGCAATAGCCGCTTGGAATTCCCCTGTTACAAACAGAACTAACCGTTGGAAAAACTCCTGGGCAGGATATTATTATGAAATCTTAAGTTCCGTATGTAAATCCCAAAAAATACCCATGAACAAACCTTGGAAAGATTTAACCCGCCGCCAACAAGAAATCCTTTTATACGGCGGCGAAGATGTATTTTACGAGAGTGCTTTCAGCGACAGAGAAATAAGTTTTGAAGGTGTAATCGGGAATCTTAAACGCCGCCACACAGAAAGCGAAAGCGAGTTCGTTAAAGAAGAAGTGTTCAACCGCTTTATGAGGGAAATTACCTGCCCCGTATGCCAAGGCAAAAGACTTAAACCAGAAGCGCTTTCAGTATATATAAACGGTAAAAACATAGCACAAATTACCGCTATGCAGGTAAGCGCCGCCTTGGATTTTGTAAATAACCTTAAATTAACTTCCAAAGAACAAATAATAGCAAAACAGGTGCTTAAAGAAATAAAAGCAAGGTTAGGATTTTTAAACAGCGTAGGGCTTAATTATCTTACGCTTGAAAGGAAATCCCAAACTCTCTCCGGCGGGGAAGCACAGCGTATACATCTTGCAACGCAGATAGGCAGCGGGCTTACAGGTGTACTTTATGTGCTTGACGAGCCGACTATCGGCCTGCACAGCCGCGATAATGACCGCTTAATCCAAACGCTTAAACAACTGCGGGATTTGGATAATACACTTATAATAGTTGAACACGATAAAGATACTATTATGTCGGCAGACCACCTTATTGAAATAGGCCCGGGCGCAGGCGCAAACGGCGGAACGGTTGTAGCCCAAGGCCCGAAAGACGAATTTTTAAAAAACAACACTTCTATTACGGCGCAATATATTAACGGCATCAAAAAAATTGAGCCTAATTTAAACCCGCAGAAGCCTTCCCAAAAATGGCTTGAAATTAAAGGGGCAAAACAATTTAATTTGAAAAATATTGATGTAAAAATACCCCTCGGCCTTTTTGTGGCAATTACCGGTGTTTCCGGCTCGGGTAAATCCACGCTGATACATAATATTTTGTACCGCGCTTTGGCAAAAAAGTTTTACGGCGCAAAGGACCAGCCCGGATTACACGACAGCATAAAAGGTTTGGAAAATATAGATAAAATCATCATAGTTGACCAAACACCAATAGGTAAAACACCGCGCTCCAATCCCGCAACTTATACGGGCGTTTATACGCATATCAGGGAACTTTTTGCACAAATGCCCGAAGCAAAACGCCGCGGCTATAAACCGGGCAGATTTTCCTTTAATGTAAAAGGCGGCAGATGCGAGGAATGCCAAGGTGACGGCATCTTAAAAATACAAATGCAGTTTTTGCCTGATATTTATGTCAAATGCGAAGCCTGCGGCGGCAAACGCTTTAATGAAGATACCCTGCAAGTTAAATTTAAAGGCAAAAATATTGCCGAAGTTTTGGATATGAGCGTTGATGAAGCAGTTGAGTTTTTTGACGCTATGCCAAAAATCAAAAACATACTTAAAACTTTACAGGATGTCGGCTTGGGATATATTAAATTGGGGCAGAGTTCCACAACTCTTTCCGGCGGGGAAGCCCAAAGGGTTAAACTTGCCGACGAACTCTCAAGGCGCAGCACGGGAAAAACGCTTTATATTTTAGATGAGCCGACTACCGGCCTGCATTTT
>CADAXZ010000082.1 GCA_902791965.1 Candidatus Proelusimicrobium bovinum | reverse complement strand
TGCCATGACAATGAGGCAGACACTGTAGGGGATATCAAACGCCATCCCGAACAGGCGGGACAGACCGTTGTAGATCGAAGCTGTGTAAGGAACATATACTCTTTTATAAGGATCAACCCAAACATCAAAATCTTTACTATACATAAAAGGCTGGGCGGCAAGTTGCAGGGAATATTGGTCTTTGGCTTCATCAAATATACGCCATTGTTTGCCGTCAAAATAAAACACCATATCCAAGTCCCTTATCAGAGAGGAAGGTGTATAGCCCTTTTCCAAGGCGGCCATCCAAACATAGGGCTTAAAAGATGAGCCTGGCTGGCGCTTTGCTTGTGTGGCCCTGTTAAAACGGGATTGTTCATAGTCGCGCCCTCCTATCATTATACGGATTGCCCCTGTTTTTACATCTCTGGCATAAAATGCGCCTTGCAGTTGCGGGTAATCTTCTTTTGGCTGTTTTTCTTCTTTATTGGAAGTGTCTTGTTCATCACCGACTTCTTCAGAGGCAATATTTTCGTCAACTACTTCTATACCTAAATCTTTGGCAAGGCGTACATCATAATCGTGTAGGCGTTCGTTCATAATTTTTTCTGCGGCGGCTTGTTTTTCTATATCTATGGTAGTGTAAATATTAAGCCCGCCTTTCCAGAAGGTTTCAAGCCCGTATTTAGGTTCAAGTATACGCCTTATGTATTCAATAAAGTAAAGGCCTGGTTTATCATCCGCAGGGCGCTTTTCAGGCAAAGGCTCTGCATTGGCGGCTTTGGCTTCTTTATCAGTTATAAAACCCATTTCTTTCATAGAGTTAAGCACTAAAGCCCTTCTCTTTTTGGCACTTTCCTTATGGGCAAAAGGATTGTAGCGGCTTGGCAGAGGAATTACCCCTACCAGCATAGCACTTTCGCCCAAAGTTAAATCTTCCAAATCTTTATTAAAATATTTTTTTGCGGCTGCTTTTACGCCGTAAGCCCCTTCTCCGAAATAAATTTCGTTAAGGTACATTTGTAAAATTTCCTGCTTGCTGAAGGCATATTCTATTTGTACGGAAAGGAAAATTTCCCTTATTTTTCTGATAAGTTTTTTCTCTTTTGTTAAAAATACACCCCTTGAAAGTTGTTGCGTAACCGTAGAGCCGCCTTGTGCGGCTTTGCCTAAAACTATATCGTTTACTAAAGCCCTTACTATACCTTTTAAAGAGAACCCTGCGTGGTTAAAAAAGTTTCTGTCTTCCATAGAAATTACGGCATTTTGTATATCTACCGGTATTTCGTCTAAAGGAACTAATTGGCGTTTTTCTACGGAAAACTCATAAATAAGATTATTATTTTTATCAAAGACTTTTGTCGTTAAGGAAGGGGAGTATTCTTCCAGTTCGTAAACGGGTGGGATACCGGTAAGTACATAATAAGTAAAAGCTGCCGCAGCGAATATACACAGTACAGCCGTAATTACAAAGGTAAAAATAAAAAATTTGGACTTGAGAATTCTCATTATTAAATTATATCAATTTATATGAGTATAAACACGGCTTGAAAATTAGTAAAATAAAAATATGACTATCTATAAAAAGAAAGAAAGCCTGTGTTGCCGTCTGGATAAAAAGGCTCTTTGCGGGCAAGTAATCGGAGAAAGACAAGATAATAATCCGGCGTGTATTTATTTGCTGGATAAGAGAAACAAATGTGCTTTTATTTATGGCTGCAGAGAAGGTTTCCCGAAAGATTTCAGAAAGCAGTTAGTAGAAAATTCCATACATATAAATTCTCATAAAAAGGCGTTTGAAAATAATCAGGTA
The DNA here is from genome assembly GCA_902791965.1 of Candidatus Proelusimicrobium bovinum. GTDB lineage: Bacteria > Elusimicrobiota > Elusimicrobia > Elusimicrobiales > Elusimicrobiaceae > Proelusimicrobium > Proelusimicrobium bovinum. The sequence continues at coordinate 4,323 of CADAXZ010000082.1, read as the reverse complement.
TGTTATGAGTGGTTTTTAGACGGTTATTCTTCGGTGCTTTATAAAACACTTTTAGTGCCTTTTACACAGCAAGACGGCAGCGTAGATAAAGTGCTTGGCATAGTAAGACGTATTTCGCCAAACTTGACAGACGCTAAATCTTTTATGGTAGCGGAAGGCGACAGCCCCAGTATAGTACGCCTGATGCTTAAAAGCCGTGAAGAAGAAAAACGCAAACTTGCCTCTTTAATACATGATGAAATAGGTACTGCCGCTGTTGCAATTAATTCCCTTTTGGCTATACTTAAAGAAGATATAAAAGACGGTAAAATAAAAACAGCGCTTACCGATGCCGATAAACTGCAAAAGGCTGTGGTAAGTTCTATGTCTATGATTAAAAAGGCCGTAATTAACCTGCGGCCGCCCCAGTTGGAAGATGTAGGGCTGGATTCGGCAATAAGGGGTTTTTTAGATTCTTTTTGCGCTTGCGTTAACTTAAAGGTAGAATATATTTACAAGATAAATGATAAGATAAAAATATCGGAAAGCGTAAAGATAATTCTTTTTAAAATTGTTCAGGAAGCGTTAAACAATGTCGTAAAACACGCCCGAGCAAAAAAAGTAAAAATTTGCTTTTTAAAACGGGCCGAAAATATAATTTTAACTTTGCAGGATGACGGTATCGGATACAAAGAAGAACAAAGCCGCGATGCCAATAAGTTGGGTGTTTTGGGTATGAAAGAAAATGTTTTCCATATCGGCGGTACATTTTGTATAGAAGGCAAGGCGGGTAAAGGGACAAAGATAAAAGTTGTCTGCCCGATAATTTCTTATAAGAGGATTGTATGATAAAAATAGCAATGGCTGATGACCATATAATTGTACGCGACGGCATAAAAGCCGTTTTGGAACGCAAGGGCAAAGATATAGAATTAGTCGGCGGATTTTCCAACGGTAAAGAACTTATGGATTTTGCCCAAAATAATACAGCGGATATTTATTTGGTAGATATATCTATGCCGCTTTTAAACGGTATAGAAACTACACGCAAACTTGTTAAAAAGATACCCGGCGCCAAAGTTATAATTTTAAGTATGTATGATGACAGAGTTTCCGTAGAAAAATCTTTAAAAGCAGGGGCTAAAGGTTTTGTTGTAAAAATGGCTGATACCCAAGATATGCTTGATGCCATTGAAGCAGTAAATGAAGGTAAAACTTTCCTTTCCCCCGCGGTAAGAAAATATATAGAAAACCCCATAGTTGCCAAACGCAGCAGAAGGGGGCGCAGAAAAGGCCTTACCCCTAAGGAAAAAGAAGTTTTACAACTTATTGCGGAAGGATACAGCAGTAAAAGAATGGCGGAAGAATACGGCCTTTCCGTTAATACAATACATGTGCATAGGAACAATATTATGCGCAAACTTAAAATACATAAACAGGCAGATTTAATAAGATATGCCATTAAAGAAGGAATAGCACACATTTAAAATGAGAATAATAGCAGGTACGGCAAGGGGCAGAAAAATTTTTTCTGTATCAAAAAATTTGCCGGTAAAGCCGATTTCGGACAGAATAAAACAATCCGTTTTTGATATTATCCGCCCGCGCATAACCGGTGCGGTAATGTTGGATTTGTTTGCCGGTACGGGGAATGTTTCTTTAGAAGCGCTTTCAAGAGGCGCTTTAAAAGTTGTTATGGTAGATAAAGAACCGGCTTGCCTTAAGGCACAAAGGCGTAATTTGGAACATTTGGGCTTTACGCAACGGGCAAAATCTCTTAAAGGGGATTTGCTTTCCAAAGAACTTAATTGGCTTTATGCTTATAGCGAAGGCGAAGGCTACGATATAATTTTTATGGGCCCGCCTTACAGAGATATAAATAATAATCCTTTAAAGTTTTCCTCGCCTGTTTTGGATAAAGTAGCACAAGCCGGTTTGCTTGCTAAAGAAGGCATAATAATTTTACAGCACCATAAAACGGAAACTTTTGATACCCCTCAGACTTTGGAAGTTTACAGGGAAGAAAAATACGGCGATACTTTAGTCCACTTTTTGAGAAATAAATAATGATACCAAATAATCCTAAGGAACTTAATTATTCAAAGGTAAAAACTTATAGGGAATGTCCTTATTTATTTAAACTTAAATATGTTTTAGGTAAAAGAGAAGGGCTTATACCCGCTACTTCTTTGGGGGTATCCATACACCGTACGCTTGAAGCATACCATACCCAAAGTAATGACCCGAGCGAAATTTTACGCTATTATAACCGTTGCTGGCTTGGGGCAGGTTATCACAGCGCATCGGAACAAATGGAATATTATCTTAAAGGCAAGCGTATGCTCGAGGTTTACGGACAAAAAGAATATTCCAGAAATTCTACAGTTTACAGTACGGAAAAAGAATTTATTTTTGAATATGAGGGCTGGACTTTCCGCGGTAAAATAGACCGCATAGATAAATTACCTGACGGTACTTGGGAAGTTATAGATTACAAAACAGATGCGGAAGTAGATGAAAATTTTGATATTAGAAACTCTTTGCAGCTTGCTATTTACAGTATAGGCGCACGCCGCACTTGGAATATGCAAAACGGAAAAGCGTCTATTTATTTTGTGGCGGCAGATAAAAAAATATCTGCAGATTTTTCTATTTTTGAGGAAAAGCAAATACTTGATACTTTTATTTCAGCAGGTCAAAGCATTGAACTTGGAGAGTTTGAGCCGGATACCCGACATTGTGAATTTTGCTTAATGAATAACCGTTGCCCTTACAGTACGGTAAAAAAGGAGAATTAAAATGAAATTTCTTTGCGGTTTGCTTGCAGGTATTTTACTTTGTATTCTTTTATTTGGTGCAGGCGGATATTATTTATTGAAAAAGGCCGGTTCTCTGCCTGTGGGCGCTACGGAAACTTATAGCAGTGAAACTGCAAATAATTCAGATGATAAAGCCCTTAAGAAGGCTCTTTCTGATTTTAATAAAGCCAACAGCAGCGAAGATATGCTTAAAAGTTTAGATAAAATTATTGCTCTTCGCCCTAATGAGGCTCAAGCCTATGCCGCGAAAGCCGCCCTTTTAGTACAAAAAGGGGACTATGGACAGGCACTTACTAATTACGATAAAGCGATTGCTTTACAACCGGATTGGGCAGATTTGTACTTGGACAGAGCATCATTGCTTTTGATGTTAGGGGATTATAAAGCGGCAAATGCGGATTTATCAAAAGCAATAGCAATAAACCCTAATTTGGCAGAGGCTTACTATAACAGAGGGGTAAGCAATATAAATCTTCAGCGTGTGCAGCCTGCTGTTGCTGATTTTAAACAGGCACAAAAACTGTTTGCTTCCGCAGGGGACAGAAATAACTATTCCCAAGCATCTTATGCTTTAAATCTTCTTAAAATGCAGGGCGCTTCCAATGCACCTAAAAACAGAGTAGCGGCAAAAGCAAAACTTGCAAAAGCGGCGGCAGAACTTAAGACTTCTTTACCTGTGCAACAGGCCGATAATAAAACAACAACACAATTTAAAAAGGAACTTACAAAAAGCCTTTCTGACGCATCATCTTCTTTTGATAAAGCAGATAAAAAAAATATGGTAGAAAAATTTAAAAAAGTTTCCGCCGGATTAAATTCCGGGGAAGTTGACTTGGGGGATTTTAATGCTTTTGCGGCGTCCGCACAGGCAAAGACTTCCGCCAGAAATAATTCTGCTGAAAAAACAACATTGGATTATCTGTCTGATGCAAAAAGTAAAATGGCAAAAGGCGATTATGAAGGCGCAATAGCAGATTACGATAAAGCCATAGGTAATACTTCTAATCCTTCTGATTTATATACCCAAAGGGCGGCTGCCAATTTGCAAAATAAAAATTATCAGGCTGCTTATAGCGATTATACAAAAGCGATAGAGGCTGATAAAAATAATGCTTCTGCTTATTTAAACAGGGCGCGTTTAAGAGCATCTTTAGGGGATAATAAAGGGGCAGCGCAGGATGCTAAAGCCGCCGCAGACCTTTACAAACAACAAGGCAATCAGGAAGGTGCACTGCAAGCACAGAATATGGCAAATCTTGCCCAAGGCAACAGCCAGCAGTTAAGGAGCAAAAAAGACAGCGTTGCGGAGGCTCTTTTTAAAGATGCTTCAAATGCTTATGCCGGCGGGAATTACAGGGAATCTTTAAACAAATTTAACGAACTGGCCGCAAGACAGCCGAATGTGCCTGAAGTTTATTATAACCGTGCTATTGCCAATGCGGCGCTTGGCGATAAAGATGCCGCTTTAAAAGATTATCAAAAGGCTATATCTTTAAATCCCAATCTGCCTGATGCCCATATAGGG
>CADAXZ010000081.1 GCA_902791965.1 Candidatus Proelusimicrobium bovinum | reverse complement strand
ATTAACATTTATTATATATGTTAAATATTAAAGGCTTTAATCATAAAATTATTTGCTTAATTCTGGCTTTTGTGATGTTTGCACAAAGTCCGTCTTTTGCTTTGCTTTCCGGGGAATTATCATCTCTTGCAGAACAAAAAAAGCAAGATTTAGGCCTTATAGATTTAGTCTATAATAGAAGCGTAATTGATGACTATGAAAATAATTTAAACAAGCAGACAAAAGAAGAAATAGACAGGCTTGAAAATTCAGCCGAAGCAAAAAAAATTGCTGATTTAACAAGAATTGGCAAAGATAAATATGCCAATATGTGGCCTGCTTATGTAAGGGCTTCCGCTCAAAAGGAAATTTCAAAACTCACAAATGATTTGCTTTCTTATTTAGGTCGTAATATTTCTGTCTTGCAGATAATGCCGTATGATATGTTTGAAAAACAGTATCTTGCTGCGGCTAAAGAAGAAATAAAAAATAAATTCCCTGATAAAAATAAAACTTTTTATTCCCAAAAATTATCCGGTATTTTGCAAAATTATCCTGTCGGCAAGGCTTATGCGGATTATAAAGCGTATGCCGCCAAAGAGATAAAATGGCGTAAAAATAATGTTGCAAAAACAGATGCTGCCGCAATAAAAATAACAGAAGCATATTTAAAAATTTTAAGTCCCCAACTTTTAAATGCGCAAGCCCTTTCTGTTTTAAACGGCCTTGAATTTAACGGTAAACCTGTTTTGAATAAAGAAAGCCGCGGTATTGCTTTGTCCTATCATAATTTATATTTAAGTAAACAGAATTTTAAAAATTTAGGCGACGGATTCTTCAGTAATTATAAAGAAAAAAAAGTCGGTATTTTTATTTTAAGCGAAACAGCAGAAAGTATTATGTCCGGCGCTATACTTTACAGCGCGGATAAAACGGCTTATGCCCGTACGGTTAAGGCTCTTATTGAACGCAGCGAAGACAGTTCCGTTTTCGCAGAGATTTTAGCATTAGGTTTTAGCGGTTTGACTTCGGCTGAGGCTTGGCCGGAAATAGACAGCCTTTTAAACAGGTATACGCAAAAAGAACAAGAAGGCTCTTCTTGGTATGAATATTTGGATTTAAGTTTTTATGCTAAAAAAATTACAACACACGGCGGTCATTATTTAGGTAAAGTTTCATCCCGTACACAGTATAAAAGTAAATATGCATATCACAATGTTTTTACGGATATAGCAAAAATATTAGCCGGCAGCGGCACTTCGCAAAGCATTGCTATTTTGCATAAATACGGAAGCGCAAGGGATATAAATAAAGTTATAAAACCTTTTTTGGCAGGGGAATTACTTTCAACAGGTATACCGTTAGGAAATAAAACTAAGATCGCTTTAGAATTTGCTAATCTGCGGCTTGATGATATAACCGCTACGGAAGAATATGATTTGGACAGGGCATTACTGCTTAAATATCCCGGTATAAAAAACGCACTTACCCAATCAGCCGTAATAACAAAAGAATCTGCTGATGCTAAACGTGCCTTACAAAATAAGTACGGTTATTTGGAAAGGGCTGCAGTTTCCGGCGATATTATTTTGGCGCTTTGGGGCGCAGTAGGTTTATTTAAAATCGGTGCAAAAGGGATAGGTATTGCAGATTCTGCTTACAGCGCGCTTAAAGCTGCCAAAATAACTGACAGAGGCAGAAAGTTAGCGTTTATAAGGAATAATTACAGTAAAATCGCACAATATGCCGATACTAAAAATACTCTTTTAAGATTTAAAAATAACTTTAAATTATTTTTAGGCAAAAAAATTGATTACGGCTACGCCGCGAAACTTGATAATAAATTAAGGCTTAAAACTTTAAGTACGCTTAAAAATGAAGCAAATACTTCTGCGCGTACGGCTTCTTTAAGCGGTGTAGAGGCGGATAAAGCAAAAGCAAATCTTGCACAAGCGGCTTATAACCAAAAAACGGCTGAGTTTGATGTGCTAAAAAAATACCGTATTTTTAATCAACAAGGCGGTATTGAAAATCAAAAATCTTTATTGTCCGCACAGGCGGTTTTATCCAACAGAACCTATGACTTGCAAAATGCCGCAAAACAATATTATAAGTATTTGGGGGTTTTTGACAGGGCAAAATTATATTTTGCAGGGAAGTTATCTTCTTTATGGCAAAATACTAAGAACATATTTAATGCCGGTAAAGACGGAATAACAAGAACGGAAGGTTTTGCTTCATATTTTAATCCCTCTTTTTTACAAGGCCCGTTGAAAGATGTCTCTTCCGAAATAAATCCTAATCTTTTGCCTGCGCCTTTAACTCCGCCTTTACTCTCTTACCAGCAGGCTATGCCGGCATTTATGACTAAAAAGCCTTTCTTAAAGAAAGTAAAAGGCTCTGTATTCCAAATATTTTCAGACCGTGGACATGGAACAGGTTTTTATGTGGATTATAAAGGGGCTAAATTTATTTTTACATCTGCCCATGTGTTGCACGCTAATCCGGGATATACTTTGATAACTCCTTATAGTATAGCATCTCCTTTAAAAATGATGCCGGAAGCCAGACTTTTTAAATTATCTAATGCGGCAGGACGCAGCGGTAAAGCGGTTTTGGTCTATCAGGATACATCTTTAGGGTATGACTTGGCCCTTTTAGTTCCTGAGCCTTCTTTGATAAAAGGTCTTAAGCCTTTTAAAATATCATTAAAAGAACCTGCTGCCGGAGCGGATTTTGCTGTTGCGGGCTATCCGGGTAATGAAGGTTTTGTTTTTATGCCGCAGGAAATATTGGGCAGCGTTAATTTATGGGAAAATAGTATCGGTTATTATTTAGGAGTGCCAAGTATAAAAAAAGGATTTAGCGGCGGGCCTTTAGTATCGGATAAAGGCGTGTTTGGTATTGCCGTTAAGTCTGACTTACACAGCCATTCTTATTATATTAAACTGCCGACGATACAAGAATTTATGAATACAGCCTTTAAAAATTTATTTTTTGATTTCCATTTTGATAAAATATCTTTCTTTAAGGATAATCCGTCTTTATTAATGCGTTATAAAAATCTTATATCTAAATATCACTATACGATGAATTCTTCCGTTACATCAATACAGATGCCGTATCCTTTGGAACTTTTACAGCCTAAGGCTAAATTGGGGCGTTTTTCTCCTAATGATAATGCTACAAATATAAGTTTAAACGGTAAGAAATTCGGGTTTTCTTTGCTTAAAGGTATTGGTTTTACTCCCAAGCAGGCCCTTAATATTATGTACGGGATAGGCGCGGCAGAAGAACACAGTATGCTGCCTAAACTTTCCAATGCTATTTACAAAGTGCATAATTTACAGGATTTCGTTTCTGTCGGGGAACTTGCACGCTCTGTACCTTATCCTAAATTTTACAGCAGACATAATATTTATAAAGGCATTTCTTTAAGTGCGGAAGAATTGCAGACCATTTTAAAAGAAGGCCTTTCGGCAGATAAGTACGGTACGCGTTTAAGTTCTTATTTTAAATACAGCAGTAAAAAATCAATTTTGTTTACCAATGATGCAAGAGAAGCCTTTGCAAACTCGCTCACAGGGCTTAAAGGTGTCAACGGAAACAAAATCCCCGTTGTTTTGCAGATGCGCAACAGCCCTCTTTCTTCCGCGGCGGATATACCGTTTGAGAATTTCTCCAGAATATCTGTTTTATTAGATATAAACGGAGTTCCCTCTTGGGGGGATTTGATGTTAAAAAACGGTTTGATTTATTTTATACCGTATATGTAAGATGAGATTTTTCCTTATATTGCTGTTTTGTTTTATATCTGTTTCCGGCTTTGCTGAAGTTTTTGTAATGCCTATGGATACCCCCGTATCTGATAGCAATAAAACAGCGCAGGCCGTTTCTGTAAAACCGGAACAGGATGACGAAATGTTATCTTCCCGCCAGATAAATGAGTTTATACGCTATACAATTTGCGGTACAAAAATTACTGATGTAATCTGGGAAAATACTAATCCCGAAGATAATAAAAATACACAAAATAAAAACACAACTGAAAGTACAACTTCTAAGGATGATAATTCCTTATGGAACAGATACAGCCAAACTGTATGCGGTGTTTATTATGCCTCATCAGGTGCGGCGGGCAAGGGGTTAGCGGTAAATGCCGCACTTAAAGATTTGGGGGATGTTTCTGATTTAACAATAAAGGAAGCAACTGTAGTAAAAACCAATAAAAATGATTTTGATATTAAAGATAAAAAGCCGGTAGCCGTAAAAGGCATTAATGAGGAAGGTGTGTATAAAAAAGTTTTAACTTCCCGTAAAAAAATCCGTCTGCTTTATAATTATGACAGTATTGCTTTGCCTTGGCGCATTAATGATTTGATGAATAAGCGCGGCAGTACTGCCCTGCCTGTACGCATAACCTTTTATGAAGATACTTCCGCGGATAATCCGCCCGCTTATGCAGTCGTGGTATTTAAAGCGGACAGAAACAATATTGCCGATATGTACGGCAAAAATATCTCAGATGATGAAAATAAACAAGTAAACAGCGGCGTGAGTGATAAAACAGCAAATAAAAATAACAAAGAATCTGTTAATAAAAACGCTAAAGCAAAATCCGGTGTTGTGATAGTACCTTTACAGGAAGAAAAATATATAGTACCTTTAACGGATACCTTGCCTGTATCTTCCGACATTTACGACATCCGTCCCGATTATACCTATTTTTATAAGTAAATTTATTTATTATATCCGGCGATAAAACTTCTAAATTCTACGGTATTGTTGATATTTTTGAACATCCACGCTTTTTTGCCGTTTTCGTATAAAGAATCTATATCCTTAAAATTATATTTAAGGGCTAAATCCAAGTATTTATACATATTGCGCTTGTCTTTTTTTACATACCAATAATATCCGGCCATATTTATAAGCGTAGTCGGTAAATGCGGGGAAAGTTTTAAAGAAGTATCAAAATCCGCCTTGGCTTTTTTGTAATCTTTTAACTTCATATAGGCATAACCGCGGTTGTTGTAGGCAATTGCCCATTTTGAATTTAATGCTATGGCATAGGAATAATCTTCAACAGCGGCAGGCCAATCGTCCATATCTTCATAGATAAGCCCGCGGCGGTTATAATAAGTATATTCCGGCTTTAATGCTATTAGTTTTGTATAGTCTTGTGCGGCTTGGGAATAATCTCCTGTTTCCTTAAATGCGGAAGCCCGCAAAAGCCACGCAGTATCAAAATCCGCTTTGCGGTTTAAAGCCTTGCTGAAATAGGAAATAGCCTCGTCATAATATTCATTATTGTAAAATATCCTGCCCATATAAAAAAGGGCTTGTTCGTCATCGGGGTTTTGGGCAAGTAAATCGGTAAAAATCTGGCGTGCTTTATCATAGCGGTAAAGGAAAAAATTAGCCTCGCCTTTCATAAGGTCTATTTGTCTTGCGTGGTCTTTTTTATCTTTTATTTTTTCCAAATCTTTTACGGCGGGGGAATACTTTTCTAACTTCATATAACATACTGCGCGGTTATAATAAAAATCTTCATAAGTATTTTTTAATTTTATGGCTTGGTTTAAATCTTCAATAGCGGCGGAGCAGTCATTCCTTTGGATGTAAGCCAAAGCACGGGCATAATATTTAAAAGGATCTTTAGGGGAAAGCGTAATAATTTTATTATAATCCGCTAAAGCCTTTTTAAATTGCCCGTTTGCCTTATAGGCATCTGCACGGTAATGATAGGCGTTTATAAATTTAGGGTCTTTATCAATGGCTTTAGTAAGCAGTTTTACTTTTTCGTTATTGTCGTTTGATTTTAGGGCTTGGTCAAAAAACTGTTTAGCGGTTTGTGCAAAAGCAAAACCGCTTAAAATATAAATAATGCTAAGCCCTAAGAAGAGTTTCTTCATTTAAGTAGTAATACCATAAAACCTTGTGCTGACAATACTGCAATCCCTATAAGATAACCTGCCGCTATAGTAAGTTTGGTAAAAAAAGTAAGGTTTAGGATTATTGCGGCAACAAGTGCTGTTCTTGCAGATAAAATTGCAAAGAAATCGGCCTTATTATGGGGCTTTTATATACTGTTAAATCTTTTTCCCAAGCATTCGGAGGAATTATACGCGACAGCATAAACCGTATTAAAAATTCCATAGA
>CADAXZ010000080.1 GCA_902791965.1 Candidatus Proelusimicrobium bovinum | reverse complement strand
CGTAATGCCTTCGGGACAGACTTTAGTTTCCAATATCGCACCGGATAATAAAAGGGGACGCTTTCAAGGGCTTTATGTTCTTTCAAATCAGGCAGGTGTTTCCGCAGGGATTTTTCTTGCCGGAATTATGATGGATAAATTATCCCCTGTTTATTCCCCTCTGCCTTGGCTTGTTATAGGTTCTATTGCCGCTACCGCAGGGATATGTTTCTTTTCACTAAAAAAATATCTTACGCCGCAACAAGACGGCCTTAAAGAAATTACCGCGGCAAGCCCTGATAAAAAGTAATTTGCCGTTTTTAATTTTATTTATAAAAAGCATACCGACAGTTGAAATTTATATTGAAATACCAGCATTTTAACGGTAAAAAACTAAGGCGCGGCTTAAAACCGCGCCTTTCCCTTACCCCCGGGATTGTTCTTCGTGATTATCTACTTCAAAAGTAATTATCTGCCACCCTCCGCCGTCAAGTTGTTCTATAAGGGCTTTAAAAGCAGGAGTAAAATTATCTTCGGGTTCTTTCCCGCGTTTTTGCGGTTTTTCTTTATTTTTCCGCATATTTTAACCTTCCGCTCAAATTAAACTAAAAACTTAATCTTTTTTAATTATACTATAAATAAAAAAGATTAGAAATTATTTTTATATATTCCCATTAGGATATGAAGATATATTCTTATTATTTAGTAAAATTATTTTATGAACCTTACGGAATTTGATTTAGACTTTTTAAAGGATAACCCTTTCGGCAAATTAATAGGCGTTGACGAAGCGGGCAGAGGCCCTTTAGCCGGCCCTGTTACCGCCGCGGCCTGCTATATTCCGCAGGAACTTTACTCACACCCTTTAATGGCGCAGATAAACGACAGTAAAAAACTTACGCCCAAAAAACGCGAAAAAATCTTTAACGAACTTATTACCCTGCCGATTTTATGGCGCACCGGATATGCAAGTGCGGCAGAAATTGATAAATTAAATATCCTTCAAGCAACTTTTTTGGCTATGCGTCGCGCGCTCGCTTTTTTTGAAAATGATAATATCTTTGTTCTTGTTGACGGTAATAAAACTATCCCCTTTATCCACCACCCGCAACAAGCCGTTATTGACGGCGACGCCAAATCGCTCTGCATAGCGGCGGCAAGCATTATAGCCAAAGTCAGCAGGGATAAATTTATGGATATTATAGACTCCGTCCATCCGATGTACGATTTTGCCGGACATAAAGGCTACGGCACAAAAAGCCATATTGCTTCCATACGCCAGCACGGCCCCTGCCGCCAGCACAGGATGACTTTTGAGCCTTTACTTTCCCTTTACGGGGGGCTATTCCCGCCTGAGGAAAATAAATAATGTTTTCATTTTTAAGAAAGCAGGGCAACAAAGCAGAAGATAAAGCCGCAGAATATCTCAAAAGCAAGGGTTATAAAATCCTTACAAGAAATTATCTTTGTCCGCAAGGAGAAGTAGATATAATCGCACAAAAAGACGGTGCAATAATTTTTGTGGAAGTTAAACAGCGCTCGAGTAAGGCATTCGGCGGGGGCGTTGCGGCAGTAACAAAAGCAAAACAGCAGAAAGTCGCTGCGGCGGCTATGTTATATCTTAAACAATATAAAACACCGTACACCGCTTTAATGTTTGATATAATAGCCATAACGGAAGGCAAACTTGAACATATACAAAATGCCTTTACGCCAAGCGGACTTTTTATTTAAGGAGAGAGTATGACACAACTTCAAACCGTAAAAAAAGCAGCGGCTTTTATCAGCAAAAAAACTAAAAATTTCAAACCCGAAATTGCCTTAATTACAGGCAGCGGGCTTGCCAACTGCGTACCGGAACTTAAAAACAAAACAGTTATCCCTTATGCCCAAATACCGGGCTTTCTAAGAAGTACCGTCGCGGGGCACAGCGGTAATTTGATTTTCGGCGAATATAAAAACAAAAAAATAGCCGTTATGCAGGGGCGCTTTCACTATTACGAAGGCCACCCGATGAAAGATATTGCCATTGCCATACGCACGCTTTGGATGTTAGGCGTAAAAACACTTTTGGTATCTGCGGCGGTAGGCTCGCTAAATTTAAAACTTAAACCCGGCAGCCTTTGCGTTTTAAAAGACCATATAAACTTTATGGCAAACAATCCGCTTATCGGCAATTATGACCCGGCCTTCGGCCCGATGTTCTGTGATTTAACCGATACTTACGATAAAGACATAAGAAAAACAGTTCTATCCATAGCAAAAAAGAATAAAATAAATGCTTTAGAAGGCGTATATTTTGCCGCAACCGGCCCTAATTTTGAAACACCGGCGGAAATTAAAGCCTTTAAGATTTTGGGCGCGGATGTCGTCGGGATGTCAACCGTACCGGAAGTACTCGCCGCAAGGCCGCTGGGTATGAAAATCTGCGGGCTTTCGTGGGTAACCAATATGGGGTGCGGTATTTCCAAAAAGCCTTTAAGCCATAAAGAAACTTTGGAAGAAACCAAAAAAATTGAAGGCAAATTCGCTAAAATATTACAGGATTTACTGCCCAAATTATAAAGATGACGCAACAAGTAAAAAGCAAAAAGCAAAGCGGCGTAAAAAAATTAGCCAAGGAAACACTAATCTATGGTACATCTACCATAGCGGCGCGGCTTTTTAACTTTTTTCTTGTTCCCGTTTATACTTACTATCTTATAACTTCCGACTACGGCATTATAGCAACGGTTTTTGCCTTTATGGCGCTTTTTAATATTATCTATCAGTACGGTATGGACCAGGCCTACCTGCGCTTTGCACAAGAACATAAAGACAAAAATGTATTTTCCACCCCGTTTAATGCCGTAGTTGTAAGTTCCTGCGTGATTTCCGTACTGCTTTATTTGATAAGCCCGCTGATTGCCGCCGCTTTGGGTATCGGCGCGCAAAACGCTTACCTTATAAAATACTGCTGTTTTATCCTTGCGCTTGACGCTATGAACATTATACCGTTTGCCAAACTACGCTTTGAACACCGCGCTTGGCATTTTGTTATCATCCGCACGCTTTCAATTATGGTAAATGTAGCGGGCAATTTGCTTGCTTTGGCTTATTTTAAGACAGGTGTTGACGGTATTTTTATGGCGGGGGTACTTGCGTCGCTTACATCACTTATTTTGCTGCTGCCAGTAATAAAAGAAGATTTACGCCTTACCTTTGACAAAAAACTTTTTAAGCAAATGTTTGCGTTTTCCTGGCCGTTTATCCCTGCCGGTATGGCGAGTATTATGGTAAATGTGATAGATAAGCCTTTGCTTTCGCATTTGGCAGGGCTTGACCAAGTGGGTATTTATCAGGCTAATTTTAAGATAGGTGTATTTATGATGCTTGCCGTATCTATGTTTGACCAGGCGTGGCGGCCGTTCTTTATTCAGGCTTCCGCAAAACCGGACTGCAAAGAATTGTTTGCGGAAGTGTTTTCCTATTTTGCGGCAACGGCAAGTTGGCTTTTCTTGGGGCTTTCCTTTTTAATACCTACGATAATCCAAACTAAATTTTTAGGCTTTAACCTGATACATGAAAATTATTGGGCAGGCCTAAACCTTATTCCGCTTGTTTTAGCCGGCTATTTGTTTTACGGGTTTTATATCAATTTTATGATTGCACCCGTACTAACCAAAAAAACTAAAGTTTTAATGTATATAACTTTGACTGGCGCAGCGGCAAGCATAGCAACAAATTTAGTGCTTGTGCCGCATATCGGCATAACCGGCGCAGGCTGGGCTATTTTTACAAGTTATGTTGTTATGGCGCTTTGCCTTTTTGTATTTTTACAGAGGAATTACCCCATAAAATACGAATACAAAAAATTATCCTTAATGGCCGCTTGCGCAGTTTTGGCACTGTTGGTAAATATGTTTGCAAAACAGTTGCCGCAAATGCAAGACCTTGCGGTAAAAATTATTGTACTTTGTGTTTATCCCTGTGCTGTGTTTGCCGTACTTAAATTTGTTAAAGACGGCAAGGGTAAATTACTTAAGGCTTAAAAGCGTTAACTCTATTGCGGCGCGGCCTTTGGCTTCCGATACCAAAATACTGTAAGGTACTTGTTTGCCGTTAAATAAACGGTAATCATCAAAATAAAAATCTTTATTGATAAGGCCTTTGCTTTGCTTCATCTGGTACGGGTATTTATCGCCCTGTTTAAAATAATATGTGTTTAGGAATTTTCCGCTTTTAAAACTGATAAGGGTATTATCCTGTTTTACTTTATATTTTTTGAAATCTTTAGGCTCTGCAAGCAGTTTTTTTAGGGTATCTTCAAATACGGAAAGCGCAACTTTATCAAATAAATCCTGCGGCAGATATTGGTAAGTAAATGCTCCGTCTTTAAAAGTTGCTTTCATTAAAACGGCGGCATAATCGCCAAGGATTTTTATTTGTTTTTCCCCCTCGTCTGCGGCGTTAAGCATTAAGATAAAATTTGCTTTGTAATTGCCGGCTAAAGCCTCCGCTTTAAAGACGGCACTTTGCTGTCCCTCCGTCATAAAAACAGGGTAGGAGCGCAAAGGCTCTTGACTGCGCTCCAAGTTTGTATTTGTTGCGCAACCCACAAAAAACAAAGTGCAAAATAAAAACAAAGTTGAAAGATATTTCATAAAGTTCCCTTATGTTTATTATATAAAGATTAAGGGATAATATGGGAAATTGCTACTATATTCTTACCGTTTTAAATACGACATTAATATACAAGAACCGACAGGCAGAGATAAATAATAACAAAACTCACAAACGGCAGTAAAAACGATACGAACACCTATTCCACATACTGCCGCTAATCTTTATATAATATAAATATGGGGGAGATGAATTTGTATCTGCTTAGTTTACTTTGTGCCGCTATTATAACTGCGGCGGCTTTGCCTGTTCTGCGCAAAATAACAAAAAATATTCTTAAAGATACCCCCACCGCCGTTAAAGACCATAAAGGCATAATATCTACCGCGGGCGGAACGGCAGTTGCTTTGGGCTTTTTTGCCAGCCTTGCTTTAGTGCGCTTTTTGACGGATTTTCCCACAGGTACTTTAAGGAATTTAAGGGGGCTTTTTATCGGCGGTGCGATAATTTACACGCTCGGTATTATTGACGACATCAAAAAGCCTAAAGGCTTAAGCCCTTATTTAAGATTGGTTTTTCAGGCAGTTGCGGCCTGTGCGCTTATCCGCTACGGTATCTATATACAATTTACCGCCCAGCCTTTAGGTTATATATTAACCGTTTTATGGGTTGTAGGGCTTACAAACGCTTTTAATCTTATTGATATTATGGACGGCCTTGCCGTAAGCCAGGCACTTCTGGCGGCGGCGGCTTTTGCGGTTATATCTTTACCTTCCGAATTTATTTATGTTAACTTTGCCGCCTGTGCGCTTTTGGGGGCGGCTTTGGCATTTTGGCCTTTTAACCACAGCACTAAATTTAAAACTTTTTTGGGCGACGGCGGCAGTACACTTTTGGGCTTTCTGCTTGCGGCAATAGCATTAGGCACAAGTTATTCCGAAGTCAACCCCCTTGCCGTTTATGCCCCGCTTTTGATTTTGGCCCTGCCTGTATTTAATACGCTTTTTGTTTCCGCAGTAAGATTAAGTAAAGGTATAAATCCTTTACACGCAACGCCGGACCATTACCCCCTGCGCCTTAAAAAAGTGGGGCTTAAACCCTGCATGATAGTTGCGCTTTCCGCTTTATGTGCCTTTTTGCTTGACTGCGCCGCACTTTACATTACCACAAGCGGCATTTTTGTATCTTTGTTTATTTACGGTTTTTGTGCAGTTTTATTTATTGTTGCGGCAGGGATTTTACTGACAAAAAAATTCTATTAAAAACTCCCATTTTTACAAAGGATTTTTTTAGTATTTTAAAAAAGCGGTTTTAAGCCTTGATTAGCCGCCTTAACAATATATATACTTATTAAGCGGGCCTTTTGGCAGCGGCAGTTATTTTGCGCGCAATTTTTTATTAAGGGAAAGGATATGAAAATTCTTATTTACGGCGGAAGTTTTGACCCTGTCCATAAAGGACATTATGCCCTTTTAAAAGCAGCCATAAAACAAATAAAGCCAGATATAACACATATTTTTACGGCATATCAATCCCCCTTTAAGGCCGCACCGGCACAACCCTTTAAGTTAAGAAGCCAAATGGCTAAAGATGTTTTGGGCGGGTTGGATAAAAACATTATTTTTGACGATTTTGAAAACT
>CADAXZ010000079.1 GCA_902791965.1 Candidatus Proelusimicrobium bovinum | reverse complement strand
GATGATACGATATTATTTGTTACTATACCGCCGTAAGCTACCATTTGAATACCGCCTGCGGCAACAACGGTAGAGTCTGCACTTCCGCCGGAATACACACTCTGAAAGCCGCCGCTGTTAAGCCATGTCTTGCTTGCTATACCGCCATCAAATATATGCTGCGATCCTCCGCTGTTTATTATCGTACCGTTTGCGATACCACCGGATGAAATACGTTGGCTACCATCGCTGTTTATTATCGTATTGCTTGCGATACCACCGGATGAAATACGTTGGCTGCCACCGCTGTTTAAAATAAAATTATTTGCTATACCGTTTGATAAAGTAAAGGATTGCCCGTTTTGATTTGTACCTGATACATAAATTTCTGTGTTGCCGCCTAGAACCTTTACATCTACGTTGCCGCCGGAATTTTGAATTACATTGTAAGCCCTACCGGAATTCATATATAGAGTACCGCCGCTGTTTACTGTAGTATTACTTATAATAGTGCCAGCAGAAAATACACCCTGAGAACCAAACGCATTTATTACCGTTCCTTCTGTATATCCGCTAAAAACATATTGAAGACCGCCGCTGTTTATTGTAGTATTACTCGCAACACCGCCGGATGAAATATATTGAAAAGCATTACTGTTTACTACCGTTCCTTGTGCATATCCGCCGTTAATATGTTGCCTTCCACCATTTTGCGTTCCGCCATTAAGTGTTACATCATAGGTTTTACCGCCGGAATGTACAACTTGACGGGTATCTTCATTTACAACCGTACTGTATGCGATACCGCCGGAATTTATATTCTGTCCGCCGTGGTAAAGTGTGCCAGCGCTAGACATAAGTATAGTATTACTTGCCACACCGCCGTTATATATAGTTTCTATGCCGTAAGATGATATATAACTTGATATGGTAGTCCCATTAACTTCTATTATATCTCCGCTGTTTGCATTTAAATTACTGCTTGTTACGCCGGAAGGTACTATAATAGTTTCGCCATAGGCAACAGGGGCCATATTGTTCATCAGCATTGCAACTACTGTTGCTGTATATAATGCTGTGCGCCCGCCGTTATAAATGCGTGATACTACCCTTGCCCCAAGCCCTTGGCTTGACACCAAGCAAGAACTTACTACCGCGGCACTGCGGCTTGTACAATAGGCTTCCTCCAACTGTTGAATATAGCAACTGGTGTATATATCTTGTTTATTTTGGCGGTTATCAGACATAATATTTCTCCGTAATTGTAGTTTATAGTATTATAATACAACATTATGATATTATGCAAATGTTATAACATTTAGGGATGACATATAAGCATACACTCAAAAAATAGCAAACACCCCGAAAGTTATTTAGCTTCGGGGTGTTTTACATAATTGCAATAAGCGGATATTATTTCTTTTTACCTTGTTCAAACTTTAAGGTTTCCGTCGTCATATCTACTACTTCCGCAGGGCCGAAGTACTGCATAGGCCCTGGGAATACATAACTTTCCGTCTTGGCCCAAACATCTCTGTTTTTGGCAAGGAATTTAAACGGCTCGCCTTTTAAGTCAACAAGTGCTTTGCGGATTACCGGTTTTTCTTTGCCTTTTCTCTTTTCAATGTTCATCATCATTGTTAAAGGAATACCGCCGCAAGCCCAATCTTTAGGGTTCTTTACCAATTTCCTTACGGAAGAAAGGTATCCGGTGCATTTGTTCAAAGCCAAAACTGCCGCATTATATCCCAATGCATAGGTATAGTTGGCATCAAAGTTGGAGGGCACACCGCAGCGGCCTTCATAGCCGAAGAAGTGCGTAATAGTAGCAAATTTACCGCTGTATTTGCCCGCTTTTTTAAGTTCGGCAAGTTTGGTGCGTACCATTTCAATAAGCAGTTTTTCCGTTTCTATCAAAGATACCTGAACATTACCGTGCGGATCTCTGTCCAGCATTAACTGCGCGGCAATACCGGCAGGTAAAGATTTCATCAAATCGGCAAGTTTCTTAGGCAGTTTGGAAATTACAAAAGCCTTTTTATCTTCAAACTTTTCCAGTTTGGCAAGGGCGGCTTCATTATCGGCCAAAAGGTCATTTAACGCGGAGATAAGTTCCTTCATCTCCGGTATAAATTCTATTAAACCTTCCGGTACTAATACCACGCCGAAGTTCTTGCCGTCTTTTGCCCTTGCTACGATAATTTTAACCAAATAATCCACTACCTGCGCCAAAGTCATTTTTTTGGCAAGTACTTCTTCGCCAATTAAAGTGATGTTCGGGTGGGTTTTTAAAGCGACTTCCAAAGTGATGTGGGATGCGCTCCTGCCCATTAAACGTACGAAGTGCCAATATTTGCGGGCGGAGTTTACATCACGGCAGATATTGCCGACCATTTCCGCATAAATTTTTGTAGCGGTATCAAAACCGAAAGAGGCTTCAATCTGTTCGTTTTTAAGGTCGCCGTCAATTGTTTTAGGCACGCCGATAACGCTTGTATCAACGCCTTCCTTTTTAAAGTATTCCGCAATTACGCCGGCATTGGTGTTGGAATCATCGCCGCCGACTACTACAAAAGCGGAAATTTTATTTTTAAGGATATTGTTTTTGGCATTGGCAAGTTGCTCGTCAGTTTCAATTTTAGTTCTGCCAGATTGGATTAAATCAAAACCGCCCGTATTTCTGTAATCAGCCATTAAAGCGGGGGTAATTTCAATAAATTTGCCTTCAATTACACCGCTGGGCCCGCCCAAGAAACCGAAAAGTTTATTTTTGGAGTTTGCTTTTTTAAAACCGTCTAAAAGCCCTGCGATAACATTATGTCCGCCTGGTGCCTGTCCGCCGGAAAGTACTACTGCGGCATTTATCGGTTTTTTGCAAGCAGCGGCATTATTGCCTTTTACGAATGAAACTTCCGGCATACCGTAAGTATGGGGGAAAATCTTTTTTACTTTGGCTTGGTCTGCCACGCTTTTTGTGGGTTTTCCTGTTTTGGCTTTTAAGGCGGCAGGGCCTTTCTTTAAAATATCGGGGAGTACAGGTTGGAATTTGCCCCTGTGCTGCTGAAGGGTGGAAACTGCTTTTTTATTTGCTTTTGTATTGGATTTTTTAACTGCCATATACAATTTTCTCCTTTAACGGCGGTATGTTTTAATCAAGCAAACCGCTGAATTGTTAAAATACAAATCTACATTTTAATTATACATTATTAAGGCCCTATGCGTACGGGGGATATTTAGTATTTGCCGCTTAACATTTTATGGCTTTAATAAAAAACTAAAATCTTTTTTTAAGGCGGGAATATAAAAACCATTGCATTATGCCGCGCATTAAAAGATAACAGATAAACGCAAACCAAAGCGCATTATTGCCAAAGCGCGGGGAAAGAGAAAAATAAAGCGCAAAAAACAAAGCAGCCGCCGTAAGCATACTGTTGCGCATTTCTTTTGCCGCCGTTATGCCCACAAATACACCGTCCCACAAGAAAGCCGCAAAACCCGCAAAAGGCACAAACACCGCCCAATATTTAAAATGCAGGGCTTGGGCTATAACTTCCGCTTTATCCGTCAGCAAGCCCAAAACGGGGGCGGTAAAAAAAGCGTAAACAACAGTAAAAACGGAACTTAAAACTATGCCCCAGACAAAAATATATCTTATGCTTTTGCCAAGCCCCGTATAATCTTTTGCGCCGTAGTATTTACCGCTTAATGCTTCCGCCGCAAAAGCAAAGCCGTCCATAAGATAAGAAAAGAATAAAAAGAATTGCAGTAAAAGGCTGTTTGCCGCAAGATAACTATCCCCGAAAGCGGCCGAAGCGGAAGTAAAAAACACCGTTACGGCAATAATGCCCGCACTACGCAGGAAAATATCCCTGTTAACCTTAAAAAAGGAGTAAAACGCTCCCTTTGTCTTTAAAAAATCCCAAGATATATATTTTTTAAGCCCGCCGTAATATTTAAGCCATATCCACAAAGCAAGTAAAAAGCCGAAAACCTGCGCCGCCAAAGAGCCTAAAGCAATACCTTTTATCTGCATTTTAAAAGCGAACACAAAAAGCAAACTGCACAAAATATTAACGATATTAGAAGATATAGCAATATACATAGGCGCTTTGGCGTTCTGCATACCCGTAAACCACCCCGTAAAAGCAAACATCGCCAAGGCAAACGGGGCAGACCAAATATAAATAAAAAAGTAATCTTTGGTTAAAGTTTGGGTTTCCGCAGAAGCATGAATAAACCAAAACGCCGCCTTAAAAATCAGGCTTTGGCAGATAAGCAAAACTGCGGCGGCACAAAAAGCCGTAAGCAGGGCGCGCATTAAAATAAAAACGGTTTCCTTATTGTCGCCTTTGCCGAAAGCCTGCGCCGTAAAACCGCCCGTACCAAGCCTAAGGAAAGAAAAATTCCAATAAATAAAATTAAATATTACCGCCGCTACCGCCACCGCGCCGATATAAAGCGCGTTGGGTAAATGCCCTGCAATAGCACTGTCGCACATACCCAAAAGCGGGATAGTTATATTTGCGATAATATTGGGCAGAGCAAGCCGCAAAATAGCCTTATTCATATATAAATTATATATAAATGGGCGCTTTACCGTCTAAAAATAAAATCTATTAAGCCCCTTGAAAAGCCTTTCCTATTTCCTTATACTATATTGCTATGACAAGAATAAACATAATACCGCCCCAAAGGCTTTACGACCAGCATCTTATAGCCGAATACAGAGAAATTTTTATGGTTGCCGCCGCTTTAAAACGCTCGCTTAAAGCAAAAAAAGGCTTTAGCCTTTCGCAAATACCAAAAAATTTTACTTTGGGCAAAGGGCATATAAAATTTTTCTACGATAAGGGGAAATACCTTTATAAGCGTTATACCCTGCTGACGGAAGAAATGGAAAGCCGCGGTTTTAAGCCAAACATAAAACGCCGCTTTCCATCGGAGATTTTTATAAAAAACAACCTTTTTAATGATTGGCAGCCGCGCCGCAAAGATTTTGGAATAATCCTTATGCGTTTAAAGCATAAAATAAGCCTTAAACCCGCCTGGTACAGAAAAACAAAAAATACCTGCCCGCACATATAAACGGATTGGTATTTAAAATTTTGCTTTATTTTTTATATCTCTAATCTAAAAACGGGAAAATTTCTTTTCTTAAATCTGCGGGGGATTTAAAAACTATGCCCGCCATACCCAAATCCTGTGCGGCTTTAACATTGGCGGTGTTATCGTCAATAAACACACAGTTTCCGGCTTTAAGGCCGTATCGTTTAAGTAAAATATTGTAAATCTGCGGATAGGGCTTTATACATTTTTCTTCGCCGGAAACTACAATCCCGTCAAACAGTTTTAAAAACTCAAAATGCTGCCTTGCCCAAGGAAATTTTTCAGCCGACCAGTTAGTCAAAGCATAAACTTTATGGCCTTGCTCTTTAAGTTCCTTTAAAATTTCTACCGTCCCCTCTATAAGGCCGCCTACCATTTTGCTCCAGCCCTCGGAGTAAAGGGCAAGTTCTTTGGCATACTGCGGGCAAAGTTTTTGGCCTTCTTTAAGGTTTTCTTTAAAAGGTATGCCGGCATCCATTTTTACTATCCAAACCGTATTGCAACAGCGTGCCAAAAAATCTTCCATTTTGGCATCATCGTTAAAAATTGCTTTGTAAAAATAGCGAGGATTCCAATCTACAAATACGCCGCCCAAATCAAAAATAAATGTTTTCTTCATACTTACCGCCTTAAAATTTAACTGGTATATCTTATTATAATTAATTTGACGGTCATAATTTTATAAATATTTTGAAAATTATTGCTTTAATTTATATAATATTTGTGTAAACAATTTGCAGTTTTAATTACGCCCCCATAGCTCAATGGATAGAGCACCTGCCTTCTAAGCAGGGGATATAAGTTCGATTCTTATTGGGGGTATTTGCTTTTTAGGCGGGGAATATCTGCGCTGTGGCTGTTAGTGTAGCCGTCAATACGGTTGTAAACTAATAATTATAAAGGAGCGTAAAAAATGGAATTATTTAAAAATTATTTTGTAAATGTACTCACAAAAAAATATATTGCTTTTGACGGTACTGCCAAAAGACCGGAATTTTGGTATTTTATTTTATTTACCTTTATTATCAGTTTTGTTTTAGGTATAGTCTTTTTTCCTTTGGCAATGCTCTTTAATTTAGTGATTGTATTGCCCTCTTTAGCCTTAGGCGCAAGAAGATTAAGAGATGCCGGCCTTTCCCCTTGGTTAGTATTGCTTAATATACTTTTCGGTATAGGTACTATTATATTTTTAATACTTTGCGCTTTACCGAGCAAAAAATAAGTTAAAACCACTTTTATATAAA
>CADAXZ010000078.1 GCA_902791965.1 Candidatus Proelusimicrobium bovinum | reverse complement strand
CTTGGGGAAAAAATCGAGCGCGAAACGGAGATAGCAATATATTCTTGGGATAAAGTGAAAATAAACGGCGATAAAATAGAATTTGAAGTTTCCTGCTCAAGCGGAACTTATGTCCGTTCTCTGGCTTATATTATAGGTAAAAAACTTGGTACAGCAGGGCATATCAGCAGCCTGCGCCGTCTTAAAATAGGGCCTTATGATGTTAAAGATGCAATCAGCATTGAAAGCATTAAAAAAATGAAGGCAGAGGATATTTTAAAATGCGTAAAAATTTTATAGCCATTGGCAGTTTTGACGGCGTTCATTTAGGCCACAGGCATTTATTTGCTATGCTTAAAGATTTTGCAGTTTTAAACCAAATGCGTCCTATGCTTTTGGTGTTTGCTGTCGCGCCTAAGGTTTTTGCGGATAAATCACACGGGGTACTTACAACCGCTGCGGAAAAAAAGGCCCTGCTTAAAAAAATGGGTATAGAGCAAATAAAGTTTTTGGATTTCGCTAAAATACGCAATTTTACAAGGGAAGAGTTTTTTGATATTTTACTCAGAAAATATAAAATGGGCGGTATTTTATGCGGAAAAGATTTTGCATTCGGTAAAGACCGCGGCGGCAAAAGTAATTTTCTGAAACGGGCCTGTAAGCAAAACGGCATAGTTTTTGAGTGCGCAGATTTTTTGGAAGCAGACGGGGAAAAAATTTCATCTTCTCTTATCAGAAAAGCCCTTAAAGCAGGCGATATAGAATCCGTAAATAATATGCTCGGTAAGGAATATGAGGTTAGCGGCAAAATAGTAAAAGGCCGCCAATTAGGGCGTAAAATAGGCTTTCCTACCGCTAATGTAGATTTTGACGGGCTTAAAATTTTACCTAAAGGTGTTTATGCGGTAAGGGTTTTGCTCGGCAAAGAGAGTTTTATCGGTGTTTGTAATATCGGTTGCCGCCCTACGGTGGAAAAAGGCGGCCTGCCTACCTGCGAAGTTCATATCCTTAATTTTGACCGTAATATTTACGGAAGATATTTAACTGTGCGTTTTGTCGCCAAAATCCGTGCGGAAAAGCATTTTTCAACTTTGGGTGAACTTACCCAGCAAATAAATAAAGATTCTATTTTAGCCTATAAACTGCTTAAAAATAAGAGGTAATGTAAATTTAAAGACACAACAGATAAATTTTACAAGTAAAAAGCCCGCCGTTAAGCGGGCTTTAAAATTTTGATTAAATTATTTTCTGTCCCAAACTGCCTCGTAAGCCAAAGCGCTTACAGTTATAAACATCAGCATAGAGTATATGCACCACCAGACAGTTTCAGAGAAGAACGGTTCTTCAAAAATTGCTTCATAGACGAAAGAACATAACAGTTTTACTGTCATCAGCCATAAAATCAAGGCGACACATCTGAAAACCAAATCCAAAATACCGTAAATAAAGCCTTTTTTGAAAGATGCTTTAAAAGAATTTTTTATTTTTTCCATATAAAAATTTTACTTGTGTAAGAGCAGTTTGTCAATGTGTTTTGTTTTTGCCGCATCAGGAAATAAATTATTGGATAAACTTTTTATTATAAGACAGTTTATAACGGTATATGCGGATTAGAACATTAAAAAAGCCCGCCTTTAAAGCGGGCTTTTTAAAACTTTACAAAAAATTTATTTTACTAAAATTTCCTGGAATTGTTCCTCGCCTTGCATATCAAGCGGATAAGTGCCTTGCTGTACGGTTTCAAAATTAATCTTCTTTAAGTCTATTTTCCTTACGGCGGAATTATACATAGTATTATAGTAGAAGATTTTATTTGTTAAATCGCTGAAGGCAGTCCATTGTGTCGCGCTTGGCATATCAGGGTAAGGCGTGCCGGGGGTAATTTCCAAACCGACGGGGATTGTAAATCCTTTTAACAGTTGAAATCCTTGTTTAATAGCATTTTCGGCATTTGCGGCTTTAGGTGCAGTACCCAAAACAAAGAATGCTCTTACAAAGCGGGAAGGCGGCGTATAATCGCCTGGTAAGCCTAACATAGCGGAAGTTCCGCCTAAGGATTCTACTTTGACGCCGTTAAATTGAAATCCGCCTGCAACACCGGGCCTTAAATCAACATAATTGCTTAAGTTGGTAATATGCCACGGATAATCCGGAGAATTGGTAAAAACACCGATTTTATTATCGTGTATGTTTATTTTACCTTCGTTCATAATTTCAATTACTATACTTCCGCCTTTGGCATCGGTAACTCTCCAATGTGCCGTAGGGCAAGGCGTACCGTCTTTATTATAGGCCACGGGCACTACTATAATTTTGTTTAAGTTGGCTTTTACTTCTTCCACAGTTGCAAAATTGCTTAAAAGCCACATAACAAAATTCATATCCACAAGGGATTTGGCGGCGTGTTTTTTATTGTAAGGCGTAAGAGAACCAAAGCCTGCAAAATAGAACATACCGGCATTAAGGCCGGCTTCGTTAACGCCTTCGCCGATGTAGGAATCTTCAACTAAAGAAATACCTACAAAACCGTATTTACCTGTCCATTTATGGCCGTTCTTTTCACCGGTAGAGGTGTAAGCCTGATATTTTGCGCCTCTGGGCATAATTACAAGTTTACTTTCTCTTTTAGCCGTCCCCCATTCAACGCTTCTTCCGGAAACATAAGTGCCGTCAGCGGCAGAAAAGTTTATGCCCGTACACGCAAAAGCGTTTTGGGAGAATAATACGGCAAAAGCCGTACTCAAAACAAATAATGTTTTTTTCATCATTTATTCTCCTTATTTTTTATAACTATAATAGATTATACCACACAAAGCGGCTAAAATAAAAAATTTTTTAAGACAGCCCGAATAATGTCTGTTTATATATTATTCAATCATTTGATTGAATAATTGCTTTATATTTAGTAAAATTTTTATAGATATAAAAAATATGAAAGATTCCAAAAACAAACTTTTACATACTGCTTTTGAACTTTTTGCATTGCGGGGATTAGACGGTGTATCAACAAGGGAAATAGCGCAAAAAGCAGGCTGCAACATACAAGCGATAAGTTATTATTTCGGCGGGAAAGACGGCCTTTACGAAGCCGTACTGGGCTATGCGGCGGAATTTATAAGGGAAGAAAGCCGTGCTTATCTGCATTTTGAGGATTACTGCAAAGCCTTACCTTTACTTGACAGGGAGCAATCGGTAGATTTACTTTTCAGGGTATTTGACGACCTTATAGATTTTGGCTTTGCCAAAAAGAATATGTATGTCGGCCTTAAACCGGAAAATATATTTTTATGTTATATGCTTACTTCCCAAGTTTTGTGTTTCGGGCGGGGGAAACTTTTACTTCTTAAATTTTTGAATATGAAAACTTTTACCCCCGAGGCTGTAAAACTTGTCAAACAAATGGTGCATAAAAACGCAAAAGCAATTTTAAAGGAATATATAAAGGAGAAAAGATGAAAAAATATTTTACTGTTTTGGCCTTATGTTTAATGACTGCCGCTGTAAACGGTTTAGATATTTTCGGCGTATATAAAACAACTGCGCCGGAAGGCTGCAGCGGTGTTGATATTACCGCAGAAGGCCTTACTTTGGCAGATTTAACCGCCGTTGCGATATGCAATAATCCGGCATTAAGCGCGGATTATATGGCCGTTAAAGCCAAAGAAGCCTCTTTAGGTGCTTCCAAAGCGGGATATATGCCTAATATAACAATAAGCGCTCAAGGTGATATAACAGGTACTAAAGTTGAAGATACTAATTTTGTCCAGCGTGAACCTTATAATGCTTCGGCCGCTTTAAATTGGCTTATTTATGATTTCGGCGGAAGGAGTTCTTCAGTCAAATTAAGTAAAGCCTATTTAAGCAGTGCAAAATATGCTTATGATGCTTCGTTACAGCAAACAGTTTTACAGGTGCACAGCGCATACTTAAATGTCTTGGGGGCTAAAGAATCTTTAAAAAGCGCGCAGGCAAGTATGAAAACTTATCAAAAATCCTATGAAGAATCTTCAAAACGCTATGATTTGGGAATGGCATCTTTGGTAGATAAATTGCAGGCCAAAACCGCTTATGAGCAAAGTACTTTAACTGTTAGCAAAGCACAAAATACTTTAAAACAAAACGAGGGTGCTTTAGCGGCTTTATTAAATTTATCTCCTGATACACAACTTAAATTAAAAGAGGTATCTGCAGACGACGCAATTATCGGTTTGGAATCCGGCAACGATATAAAAGAACTTATGTCTTATGCTTTGCAAATGAGGCCGGAAATAAAACAGCAGCAGAGTAATGTCGCGGCTGGTAAAGCGGCAATAACATCAGCGCGCTCTAACGGTTTACCGTCAATTTCTGCGGTTGCAAAAGCCTCTTACGATGATAATTGGAAGCGCAGCAACCCTTATACGGAAGGTACATCTGCGGGGCTTAAATTATCCTGGCCGATTTTCAGCGGGTTTAACACATCCTACGGGGTATCCAAAGCCAAATACGAATACGAGCAGGCAAAAGATAATTTGGAAAATTCCAAAACGGCAGTTTTAAATGAAGTCTGGTCTTATTACCAAAATTATAATACGGCAGTACAGGCATATCAGATAAGCAAACAGATTTTGGCTACTGCACAGGAAAACGAAAAAGTCGTTTCCCGATACTACGAAGTAGGCAAAAGCGATATTTTAAATTTACTTACGGCAGATGCCAATTTGGCTGACGCAAGACAAGGGCTGGTAAACGCTTATTACGGGCTGCTTATCAGCAAAGCGAATTTATACAGAGCAATAGGGAGATTCTAAATGGCAAAAAAAATCAAAAAAGAAAGTATAGTAGCCATAGTTTTAATAGCGGTGGCTTTGGGCGTAGGTTATTTTTTAGGCGGCGGATGCACCTCTAAAAATCAGGGCGGTATGCCGCAGAGTGCAGGGGATACTTATGTAACTGTAAAGCCTGCAGTAAAAAAGAATGTCGCACCCGTAAGGAAATATATTGCAAAGGTTGAGGCAATCAATTCGGTAGATATAAAGCCTCAGGTTTCCGGCTATTTGGAAGATGTCCTTTTTGAGGACGGCTCTTTCGTAAATGAAGGCGATACGCTCTTTAGGATAGAGCAGCGCAAATATAAAGCCAATGTAGCAAGCGCAAAAGCGGCGCTTTCCCAAGCGGAAAACGATTACAAAAGGCAATATTCTTTGTATAAAGATAAAATGCTGCCGGCTGCCGAACTTGAAGCGGCAAAAACAGCCCTTGAACAAGCCCGCGCTAATTTGGATTTGGCAAATCTTGATTTGGAACACAGCGAAATTAAAGCGCCTATTTCCGGTAAACTTGGTAAAACCTTTATTACTAAAGGCAATTTTGTAAGTTCTTCCACAGGCAGCCTTGCCAAAATAGTACAGATTACCCCCGTAAGGGTAAACTTTTCCTTAACGGATAAAGAGCGTTTGGAAAGCCTTAAATATGTAAATGAAGAAGGTCAGGTAAACAGTTCTTTACAGTTCCAACTTGCCGACGGGCAAATTATAACTGCGCAAAACCCGAAAGTTTTCCAAGATAACGAAATGAATGCCGAAACGGCTACAATTTCCACTTATGTAATTTACCCTAACGAACAGGGCCTTTTAGTTCCCGGTAATGTTATTACGGTGCTTATTTCCCCGCAAGGGCTTGAGGAAACAGTAATAGTCCCGCAGGTGGCCGTCGCGCAGGACAGCAACGGTAAATATGTAATGGTTGTAAACGGGGATAATATAGCCGAACAAAAATATATAGATGTAGGCCCGAGTGTTGAGGATAATTATATTATCCGCTCCGGCGTAAACGAAGGGGATAAAGTTATTGTTTCCGGCGTACAGAAAGTAGTAAACGGCCAAAAGGTAAAAACGGCCGAGGTTGTAAAATAAGGGGGAGAAATGTTTTCTAAATTTTTTATAGAGCGCCCCCGTTTTGCAGTAGTAATCGCTTTGATAATGAGTTTGGCAGGTATAATTTGTTTGTTTAATTTGCCTGTCGCTCTTTATCCGGAAATTACACCTCCCGAGGTGCGTGTCTTTGCAAGTTATCCGGGTGCGAGTGCGGAAGTCGTTGCAACAACCGTAGGTATTCCTTTGGAAGAAGAACTTAACGGTGTGGAAGATATGATTTATATGAGTTCCACATCTTCCGACGGCAGTTATTCGGCAACTATCACTTTTAAATCCGGCACAGACCCCGATATGGCGCAGGTAAAAATACAAAACCGTATCCAGCAGGCCAACGGAAAACTACCTACGGAAGTTACCCGCCGTGGTATGAGCGTAAGGCGTATGTCCTCCGGCTTTTTGGGCTTTATTGCTTTTACATCCCCCAATAATACCTATGACAGAAACTATATAAGCGACTATTTAGATAATAATGTAAAAAAAGCGCTTATTAAAATAGACGGCGTGGGTGATGTCAGCATTTACGGCTCTAAAAAGAGTATGCGTATTTGGCTTGATGCCGATAAAATAGCATCTTTAAATTTACCTATTGCAAGTATTAAATCTGCTATTACCTCACAAAACTACCAGCCTACTTTAGGTAAGATAGGTGCTTATCCTAACGAAAGTGATGACCAAATTGTTTATTCGCTTCAGACGCAGGGGCGTATCGGTGATGTAGAAGGCTTTAAGAATATTATTATAAGAACTGATGAACAGGGCGGCCTTGTGCGTTTGGGTGATGTCGCCAGAATAGAAGTCGGTATGGAAAATTATAACCATTCCGCAACTTTTAACGGGCAGCCTGCCGTAGGCGTTGCAATAAGTTTGACTTCTGGCGCAAATGCCCTAAACACAATGAAATCCGTAGAAAAAGAACTTAAAAGGCTTTCGCAGTTTTTCCCTAAAGATTTAGTCTATACAATAAATGTTGATACTACGGAATATATTAACGAATCTATTTTTGAAGTCGTTTTCACTTTGCTTTTAACTTTTGCTTTGGTGGTATTTGTTTGTTATGTGTTCCTGCAGGATTGGCGTGCTACATTAGTACCTTCGGTTGCTATACCTGTTTCCCTGCTTGCTACTTTTGTGGTAATTATGGCACTTGGTTATACTATAAATATGTTTACGCTGTTCGGGCTTGTATTGGCTATCGGCGTTGTAGTGGATGATGCTATTTGTGTTGTTGAGCGTGCCGTACTGCTCATTACAAGGGAAAAGATGAACCCAAAAGATGCCGCCATACAAACTATGAAGGAAATTTCCGGCCCGATTATTGCTACTACTTTGGTGCTTTTGGCTATCTTCGTACCTATTGGTTTTATGGGCGGTATAACAGGCAAAATTTACCAGCAGTTTGCCGTAACAATATCAACTGCGGTAATATTTTCTTCCGTAAATGCTTTAACATTATCTCCCGCTATTTGCGCTACTATGTTAAAGCCTGTTAAACCTACTACTTTTAAGCCTTTGATATGGTTTAATATGTTTGTTGCGTCGGCATCTTCAAAGTACCGTGCAATAGTAAGGATCATAGCAAGGAGTACGGTTTTTATTGCTGTAATTTTTGTAATTTTAACGCTTTTGGTATTTGGCAGCCTTAAAATGAGCCAAACATCTTTTCTCCCTGGCGAGGACCAAGGCGTAATTATGTTAATGGTGCAGTTGCCGGAAGGTGCTTCTTTTAAGAGAACGCAAGCCGTTATGGATGATATTATCCCCATAATTAAAGCCGAGCCGGGTGTAAAGAGCGTAATGAATATTATCGGCTTTAGTATGGGCGGGGGCAGCGGGGAAAACCTCGCTATGATAATGATAGCCCTTAAACCTTGGGGCGAGCGCCCCGGAAAGGAACTTTATTCCACTACTATTTTAAATAAGTTAAGGGCCAAAATCGGCAATAAGCCGGAGGCGGAATTCCAGTTTATGGAAATGCCTGCAATACCCGGTTTGGGTATGTCGGGCGGTATGGATTTAAAAATCCAATCGCTTGATAATGCCGATTATAATAAACTTGACGCGGTAAAACAGAATATGCTTGATGCTTTGCGCAGAAACCCGAATATATCTTTTGCTTATTCTACTTTTTCTGCCAAAACGCCTAATGTATTTTTGGATATTGACAGAACTAAAGCAGAATCAATGAATGTTCCTTTGACGAATATCTTTTCCGCATTGGAAAATTATTTAGGCTCTGCTTATGTAAACGATATTAACTTCGGCACGCAGGTAAACAAAGTTATGCTTCAGTCCGATTGGAAATACCGTCAAAACCTTGGCAGTATGGATAATCTTTATGTGCCTAACCAAAGCGGCGTAATGGTGCCTTTAAGGGCTTTTGTGGATTTTAGGGATATTCTTTCCCCGCGTATGATAAACCGCTATAACCAATACCCTGCGGTAAGTATCAGCGCAACGCAAAGGCCTGATGTAAGTTCCGGCGAGGCTATGGACAGCGTGGAAGCAATGGCCAAACAGGTATTGCCGGAAGGTTATGCCTATGAATGGTCCGGCATAAGTTATCAGGAAAAAGAAACAAGCGGGCAACTTACTTATCTTATTTGGCTTGCTATTTTGTTTGCATATTTATTCCTTGTTGCACAATATGAAAGTTGGAGCGTGCCCGTATCGGTGCTGATGTCGGTTGTGGTGGCTTTGCTCGGCGGGCTTTTGGGTCTTATGACGATGAAACTTTCTTTAAGTATTTATGCCCAGTTGGGCTTGGTACTGCTTATAGGTTTGGCAAGTAAAAATGCTATTTTGATTGTGGAATTTGCCAAAGAAGAACGCGCCAAAGGCAGTTCCATAACGCAATCGGCTTTAAAAGGCTTGCAGGAAAGGTTCCGCGCTGTTTTGATGACAGCCTTTACCTTTATTTTGGGTGTATTCCCTATGATTATTGCTACGGGTGCGGGCGCAAGCAGCAGAAAGGCTATCGGTGTGCCGGTGTTTTTCGGTATGCTTTTGGGAACAATATTAGGTTTATTGGTAATACCTTTATTTTATGTTTTGGTACAAAATATAGTGGAATACAGAAAAACCAAAAAACAGAAAAAGGCCGAACAAAATTAAGCCGTAAATTGTTTAAAGTTTTTACTAAAGCCCTGCTTTTGCAGGGCTTTTTTGTGTTATTATGGAAGGTTCTTCCTCTCTGTACGGCTAACAATTTATCTTTATCTTTGGTGGTCTTTGTGTTAGGATTTGTGTTTATAGGACATTTTTTAATTGTCATACCCTAATGCTTTTGTCGGGTATCTCCGTTGTTTTTAAGTCGTCATGCGGAATTTATTTCAGCATCTGTTGTTTATATGTTAGAAGCCAAACGCAAGGTGTATAATAAGACTTTACCTTGAGGCCATAGAGGTATTTTAACTGCAAATAAGTTTCGCGCCTTGAGCGCGCCTTACTTTTCTCATCGCAGAAAAGTAAGCAAAAGGCTATGGCTCAAGTGCCGACTAAAATTTGATTTTTTGTTATTTGCGGGCAACTCACAAAAAATTATCAAAAACAAAAAGGAACGCTAATAATTTTTTGTTCGGACAAAACCCGCAAAACTAAACAAAAAAACTCCAAATTTTAACAGCGTCGGCGATATCGCCAAAAAAAGGAATATTTATTCGCCGTCATGCTGAATTTATTTCAGCATCTGCTGTTGCCGTTTCAGCATCTGATGTTTTATTTTTTGTGTCCGTATGCCTACCTTACTTTAATAACATCAGGTAATTTAATTACCGTAAAATATCTTAAATATTTATTATCCTTTTTCGTC
>CADAXZ010000077.1:6334-12883 GCA_902791965.1 Candidatus Proelusimicrobium bovinum | reverse complement strand
AACGTGATATTTCTGCTCCACATTCAGTAAATGTTGCAATGGAATAAGACTCGTCCCACATTGCCTCCTTCAAAGCCTTACGGCTGATTAAATCGTCATTCATTCTCTGCCTCCTTTATCACTCTCTTTGAAATAAATATACCAATAATCATAACAATACTGTCAATAATCCAAGCAACTAAAGACTTAGGAATCTTAACTAAATATGGAATAGAATAAAGCTGACATTCAATAATAGTCTTTGCAGATACACCAACAAATACAGCAAAAATAATTACAATTCCATAGAACAAATACTGATGCTTGTTAGGCTTAAATCTATTTAAGATATATCCACAAATAAGACCAATTATAATATTCATTACAATCCAACCATAAGAGATTCCATAAGCAGAAAACAGTACGCTTTCTATCATAGCTCCTAATCCACCCACAATCGCAGACCTCATACCTAACTTAAAAGCTGATATAGTCAGCACGATATACCCTAAATCTAAAGCTATATTACCTATTCCCATAGGAATCTTCAAAGTCAAAGCAAATACCACATACAACGCAGTAAGTATTCCAATTAAAGCTATAGTTTTTGTATTTTTATTCATTTATTAACCCCTTGTCACCTGTGTCTTTATTAGTCATTCTTCTTCTCCTTTATAAACCCATCTGCAATCAAAGCTAATGAACAGGCAATATCCATAAGTAAGACATTCTGTTCTGATATAAGAACATTAAGAGCATCACTATCTCTCCTACAATTTGATATTTCTTCTTCATGCTTTTCTTTGATATTGTTAATTAAATCAGTTGTCATTTGTGCTTTGTTCATCTTTTTCTGCCTCCCCCAATACCTTGATAGCATGGTCGAGAGCCTCAAGGTCTATTTTGTCTTTATCTGCCTCGTCAGATATTAGAGTGTTCATAAAGACTATTCCGACTTTAAGTTTCTTTAAATGTTCAACACATTCTTTATTCGTCATTCTCTGCCTCCTGCGGAATATCGGGTAATTCCATATAATGAGTTATCTTATCTGCCTTGCGGAAAGTTTTAAGATGTTCGGCATTTATTTTTTCGCCCCGCTTAATACGCTTTTACCTTTGGTTTTTTTGGTACTGTCCAAAAATATAGAAAGTATGTTTTTAGGCTATATTTCCGCCTATCTTATACAAATTGCTGCATGTTTGTTTTTGCTTAAAACCAAAGCCCAATGGCATTTTAACTTTGCCAAGCCGGAAATAAATAAAAGATTTAAGGATAATTTTATTTATTCCCAGCCGGGTGCTTTGGTGTGGGCCGCCGTACTTTATGCACCTGTTTTTATGATTTCTTCCTCTCAGGCGGGTATGGTAAGTGCGGTAAATTACAGCCGTATGCTTTCCGACAGTCCTACGGATATTTTAACATCCAAAGTAAACAATGTGGCAAAAGTTAAATTTACCAAAGAGGCCGCAACCCAAGATTTTAAATCTATGGCGCAAACGGTTATAAAAACAGATAAAACATCCGTTATTTTGCTCGCGCCGTTCTGTGCGTTTTCCTGCCTGTTCGCTTATGAGATAATAATAATGTTTTTTATGCGCGGCAATTTTAATTTACAGGATGCCAAAACCACAGCAGGCTTTTTGCAGATGTTTATTTTGGCAGTTCCGTTTATAGGGCTTAACCATAATATAACCAATGTATTTTCTGCTTTGCGTATCGTTAAGGAAATTACACCGCGCTACCTTGTTTTGGGCCTTATTTTTATAGCGGCTTTTATCTTAGGCGTAAAATATTACGGCGCTTATGCTTACCCCGTTTTATTCCTTGTAATGTATGCTTTGATGACTTTGATAAATATAATAACATTAAAGCAGTTTGCGCCTTTTATACCTTACGGCAAGCATATTTTTTGGACGGTTAAAACTATGGCGCTTTCCCTTATCTGTGCGTGGGTTGTAAGGCGGATTTTCGGGTTTTATCAGGGAAATGTTTTTATAAAAATTTTAATTAACGGAACGGCTTTTGTACTTTTAAATTCCGCTTTGTTATTATTAAGCGGGGATTTAAAAGAACTTTTTAAAACGGCGGGGCTTAAATGGAAATTACGGTAATAACCGCCGCTTATAACGGCGGAAGTTTTATAAGGCAGACGGCAGAATCTTTGCAAGCGCAAACCCACACAAAATGGCGGCTGATAGTGTTTGATGACGGCTCTAAAGATAATACCCGCGATATTATAAAAGAACTTGCGCAAAAAGACGAAAGAATCAAACTGCTTTGCCATCCGGAAAATAAAAATTTAGGTTTGGCGCAGACTTTAAAAAAAGCCGCGGCCTGCGTAAAAACAGATTATGTATGCTTTTTGGAGCATGATGATTTATTTGATAAAGATACGCTTAAAAATAGAATTGCTTTTTTAAACAAACACCCGAAAGCGGAAATAATTTTTAACTCCGTTAAATGTTTTGGGGACGAACAACGCGTAAAAAAATTAAGCATATTTAACAAAGCCGCTGCGCTTTGGGTTAAAATTTTAAATCCGTTTACCTGCGCTTATAACCTTAATTTTGCATTTTTGGGCTTTAATGCTATACCGGCATTTTCCTGCGTGATGCTTAAAACCTCACTTTTGGAAAATGCCGATTTTACCTGCCCAGCCCCGCAAAAAACGGATTATTGGCTTTGGGCGCAGTTATCTTTTAAGCATAAATTTTATTTTATTGATGAGCCGCTGACTTTATGGCGTTTGACTAAAACAAGTTATACAATGCGTTGCCTTGGTAATAAGGCGGCGGATAAAGAATTTAAAGCGGCGCTTAAAAGTTTATATAAAAGCAATTTATCCGCGCCGCTATATTATTTAAAAGTCTGCACAAGCGCCGTTTTGTGCGGTTTGTTTAACTGCGGGGCTTTAATTATAAAACCTTTGGCAAAACTGTTTTTAGGGATAAAATAAAAGGAAGTTCCCTGCTGTCAGATTACAAAACGGCATAAAAAAAACCGCCTTGGGGCGGTAAACATAAAATCTATTGCGGGGGCAGGATTTGAACCTGCGATCTCAAGGTTATGGGCCTTGCGAGATACCGGGCTTCTCTACCCCGCATTATTATTATACATAATAAGCCCCTCCTTTGGCAATAGGCTTTCGTCTGAAAGTGTTTAATTTAAAATAAATCAAAACACGATTTTTAAAAATCTACGATGAAAAACAAGAAAAATTACAGTTTAATGATGAAAATCAAACAGGCATTTTGCCCAAAGGCTTTAACTGCCCAAGCAGAATATCCGCACAAACCTCTTGGAATTCTTTTGTCTGCGTGCCTGCCATTAAAAAAGCATTTATATTTAAGCCCTCATCAACAAAAGGGCTGCCGAAAGATACTAAAATCTTATTTTTTGCTTTTGCGGCGGCTTTATTTATTAAGTCTTTTTGCTCCGCGCAGAAGTTTATCTTTCCGCTAAAGGCCGCATAATTTGCCTGTGTGCTGATTAAAAGCGTATCAAAACTCCTTGCGCTGGGGTTATAAGGTTTTAATTTTATGCCTGCGGCTTTTAGTTTAGCATAAAAATCTTCGGATTTAATTTCTTCCTGCGGGAAGGTATCTGCCTCTATATAGTAAACGGTTTTGTTTTTGACAAAAGGCTTAAATTCCCCTTTAAGGCATACGGCTTGTTTTGCACATTCAAGCGAAAGGCTGTGCGCCGCGGATTGATAATCTTTATCTTCGTAAGCAAAATTCTTTTCCGGTTTTATTTTGGCTATCAGCATTTCCTGCCGGCTTAAGGCGCTTATGGCTTTATTTATTAAAGTTTTATCTTTTGAAATTTCTTCTTTAAGTTTTTGTGCGGTTTCAAGCGGATTATCGGGGCAGAGTAAAATTTCCGCACCTGCCTTAAAAGCATCAACCGCATTAAGGCCGCCTGTTGCTTTCATAACAAGGGCATCAGTTATTATCAAGCCTTTATAACGCAGGTCTTTCCTTAAAAAATCCTGAATAATTGCTTCGGAAAAAGATGCCGGATTCTTGCCGTCCAATGCCGGTATCAGCAAATGAGCAACCATAACTGCGTCCGCTACGGTAAATAATTTAAGATAAGGTACTAATTCCGCCGACATCAGTTCCGCTTTTGTTTTATTGACCGTCGGCAAAGTGAGGTGGCTGTCAATAACTGTCGGGCCGTGCCCCGGGAAATGCTTTAAGCAATTTAAACAACCGCCGTCGGCAAGCCCCAGCATAAACGCTTTAGCAAGGCGGGATACAAGGTTAGGGTCTTTACCGAAAGAGCGCGTATTTACTATCGGATTAGCAGGGGTATCGGCCAAATCTATATCCGGTGCAAACACCCAATCTACGCCTATTTGCCTTGCGTGGCGTGCGGTTATTATGCCTTTTTTGTAGGCTAAATCATCCCTGCCTGCCGCGCCTAAAGAAAGATTTGAAGGCAGCAAAGGTGCATCCTTATGCCAGCGGCCCAGCCCGTATTCATAATCTGCGCTGATGAGTATTTTGCCGGATGCCGCGGCGCGCAAAGCACAAGTAAGTTCTTTAACTTCCTGGGTAGTTCCGCCGTAAATGCAAAAACCGCCTATCCCCGCTTTTGCCTGCGAGATTGCCTCATTAAAATCGCTTTTGCCGAACCAAAAGCCTGCGTGGATTATACGGTTGGTATTCATTGTTTTATTATGCACCCCAAAACGGCATTTTCTTTTGCGCCGGTAGCCTGTTTGCAGTTGCCGGCTTTCCCGTTTAAAGTAAGCCAGCCCAAATAGGCAAAGGCGGCGGCCTCTTTAGCCAAAGGCGGCAAACCTAAAGCGGTTGTATCCGTAATTTTAATCTGCGGCAGTAAGAGCGAAATATTTTTTACCAAAGTTTTATTGTAAACCCCGCCGCCGCAGAGATATAAATTTTTAATATCTTCTTTATTTAGTATAAATTTTTTTATGCTTTTTGTAATTATTAACGCAGTAAGATAATTTAAAGTTGAAATATCTTTGCCAGAAAGTTGTTTGAAATATTGTCTTATAAAGTCTTGGGAAAAAGCACTCCTCTCCAAAGATACCGGCGTTTTTTTGCCTATAAAAAGCCGCGAAAGTTCCTCTGCTTTTTTTGTATCCGGCAGATATGCGCCGGCAAGCGCACCGGATTTATCATAAGTCTTTTTAGCGTTAGTTAAAAGACTTACAGCACTGTCGCTTAAACTGTTGCCCGGGCCTATATCAAAACCATAGTATTTTTTACCGGCACAAACCGTAATATTGGATATACCGCCGATATTTAACAGCATAACTTTTTTGCGCCCGCAGATAAATTTATCAAAAACGGGAACTAAAGGCGCGCCGCTGCCGCCTGCGGCAATATCCGCCGAACGGAAATTATAAACAACAGGTATATTTTTAAAAGCCTGCGCCAGGAAAGCGGCTTCCCCTATCTGCAAGGTATTAGGCGTTTTTGCCTGCGGCGCGTGGAAAATTGTCTGCCCGTGGCTGCCTATAACACAAATATCTTTTTTGTTTATCTTAAATTCTTTAACAAATTTTAAAGCGTATTTTGCATAAAGACGGCCAAGTTCAAAATTAAGTTGCGATAACTGCGGCGCTTTTAAATCTTTGGCATTTAAAATTTTTTGTTGCAGTTCTTTACCGTACGGATAATTTTTATAAGCCAAAACTTTTTTTGCCGATATATCAAAAAAACACAAAGTAAGCCCGTCGGCAGAAGTGCCGCTCATAAGCCCCAAAGCGCAACTATGTTTATTTTTCATCAAGCACCTTATCCAAAAAGCCTTTATGTTTTTTAAGTAAATTTAAAGCCTGCTTTAAAGTAATGTTTTTCTTAGCCATAACTACCGCCGCTTTTACATTATAGTTGCTTTTTAAGGCGAGTTGTTTGGCTTTATTTTCGTCTGTATCAGCGGCGGCCGCTATAAGGCGAACAGCCCTGTTTTTAAGTTTGATATTGGAAGCCTTAACATCCACCATTAAATTTTTATAAACTTTGCCGCAAAGCGCCATAGCCATAGTGGTAATCATATTAAGCGCACACTTTGTAGCAGTAGCCGCTTTAAGCCTTGTAGAGCCGGAAATAACTTCCGCACCCGTAGGTAAATAAATAAAAATATCGGTATTTGTTTTATCTGCCGTATTACTGCACGAAATAAAAACCGTTTTGTTGCCGTTTTGTTTTGCTGCTTTAAGCGCGCCTAAAACATAAGGTGTCCTGCCGCTGGCGGCGCAGGCAATTAAAATATCGCCCTGTTTGGCTTTTTTAAGGAAATCCTTTGCACCTTGCCCAAAATTATCTTCAGCGCCTTCCGCCGCTTTAAAAACTGCTTTTTTACCGCCTGCAATTATTGCCGTAAAATCATTATAACCTACGCTGAAAGTCGGCGGGCATTCGGCGGCTTCAAGTATTCCTAACCTTCCGCTTGTGCCTGCCCCCAAAAATATGATTTTGTTTTTGTTAAGATAAGTTTGCGCCGCAAGTTTTGCCGCGGCAGTAATTTGCTTTTTTGCTTTTGCTACGGCTTTTACTGCAGTTAAATTCTCCTTTTGCATTTTGCCGAACATA
>CADAXZ010000077.1:0-6317 GCA_902791965.1 Candidatus Proelusimicrobium bovinum | reverse complement strand
TAAAAAACCGAAATTTTGCGTTTGTTTATTAAATGCTTCCGTCTGAGGGAGAATTTGATTTTTCATAAAGTTTAGTCCAAGGATTGAAGGACATCCTGCATATTCATACGCGGTATACCCTGATTATCCCCGCCGTATAAACCTTGGTTATCAGGTAAGACTTCCGGCAGTTGCGGGGTTTTAAGCCACTGCAGAACCTCGTCGGTAAAAAATCTGTTAAGCATTTCAACACCTTTAAGGTTATATGCCGTAATAAATGTTACTTTACCTTGGCCGGAAGCCAAAAAAGCGGCATTTCTTATAAAACTTGCTTCCATAAACTGTTTTCTGTCCTCTACGGAAACACCTATAAAAACAGGCCCTTTAAATGTGCGTATGCCGGCCATAGTAAGCACATCCCTTGACTTTAAGGAAGGCGTAAGTAATATAACGCCGCCTATTTTAGGGTGCATCGGCAAAGATTTTGCTGCTACATTTGCACCCAATCCCGCCCCTAAAAGGAAAATGTTTTCATTATATACGCCCTTTCTGTTAAGATACTCTATTGCGGCATCTACATCTTTACCCATTTGGTTAAACTCATTATCTTCGCCTGTCTTTTTGAAGTTGGTTTGTATATTCAAATTTGTGCTTTGCCCGTGTCCGCGCAAGTCAACAGCCAAATAGCCAAACCCTGCCTTTGCCAAAGATTTTTCAAAAGAAGCAAAATCTTCTTTTTTCCTTACTAAGTCGTGCAGTAAAATTACATATTTGCCATCTTCAGAAGATTCAAAAAGTGCCTCAAGTTTCCATTTATCTTCCGTCTGCAATATAATTTTATTCTGTGCATAAACAACACAGGAAGTTAAAATTATCATAAAGGCAAAGGCAAAGGCTTTGAAATTCATTTAACAAGTTCCTCTGGTTTAAACCAAAGATTTATTTCTCTTTGGGCATCTTCCCTGCTGCCTGATGCGTGTACGCAGTTCTGCATTACCCCGTCTTTAAAACAGCCGAAAGCCCCCCTTATACTAAAAGGCTCTGCTTTGGCAGGGTCAGTTGCGCCTAAAGCCGCACGAACCTTGGCTATGGCATCTTCGCCTTCATAAACAAAGGCATAAATGCGGTGGTCGGCTATACCGTTAAAATCGCCGCGCATAAAGGAAATTACTCCGGCCAAAAACGGCTTTCCGGCTAAATTGGAATAATGTTCGCGGGCTAATTCTTCCGTCATTACTCTTACTTTTGCGCCTTTCATATCAAGGCCCAAGTGTTCAATACGGTCAATAATAATGCCTGTAAGTTTTTTACTTATGGCATCTGGTTTTATTAAGATTAAAGTTCTTTCTTTCATATAATAAATTATAACAAATATGATAGGACTTAAATGTATCTTAGCCCGCCTAAATGCTATAATTAAGATAAGAGGTGTGTGATATGAGCGATAAAAAAATTAAATTCGGCGTTATCGGCGCCGGCAAAATAGGAACTTTTCATGTAAGAACTTTATCTAAAATGCAAGGAGTGGAAATTGTAGGCGTCTGCGACAGAGACCCTATGCGCGCACAAAAATTGGCTTGGGAATATAATTCCACCGCTTATACAAGATATGAAGATTTAATCCCGCAGGTGGAAGCCGTAATTGTAGCCGCTCCCACGGAACTGCATCATCATATCGGTATGTACTGCCTTGAACATAAAGTACATACACTTATGGAAAAGCCTATTGCTTCCACTATGCAGCAGGCAAGGGAACTTATCGCCAAAGCACACGAAAAAGATGTTATTTTACAAATAGGACACATAGAAAGATTTAACCCTGCCGTACTTGAGGCTTTCAAATATATCAAAGACCCTAAATTTATCTCTATTAAACGCCTTGGCCCTTATGACCCGAGGATGTGCAATATCGGCGTAGTGCTTGACTTAATGATACACGATATTGACCTTTTGCTTACTATGCTTAAATCCGATGTAGTATCCATAGATGCGGTAGGTTTAAGTGCATTTTCCGCACACGAAGATATTGCCAATGTCCGCCTTAAATTTGCAAACGGATGTACCGCAGATGTTACGGCAAGCAGAGCAAGTTTTGAACGCTCCCGCTATATGAATTTATACCAGCCCGACGCTTATATCTCCGTTGACTTTATGAACGCAAGGGTTAAAATTTACCGCAAAAAAGTACCCGTCATTAAATCCTTAAATGATATTGATGTAATTTACCCCACGGTAGATAAACAACTGCCTATGACTTCGGAAATATTACATTTTGCCGATTGTATAAGAAATAACAAAACACCCGGCCCAAGCGGGGAAAAGGGAAGCAAAGCCCTTTGGGTGGCTTTACAGATTATAGACGAAATAAAACGCTATAATGTTCCGCAGGGCGCACAGGAAGAAAAATCCGGCCCTATGAAGATTGTTAAGGAAATCGGCACAGCAGCTAAAATTGCATTAGATGAATCTTTAGACACTCTAAAAAGGGGCAACAGGTAATATGGCGCATATAATCCCAAACAGCAAAAATATTTTGATAGTAGCAGGTGATATTTCAGGCGATGTGCACGCTTCTAATTTAATTACGCAATTAAAAGCCTGCGCACCCGATATAACAATAACAGCCATAGG
This sequence comes from Candidatus Proelusimicrobium bovinum, assembly GCA_902791965.1. GTDB lineage: Bacteria > Elusimicrobiota > Elusimicrobia > Elusimicrobiales > Elusimicrobiaceae > Proelusimicrobium > Proelusimicrobium bovinum. The sequence continues at coordinate 3,707 of CADAXZ010000077.1, read as the reverse complement.
CGGGGAAAGGATGAAAGCCGTAAGCGATAAATTCCTTTACAATTTGGTTGCCAAAGGCGCTACGGGATTTGTAGAACCTTTTAAAAAGATACCTATGTGGTTCCGCCTTATGGATATGATTAAGGCCTATATCAGCGAAAAAAGCCCCGCGGCCGTAATAACCGTAGATTTTTACGGTTTTAACCATCAGGTTTTAAATATAGCAAAAAGCCTTAATATTCCCGCTTATTATTATGTATGCCCGCAAGTTTGGGCAAGCAGGAAATACCGTGCAAAAGCAATAGTTAAACTTGCAAAAAAGATGTTTGTCATATTTCCTTTTGAAAAGAAAATTTATACCGATTTAGGCGGCGATGCTTTATTTTTAGGCAATCCGCTTTTAGATAAAATACCAGCCCCTAAAAATAATCCTTTCAGGGGCGATAATACTAAGGAATGGAAAATCGGCCTTTTACCGGGAAGCCGCCCCTCGGAAATAAAAAAACACACAAAACTTTTCTATCAGGCTTTTAAGGAAATAAGGCGTTCTTTCCCTAATGCCAAGGCTTATATGTTTGCAGTTCCGGAAGTCAGCGATGAAAAACTTTTTGAACTTATCGGCCCGCGCCATGACGGACTTGAAATAGTACGCGAAAACGATTACGCCAAACGCAGTGAAATGGATTTCGTTATAACCTGTTCCGGAACAGCCACTTTGGAAAATGCACTTTTGGGGTTGCCTATGCTTGTTGTTTACAAAACGGGCTGGATAACCTATCAAGTTGCAAAAATGATTATACAAGTACCGTATATTTCCTTAGTAAATATCTTAAGCAGAAAAGGCGTAGTTAAAGAATTTATACAAAAAGACGCAAACGCAAAAGCAATAGCACAGGAAACCTGCCGTATTATCGGCAGCGAAAGCAATTATAATGATATGCGCGCACAGTTGCTTAAATTAAGGAGCGAACTCGGCGAGCCTGGCGTAGCCAAAAGGGCCGCGGAAATATTAATAGGCGAAGTGTTCCCCAAAGAGTAATTTATGGACGAAAACTATCTTGAAGAAATTATTGCCGGTTTTAAGGAATATAATCCCAATCACGATACTTCTATGATTGAGAAAGCCTACCGCTTTGCACAAAAAGCACACGCAAACCAAAAGCGCTTAACCGGAGAGCCTTTCTTTACACATTGTTGCGAAGTGGCAAAAATCCTTTTGGAACACAAACTTGATGCCGATACAATTTCAGCAGCGCTCCTTCACGATACGGTAGAAGATACAAACACAACCGTAAAAGATATAGAACTTAATTTTAATAAGGAAATTGCCAATATGGTGGCTGGGCTTACCAAAATAGACCGCCTTGAAAATACTTCCACCGACGAAGAAACTGTAGAAAATTGGCGTAAAATGCTTATAGCCGTATCAAATGATATGCGCATTATTCTTATAAAACTTGCAGACAGAACACATAATATGAAAACCCTTGACGCCCTGCCTGCAAAACGCCAAAAAGAAAAAGCGCTTGAAACCTTAAACCTTTATGCGCCTTTAGCGCAAAGGTTAGGTATGTTCAGCATCAAAAACGAACTTGAGGACCTTTCTTTTAAATATTTATTTCCGGAAGAATATAACCAAATAGTTGCTGGCGTAAACCGCAAAAAAGCGGGACTTGATAAAAAACTTTCCTCTTTTAAGAGTGAACTTTCAGCCGTATTAAATAAGGAAGAAATACCGCACAGACTCCTTTCCCGCGTTAAAAATTATTATTCTATCTTCAGGAAAATGCGCAAACAGGATTCAACTTTTGACCAAATACAGGATTTACTGGGCGTGCGCATAATTGCCGATACGGTTTTGGATTGCTACCGCGCATTAGGTGCTTTACACGCACATTTTAAACCTTTAGCCGGCAGTTTTACCGATTATATCGCAATGCCTAAAATGAATATGTACCAAAGCATACATACGACGGTATTCTTTGAAGGTATGTTAGTGGAAGTACAAATCAGAACGGAAGATATGCACCGCACCTGCGAGTACGGTATCGCCGCACATTGGCGCTATAAATTAGGCACTAAAGCAGACCCTAACCTTGACGAAAAACTTAATTGGATACGCCAATGGATAGAATGGCAGCGGGATTTAACCGCCCCAAGAGAATTTATTGAAAGTTTCCAAACGGATATAAATCTTAACCAGATTTTCGTTTTTACACCTAAAGGCGATGTAAAAGTTTTGCCGGAACACGCAACCCCGCTTGATTTTGCTTATCTTGTCCATTCGGAAATAGGCGACCATTACAGCGGTGCTTTAGTAAACAATAAAATGGTAAAAATGAACACACCTTTAAAAAGCGGCGATATTTGCGAAATACAAACACGCAAAAATATTGAGCCAAAGCCCCAATGGCTTGAGGCAGCAAAAACACCGCGCGCACGCTCCAAAATAAAGACCTTCCTGCGCAGCAGAGGCATAGAAATATGATTTGCTGGAAGTGTAAAGAAGATATAGGCGAATTTGATAATTACTGCCGCTACTGCGGTGCAGGGCAAGGCAAACATATTTCCTTTTATTATAAACCTTGGGGCGTATGGCTTTTATATCTTTTTATAGGGCCTTTTGCTTTATACTTTGTTTTGCGCTCCCCCGTTATAGGTAAAGCGGCAAAATGGGTAAACTCCTTGTTAATGGTTTTGTTTTTCTGTTGGTTTTGCTACAGTTTTACTGTTGCAGTTAAAAATATTATGGATACATATACGCAACTGCTTTCGGGCGATATGGATTTTATCCTTAAAAATGCAGGTATGTTTTCAGGGCAAGGTTTTATGATTCAGTAAAATTTATATTTTCTTCACAGGAGAGATTTATGTCCAAATACACATTATTATTTGCAGCATTATTTTTAACTGCGGCTATTTCCCCCGTTTATGCAGCAGATACACAAACTGACAACACCCCTCAACAAAAAACAACATCTTTAAAAAAACAACAAAAAGAAAAGAAATGCAAGGAAACTAATGCCCTTGTAAAAGCGGCCCAAAAAGGTAAACCCAAAAAAGTATTAAAACTGATAAAGAAAGGTGCGGATATCAAACAACACGGTGTATGCCAAGATTATTTGCCTTTAAATGCCGCAATAGAATCCGGCAATACGCAAACGGTAAAAGCCTTGCTTGAAGCAGGTGCAGATGTTAACGAAGAAAATAAAAACGGTATAACGCCTTTAATGTGGGCGGCTTACAAAGGGCAAAAAGAAATTTTAGAACTGTTAATCAGCAACGGCGCAGATGTTAATACTAAAGACAGATTCGGCTGGACGGTTTTAACCAATGCTTGTGTAAAAGGGTATAAAGATTTAGCGGAATTTTTAATAAACAAAGGTGCGGATGTTAATAATAAAGATATGTTTAAACGGACGGCTTTAATGTGGGCGGCGGATAATAACCATATACAAACCGTACAATTACTGATAGATAAAGGCGCAAATGTAAACAACAAAGATTTTTTAAATTTTACGGCCTTAATGTCTGCCGCTAAAGAAAATTATAAGCAATTAACGGAATTGTTAATTAATAACGGCGCGGATGTGAACGCTACGGATATAAATTCAAAAACCGCCTTGGATTATGCGCAGGAAAATAATAATACGGAAATAGTTGAATACCTTAAAATACAAGGTGCAAAAAGCGGCAAGGAAATAACAAAAAAATAATTTTTAATTAAT
>CADAXZ010000076.1 GCA_902791965.1 Candidatus Proelusimicrobium bovinum | reverse complement strand
GGCTTAATCTTATTCTCGTTGAGAATAAAATTGCAGTCCGGCCTTAACAAATCGTTGGACATCAGGTAGGTATTGTGAGAAGAGGTAAATACCTGACAATCCTTCTTGAACAGGATTTTGCACACTTCAAAGGCCAACTTAAAATGGTAAAGAACTTCGGTGCGAGATCGCTTGACGAAGTGAAGGCAAAACTTGAAGAGATGAACCTTCATTTAGGGATGAAGTTCTAAGAAGATTAAGGAGTAATTTAATTATGATTAAAAATACGGGATACCGTAAATTGGGTAAGACAACAGCCCACAGAAAAGCGATGCTCTCCAATATGGCAGTAAGCATAGTTTTACACGAAGAAGTAAAAACCACTTTACCTAAAGCCAAGGAAGTAAGGCGCGAAGTTGAAGGCCTTATCACTTTAGCAAAGAACAAGGATTTCCTTGCTCTTAAAAACGAAGTAAGCGATAAAACCGCTTATAAAAAGTTAGTGGAAGTCCTTTCCGAAAGATATGCCGCAAGGAACGGCGGTTATACCCGCATTTACAGAGCAGGTATCAGAAAGGGCGATAATGCCGAAGTCGCGATAATTAAATTGGTGGACTAAAAATGATTATAGACTATTTAGGCGGATTGCTTTCTAACGATATGGGGATGGACTTGGGAACAGCCAACTGTCTTATTTATGTTAAAGATAAAGGCATTGTGTTAAGAGAACCTTCCGTAGTAGCGTTAGACAGAGACAGCGGGGAAGTTAAGGCTGTCGGAAGCAAAGCCAAGCAGATGCTCGGCAGAACACCCGCGAACATAGTCGCCGTACGCCCGATGAAAAACGGTGTCATTGCTGATTTTGAAGTTACACAGGAGATGATAAGATATTTCATCAGGGGCGTACATTCAAGAAAAAGCCTTTTACGCCCGAGAATTGTAATAGGTATTCCTTCCGATATTACCGGTGTTGAACGTAGAGCGGTAGAAGATGCCGCAAAGCAGGCCGGCGCAAGGGAAGTATATTTGATTGAAGAACCTATGGCTTCTGCTATGGGTGCGGATTTACCTATTACCGAGCCGCATGCAAGTATGATTGTTGATATAGGCGGCGGCACGACGGAAATAGCCGTAATTTCTTTAGGCGGAATGGTAGTTTCAAAGTCCATAGACATCGCAGGCGATGAAATTACTGACTGTATAATCCAATATTTTAAAAAGAAATATAACTTAATCGTCGGGGAAACTACCGCCGAAGAAGTTAAAATAAATATCGGTTCTGTTTATCCTCTTGAAGAGGAAAAGACTATGGAAGTTAAAGGAAGGGACCAAACGCAAGGTTTACCCCGCACCATGAAGGTAACTTCCGAAGAAATCAGGCAATCTTTACTTGAGCCTGTAAGCGAAATTGTGGAACTTGTCAAAAGCACCTTGGAAGAAACCCCGCCGGAACTTGCCGCAGACCTTGTTGACCGTGGCTTAGTAGTAGCGGGCGGCGGCTCTCTTTTAAGGGGTATTGACGAACTTATCCGCAAGGAAACCGATATTCCCGTACACCGTGCAGCAGATCCTTTAAGTTGTGTTGCTTTAGGAACTGGAAAATATTTGGAATTTCTTGCAGAAGGTAAATTCAAAAAATTCCTTTAAGGAAATTTAATAATCTGTTAAGCGGGGGCTTCTCTGTTAAAGAGCGGCTCCCGTTTTTAGTTTTACGGTTTGTTTTCACTTATAAAAACATTTTAAAATATAGGTCAATAGTTAAAAGGTTGGTAATACCGTCTTTAAGATGATTTTATGTCATACTTTTACATTATGGCGATATTACAAGGCGCGAAACCTGTTTGCTTTTAAAATGTAAGCAGATAACGTGTAAAAACATTTTGGTATGGTAAAAGGCAGATAATTTATTGACAAAATAGTTTTAAAGACAAATTTGTTTTTATGTAGTTTTGCTGTTTTTTTGGCGATATTAGCCGACGCTGTTAAATTTTGGAAATTTTTGTTTAGTTTTATGGGTTTTGTCCGAGCAAAAAATTATTAGCGTTCTTTATTGTTTTTGCTAATTTTTTGCGAGTTGCCCATAAAAAACAAAAATCAAAATTTAGTCGACCCTTGAGCCATAGCCTTTTGCTTACTTTTCTGTGAGTGAGAAAAGTAAGGCGCGCACAAGGCGCGAAACCTGTTTGCTTTTAAAAATGTAAGCAGATAACGTGTAAAAAAGGTTTAATATAAGTTTAAGTTTAGATATTTTTATATTAAATTATTATGGAATATAAATTTTGGGGTAAAATTTATTTAAAATATCTTAAACAACTTTTTTGACCATTAAGCCAAAATATAAGGCTTGTATTTGGCGGGTTTGTTTATATTGCAAAAGCGGTTTTATAAGTTTCTGTTGAAATAAAGCGGTAATTTTAGATTTAAAGAATAATTAAATGCATAAATATAAACTAAAAACCGGTTGTCGCGCAGATTAAAATATTATGGAAAAGAAAAAAAAGAATTTAATTTCTCAGGATAAGAAATATTCTAAATTATTGCCCTGTATTTTTATAATTATATCTCTTATTCTTATTTTATTGCCTTTACAAATGCCTATAAACTCTTTAAGGATGCTTCTTTCTTATATTTTTATACCTCAGTTAAGGGCTGCACACAGTATTACAATTGCTTTGCTTAAAATAGAAAATTCACGCTTGGAAAGTTTGGAAAACGAAAATAAAAGGCTTTCTGATGCGTTAAAATTAACTTCAGCGGGTAAATGGCAGGGAGTTTGGGCTAAAGTGGCTTACAGAGAACCTTCGCGCCAAGGCAGCGTAATTATAGATAAAGGTACTAATGACGGTGTTGAACTGCGCAGCCCCGCTTTAGCGATACAGGAAGGTACAGCCGGCCTTGCCGGTAATGTTATTGAGGTTACTGCCAATACGGCAAAAGTACTTTTGCTAAATGATGAAGATTTTTCCGCTGCGGCGCGTATGGAAAATTTATCTTTAGAGGGGCTTGTAAACGGCAACGGCGCAAAAGGAATAGACCTTAAATATATTCCTTTAGAAAGCAAAATACAGCAAGGCGATAAAATTTATACATCTTCTTCCGGTGCTTTATTTCCAGACGGCATATTGATAGGGGAAATCGTAAATACGGGATATGGGGCAGAAAAATCTTTTGATACTTATTTAAAGCCGCAGGTTAAGCCTGTAATTGACGGCGGAAGCATAAAAGAATTATTTATAATGCCTGCTTTAAAGCAGACAATAAAAGAACAGGAAAAATAAAAATGATGAGATTTTTAAATGTTTTTTTTGTTTTTATAGCGGCTACGATATTAAATTGGCTGTCTATAGAATTATTTTCCGCCTTAGAGATAAACATAGGGATAATGTTAGCGTTTTCCCTTATAATGTGCGGGTTTTTAGGCGAAGCAGGCTGCTATGGATTTGCTTTTATGAGCGGTTTGTTTTTAGATTTTTTCAGTGATGTTTTATTTGGCGGATATGCTTTGGTTTTTACTTTAATTATGTTTATTTTTTACCGTATTAAGGATAAAATTGATTTTAAAGATATAGGCCCGCAAGTAGTTATAACGGCAGGATTAAACTTTTTATGTATAGTTTTGTATGGCATTTGCGGATTACTTTTTACCGGCCAGTTTTTATGGCAGGGGCTTAAAAGTTTTATAGCGGGTTCTTTGCTGACGGGTCTATTTATGCCGTTTATTTATATGTTTGCAACTAAATATTTGATTTTTAATGTTTTGAAAAATAATAATGAAAGCAAAAAACTTTTTTGACCAATCCCGCTTAACTCATCTACTTTTCCTTGCTTATTTGGCCGGTGCGGTAATAGCGTTCAAACTTGTTGATATACAGTTTATTTCCCACAGCCGTTATACAAAAGCGGCGGAAAAGAACCGTACGCAAATTTTATACCAAACCGCTCCGCGCGGGCGTATTTTGGCAAGCGGCGGGGAACTGTTGGCGGCAAATCAAACGGCTTTCAGCCTTTATTATCTTCCCGCTTTTGAAGAATCAAGCCCTGATTATATTGAAACTTATGCCGAAGATGTTTCCAATTTTTTGGGCAGCGATAAACAAGCAATTTTAAAACTTTTAAAAAAAGCCAATAAAACCGGAAAAGCAGTTGCTTTAGCGCAGAATATATCTCCTAAAAAGGCATTTTCCTTTGCGGAATTACAAAATTATTATACGGGGCTTTATCTTTTGGAAGGTACAAAACGCTATTATCCTTACGGTGCTTTTGCTTCCCATCTTTTAGGGTATATGGGGACTATGGATAATAAATTTTGGTCATTGCGCGGCGGCAGTGCAGATTACCGTTTAAATTCCAAAATAGGCAAAAGCGGTATAGAAAAACGCTACGAAAAAGAACTTAAAGGCCGCGACGGAGGCCTCCTTTTGGAAGTAGATTATATGGGCCGCGTAAAAAAGAAAATCAAAGATAACAAATGGCGCGCAGGCTCGGATATTTACACCACTATCAATTATGAAGTGCAAAAAGCAGCGGAAGAAGGCATAGAAAATTCCATAACAGGGCGCGGTGCAGTTGTTGCGCTTAACCCTAAAAACGGTGCTGTTTTGGCTATGGTGTCGGCACCTGATTTCGACCCTAATATTTTTATGCCGTTTTCTGATGAGGAAAATAAAAATGCCAAAAAGAGTATATCGGAATATAATCTGGCCATACAAGGGCTTTATCCGCCCGCTTCCACTTTTAAAACGATAACGGGTATAGCGGGGCTTGAGACCGGACGGCTTGACCTTAAAGAGGAAACTACCTGCAGCGGTAAGATAATTATGAATAACAGGGAGTTTAAGTGTTGGGGTACTCACGGCGAGCATATAGACTTTTTTAAAGGGATGGAACAATCCTGTGATGTTTATTTTTACGAATTAGGTTTAAAGGTAGGGGCTTCCCATATAGAAAAAATACAGCGTATGTTCCGATTCGGCAAACAGACGGGTATTGATTTGCCCGGGGAAAAATCAGGTAATGTCTACGGCCCAAGCAAAAGGGCTAAAAACAAAACATATTGGTTCGGCGGGGATACCTTAAATTTATCCATAGGACAGGGGGAATTGCTTTTAACTCCTATACAAATGGCGGTATTTGCCGCTACACTTGCCAATAAAGGTAAAATATGGCGGCCTTATTATATTGAAAAAATAGTAAATGCAAACGGTAAAACGGTTTTTGAAGCCAAACCTGATTTACTGCAAAGCGTTGAACTTAAAGAAGGTGTTTTTGATATTATTTCAAAGGCGCTTAAAAGAGTTGTTGATAATGCCACAGGACGCGGTGCAAGGGTAGAAGGTATAGAAGTACACGGCAAGACAGGTACGGCCCAAAATCCGCACGGGGACGACCACGGCTGGTTTATGGCTTTTGCAAACCGCCCTGGGGAAGAACCGGATTTTGCCGTGGCTGTTTTTGTAGAATTTGGTAAAGGCGGCGGCAGTGCCGCTGCGCCAATAGCCCGCAAAGTTATAAAAGCCTATTACGGGATTGAGTAAATATGTTAAATAAATTATATACATCCGAGCAGACAATAAAAAGACGCAAAATAGATTATATTATTTTGTTTGCGGTATCTGTTTTGGCTGTTTTTGGATTTTTTACTGTGCTTTCTGCCGTAAGCGGTTTATCTTACGGTACTGATGTAGTGCGTACGCATATAATAGCGCTGCCGGTAGCGGCAGGGGCTTTTTTATTCGGGTGGTTGTTTAATTATCAAATTTATAATGAGCAGTATAAAACTCTTTACGGCCTTATTTTGGCATTGTTGGCGGCGGTTTTGGTTTTCGGTATTGTTTCAAGGGGGTCAAATTCTTGGTTTAGATTAGGTTTTATTTCCCTCCAGCCGGCTGAAATTTGCCGCATAGCAACAATTTTGATAGGTTCGTCTTTCCTTATCCGTAATTACCAAAATATTAAAGAAGTAAAAACACTTATTTTATTTGCTTTGCTTATTTTGCCTATTTTCGGGCTTATTATGCTGCAGCCTGATTTTTCTTCCATAGTAGTAACTGCACCGGCATTATTGCTGCTGTTATATGCGGCGGGTGTAAATATTTTTTATTTTATTGTTTTGCTGGCTTTTGGTTTATCGGCGGCGCTGTTCCCTATTTTGTGGACTTATATAAGCCTTCATCCAGAAGCAGTTGAAAACAGTATTTTCTTTTATGTAATAGGGCAGTTATCTTCAAATTGGCTGTATATAGGCGGCTTATGTTGTTTGATAACGGTATTAGGTTTTTTTATTTTGTATTTGTTAAAGCAATTCAGGTTATATATTGCGCCCTTCTTTGTCTTGGCGGTTTGCGGTGTTATTATGGCGGGTTTCTTTTCCGGATTATTTGTAAATAAACAGATGAAAACCTACCAACGCAAAAGGGTAGAAGCATTTTTAGCCCCCGATTCCGACCCGAAAGGTGCTGGATATAATGTGTTGCAGGCTCAAATTGCTATGGGCTCGGGCGGTGTTTTGGGGAAAGGTCTTTTTTCCGGCACGCAGAGCAGATTAGGCTTTGTACCGGAGCGGCATACGGATTTTATTTTAGCCGTTTTAGGGGAAGAAACAGGCCTTTTGGGTACCCTGTTTGTCTTAGCATTATATATAATATTATTATGGCGTACGGCATATATAGCAACGCTTTCAAGCGACAGATACGGTTATTTAGTTTGTTGCGGGATATTCGGCATATTTTTTGTTTATATGATATTTAACTTTGGTATGCTGATAGGCATATTCCCTGTCGCGGGGATACCTTTGCCGTTTATTTCTTACGGCGGCTCTAACCTTGTGGCGAGTATGTGGGCATTCGGGATAGTGGAATCTGTATACAGAAGGCGTCTAACAATAAACTAAAAATGCTATGATAGAAACAGAGAAGATTTACAAATACAGGATAAAATTAAGTAAAAAGAAGGACTCTCTGCCCCGCAGTGAAATGCGGCGTATGCTTTGTGATGCCGTAATAAAAAGCGGCGTAAACTATGCCAAAAGCAAGAATTGGCCCAAAGTTGCTTTAGGGCCTTGTTCACCTGACGGGGAAGAAAGTATCTGCGAATATGCAGATATTTGCCTTAAAGAGAGTTTTGGCGTTGAAGAATTAAACTTAAAACTTGCCCCTTTTATTACGGGCGGTTTTAAGATTGAAAACATAACAGAAGTACCCTACGGCCTATGCTCGCTGGAATCTTTATGCGGGTATGCGGGATATATTATCCGGCCTGTTGATGATAAGATAAAGGCTGCTTTGGAAAATTCCAAAGGAGAAATAGAAATCCTCCATGAAAACGGCTTTAGGGAATTTAAAAGGGCAAGGCAGTTGATACATACTATAAGAAGCCTCGGCCCTGATGAAGTTGAAATTATAGTGGCGCTTTGCGTGTTAAGAAGTTTTGGCTTTGAGCGGATTTTATCGGCGTTGCTCGGCCGTGAAGGCGATACGCATTTGCCAAAAACGCTGCGCAGGGAACTTTATTGGGAAAGTTCCTGTGGTTCTTTAGAACCTGTGCAGCAGGAGAAACATTAAAAAATGAAAAACATTTCAGATAATCCGAAAGTTGAAGTACTGGTAAATACTTCTTTTGAAGAAACCAGAATCGCTATACTTGAAGACGGTGTACTTTCCGAATTGATGTGGGAAAGGCGCGGTTCTTTAAATATAGTAGGTAATATATATAAAGCCGTTGTGGAAAATGTATTGCCCGGTATCTCAAGCGCGTTTTTAAATATCGGCTATGAGAAAAATGCTTATCTTTATATTTCAGATGTAATAGAAGGCGATAAAAAACCGATAGATAAAATCCTTTATAAAGGGCAGGAAGTTATGGTGCAGGTGGTAAAAGATGCCATAGGTACAAAAGGTATGAAGGTTACTATGGATGTAACTTTGCCCGGCCGTTATTTGGTGCTTACGCCTAACCAGCGTTTTGTGGGTGTATCTAAAAATATTGAAGATGACGCCCAGCGCGAAAGACTTAATACTATGGTGGGGAAACTTGCCGAGCAGTATTTGGACGGTATGGGCTGTATAGTCCGCACCGAAGCCGAAGAAGCCAGCGAAGAAGAACTTGAAAAGGAAATTAAATATCTCTACCGCCAATGGAAAACCATTATTACCAAATTTGAACGCGCACCTTCCCCCTCTATCCTGCACGAAGATATGGACGGCGTTTTGCAGGTTTCGCGCGATATTCTTTCCGAAGATGTAAAAGTCTATATGTTAGATAACAAAAAAGACTATGAAAAGGTCTTGGATTTTGTTTCAAAAATATCGCCGGAACTTAAAGACAGAATAAAACTCTATAAAGGCAAAACACCTATCTTTGAAGCATTTAACATAGAGCCGGAAATAGAAAAACTGCGCCGTATTAAACTGCCTTTGGAAAACGGCGGCAGTATTATAATACAAGAGGCGGAATCCCTCTGCGCTATTGATGTTAATACAGGCAAATTTACCGGCAGTAAATCTCAGGAAGAAACTGTAACCCAAACCAATATTGAAGCGGCTTACGCAATAGCCCACCAGTTAAGGCTGCGTAATATCGGCGGTATTATAGTTATTGATTTTATTGATATGAAAAAGGCCTCTAACCGCCATAAAGTTGTTGATGCCTTAAATGATGCCGTAAAACGCGATAGGGCAAAAATAAGAATTTTGCCCATAACCAGATTAGGCCTTGTTGAAATGACACGCGAACGCAAGAAAGAAAGTACAGGCAGCCTTATAACTGAGGAATGTCCTCAGTGCCACGGCAGCGGCAGAGTGCTTTCCGCAGAAAGTATGCGTATAAAAGTACAGAGGGAAATTTACGACCTTACCCAAGGCCGTCCGGGCGGGAATCTGCGCCTTGTTTTGCATCCGCTTTTGGCTGAATATATCAAACAGAAGCAAAGCATTATTGAGCAGAACATCCACCGCAGCCTTAAAGTACAATCTGATCCGCAAATCCAGTGGGAAGATTATAAAATCGTACTTGAGTAGGCTTTTGTTTTCAGTTTTAAAGCCCCGCTTAACGGCGGGGCTTTCGTATTATATTAAAAATAAGCAGTTAAATTTTATATTTTTGGCTTATTAAATTTTATTTACGGCTATTTTTACCGTACGCGCAAAATATATTTAAAATAATAAATATATTTTTATAGAATGTAATTATGGCCGATATTGATATTGAAACTACAATA
>CADAXZ010000075.1 GCA_902791965.1 Candidatus Proelusimicrobium bovinum | reverse complement strand
CATAATAGCGGCCCATAAGCGTAGCGACTTTGCCTACGCCGTATTCATCCATCTTAGCCTGAAGCATTTTAAGATAACCCAAAGCGCTGTGCGGAGGCGTATCTCTGCCGTCGGCAAAAAAATGTACCCAAACAGTTTTTATTTTCTTTTCTGCCGCGTGTTTTATTATTGCGTAAAGGTGGTCTTGGTGGGCGTGGACACCTTCGTCCTGAACAAGCCCCATAAGGTGCAATGCGCTGCCTTTGTTTACGCAGTTGTCTATTGCCGCTTTAAAAGCGGGCGCATTATAAATTGAGCCGTCCTCAAAAGCATCTTTAAGCCTTTTAAGTTCTTGAACAACAATTCTTCCGGCGCCCATATTAAGGTGGCCGACTTCAGATGAACCCATATACCCCGCAGGCAAGCCCACAGGTTCGCCTGAGGCCTCAATAAGTGTATGAGGATAATTTGCCAAATAGTTATCAATATTAGGCGTATTTGCCTTGCTGACGGCATTGTGTTCTTTGTTTTTTCTTACACCCCAGCCGTCGCGTATTAAAAGTACAACTTTGCTCATAATCAATTCTCCTGTTTATTAAATCCTATCACTTTTTTAGTTTGTAAATCAAAAAGGTCGCCAAGTGTGCTTGCCCCCATTGCCTTAAATTTAGCGACGAAATAATAAAAAATTTTCTCTGTCATAACCGTATCTGCCAAAGCCCTGTGCCAGCCCTCGCAGGAAAAACCTAATTCCTGCGCGATTATACCCAAACGGTTGCGGGAAAAATTACCGTGCGTACGCGCAAATTTAAGAGTATCTAAAACAATAACTTCCGGCATTTTAAGGCCTAAAAGTTCAAATTCGTTTTGGATAAATCCCACATCAAATGCCGCATTATGGCCTACAACTACATTACCTTGCAAAAAATCTATGATATTAAGTGCAATATCTGCAAACTTTGGGGCTTGGGAAGTCATTTCGTCCGTTATGCCGTGTATGGCTGTTATATCTGCCGGAATATGGCATTGTGGATTTATTATACTTGTATAAAATCCTTCCCGCTGGCCGCCGCGGCTGCCGACCATTGCAATTTCACAGATACGCCCTCCGTTTTTTGTATCAAGCCCCGTAGTTTCTGTATCAAGACATATAAATTTTACTTCTTCAATTTTTTTATTTAGCATAATCAGTAGAAAATTCCCCTAAATAAAATAGCCAATAACGCTGTTATAATGCAGCCGCAATAAAGATAATTCCTTTCGTCTTTAAAAAGACCGTAGCGTCCTGCTAAAAATACCAAAACAAGCGCAGCAAGAGGAAATAAACTAAAAAGATTATTCAAAAACCTCTTATCAAACAAACCCTGGGTATTTATACCTTTGTGTAAACTATAAGATAAATTCAGCATAAATGCAGAAATACCGTAAGTTATAATTAAACAAAAATTGATAATTAAAAGATAATCTGCACCCCAAATATAATGTTTAAAATCACCTTCAAAACTGACAATCGGGGTAAATAAAAATAACACTAAAATTAAAACGGTTTGCCTTAAAATAAATGCCGGCAAGCGCAATATTGCACTTACCTGTAAATATTTTCCGCAGCAATTAACAATAAAATAAATAAAGGCAATAAAAGCGCTGCAAAGCCAACCGTTAAAAACAAATCCGCCCGCTTTAAGCCAAGGCAAAGACAAATAATTAAAACAACAAACCAGCAAAATTAAAAAATATACAAATGAATGTGCCGCTAAATAAGTAAATGAAAGCGTTTCAAAATCATCCTTTTTTAAAACTAAATCAGCCAACAGATGCCCTAACAACAAATACCAAAATACCGTCATTTATCTACCCCCGCAGGAATTGTAAATGAAATTTCACACCCTTTGCCTTCCTGTGAAACCGCATAAATATCCCCGCCGTGCGCCAAGATGCTTTGCCTGACTATACTAAGGCCCAAGCCATAGCCCTTTTCGCTGCGGTCTACCTGATGATATTTTTCAAAAATTTTAGGCAGTTCTTCTTTGCTGATACCTTTACCAGTATCTTTAACAAAAAATTTATGATAAGGCAAATCCCCGCCTAAATACTGATAATTTAATTCAACACCGCCGCTGTTAGTAAATTTAATTGAATTGGAAATCAAATTGGAAAACACCCTCTCCGTCATACCTTTATCAGCAAAAACTTCCAAATGTTCGGGCA
Organism: Candidatus Proelusimicrobium bovinum; assembly: GCA_902791965.1. Lineage (GTDB taxonomy): Bacteria > Elusimicrobiota > Elusimicrobia > Elusimicrobiales > Elusimicrobiaceae > Proelusimicrobium > Proelusimicrobium bovinum. The sequence goes on along the minus strand of CADAXZ010000075.1, from coordinate 10,021 downwards.
GATTATTTTTAAGATAAAGCCCCTTTTCCTCTGCAAGAGGTTTAAGTGCGGAAATTACCCCGTTTACCACAGAAGTTATATCAAAATTTTCTTTATTTAAAGTTAAAAGCCCGCGCTCTAAACGCGAAACATCTAAAATATTTTCTACAAGAGTGCTTAACATATAAGAGGATTTTTCCATAGAAGAAAGGATTTCCGCGCGTTTTTTACTGTCTAAATCGGCTTCTTTAAGCACCATTATATACGCCTGAAGCCCCATAATCGGAGCACGCAAATCGTGCGCTACCGCATTAAAAATATCATTCTTCATAGAGCGTATTTCGTGTTCTGCCGTAATATCACGGAAAATAAGAATATACAAAGGTTCTTCGTTAGCAGGGCGGAACATTTCGTTTACAATTTCAAAATACTGTTTTTTATTGCCCTCATTATAAGAAAATACCGTTCCGCTTTTTATTGCCAGCAAATCTTTAACGCTCGGGTGCGGCATAGTACCGTAAAGCGTACATTCCAAATCCCCGCATAAAGCATCACTCTGCAGGATTTTATTTGCCGTTGAGTTAGAAAAAAGTAAAGTACCGCCTTCCCCGCACATTATAAGGCCGTCGCGCATAAGGCCTGCGAGCAAATCCATTTTCCTTTTTTCGTCTAAAAGTTTATCTAACTGCACCGCCTGATAGGAAGTTAAACGCGAAGCCATTTCGTTAAATGCATTGATAAGAATATCAAATTCCCCCCAAGCACCTTCCGCTTTAATATTCACATCAAAATTACCTAAAGAAATTTTCTGAGCGCCCTTAGTAAGTTTTTCAAGCGGTTCTGTTATTTCCTTGGAAAAAGCATAAGCAGCAAAATAAGAAAGCGTTGTCGCCGCCAAAAGGAAAAAGGCTATAAGCCAACTCGTTAAACTTATATTGTAAAAAGCCTCTTTACCGTATTGCAAAGCAACTACATAAACCCCGGGCAGTACCGTAGGGCAATAAGCACCTGCAAATACTTGTCCGGAAATGTTTTTAATCCCCCGTATCAGCCCTTTGCCGGAATTTAATGCCGCTTTAAGTTCCTGTTTTGATATATCCGGAATTGGCAAAATATTAAAATTTAAAAAACCTTCCTGTGTTGCCAAATAAAGGCCGCCCGTAGTGCCCAAACGCTGCAACGCTATGGAATACCAAAGCCGGCTTAAATCCAAAACAGCAAATATATACCCTTCGCTTGACAAAGGATAAATTATTTCCGCATACGGCGCAGAAAGAGATTTATCCTTATAACTGATTGTAATATCAGACGGCTTAAGATCTGTAAAAATTTCATCTTGTGATATATCTATTGCGCTAATATCCGGCAAATCCCCTTTATTTTGAGTACGGATAAGTTCTTTACCGTCTTTACCAAGTAAAGCGACCATAACAAAATCAGGATTAGATAATGCAACATTTTCCAAAAAACTTTTAAAAGCGGAGCGGTCTTGTGCGTAAAGAGAAATATTAGCATCTATAAAATCCAGACTTAAGGCAGCATCTTCTATATTTTGCTTTATATAATCTGCGGATATATCCGTAAGAGCAAAATAATTTTCAAGTACGGCTTTTTTGCCGTTATTCTGATAATAAAACAGAAATACCCCCGTTATAAACAACGGGGTTATAATCACGATAACAAATAATTTAAACAATCTTGAGAATAAAGTCATTTCTTTTTACTTTTTGTTTTAGTTTTAACTTTATCTATAACCTTTTTTTCTTCTGACTCGTTTTTTATTTTTTCAACCGATTCATCACTAATTAAATATTCTACCCTTTCTTTAACGGTATTATTTTTATTTTTTTCCCGCTGTTCAAGTTTTTGTTTTATTTTTTTTATTTGCTCTTCCTGTCTTTTAATGTTCTTCTTCGCGGGAAAGTTCCTGCTTTTCTATATCTTTTTTTATAGCGGGTTTATCTTTTGCATCCGCTTGCGCATATTTTAAGATAAGGGTTTTTGTACTTTCTTCTTCCCCAAGAATATTTTGTTCTGCCTTCTTAAAAGAATATTTTGAAGATAAATCTTCTACGGTTTGCTTCTGTGCAAAAACAAAACCGCAGCAAAAAATAAGAATTAAAAAACACAAAATATTCTTAAACATATTATTCATCCTTTAATCCGGCAGATTTAAAGCCTTCCTGCCTTAATTTGCAGGCATCACATTTACCGCAAGGTTTTTTGCCGCCGCGGTAGCAACTCCAAGTAAGTCCGAAAGGCACATTTAACTTTTTGCCTAATTTGGCTATTTGTGCTTTGCTCAATTTTAAAAGCGGAGTCAAAATTTTTATCGGGCGGCCAGTTACGCCTTTGCGTGTTCCTTCCTTTACGGCTTTATAAAGAGGCTCATAAAACTCCGGACGGCAATCCGGATAACCGGAGTAATCTATGGCATTAGGCCCTGCTATTATTGCATCGGCATTTACGGAATCTGCCAAACTTGCCGCTAAAGAAATAAATACCAGATTGCGAGCCGGAACATAAGTAGAAGGTATCCTTTTATGGTTTTTGATTGTATTTAAGTCTTCGTCAGGTATTTCCCCTTTGCCTACTAAAGATGTTGCCTGATAAAGCCAAGGTAAATTCAATTTTATTTCTGTAAGTTCAACACCTAAATTTCTGCAAATAGTTCTTGCGCTTTTAACTTCGCGGCTGTGCTTTTGCCCGTATTGCACATTTAACGCCATACATTTATAACCCTTTGATAATGCCCAATAAAGGCAAGTCGTACTATCCAAACCGCCGGAAAACAAAACTACGGCTGTTTTTGCCGTCTTTGATTTAGAAGATTTATTTATCGGCATTTCTTAACTTCTCCAATTCAGCATATTCCTGTATTTTTACTTTATCTTCTTCCGTTATCTGTGAGGCATATTTAACAAAATATGCCGCCAAAGTTAAATATGGTTTACCGTCAGAAGCGGCGGCATCATCCGAAAATTGCCCCAAAATTATTGCATTTGCCCCCTTTGCGGCTGCCGCTTTTTTTATTTTAAGTATTTCCGCTTTAATAACTTTATCATCATCTGGAAGATTTTTTATCCTGTACATACCGATAGGCGCCCAAGGCTCTTTTATATCGGTTAAATAAATAAAAACAGGCATAGAGGCAGGGTTTTCCACCTGAACGGACAGACCGTCCGGCCCCATAGGGATATAATCCGTAGTACCGATTAAATTGGCGGTGCAAGCACCAAAGATAAATATTGAAATCAAAGGTAAAAATAATTTTCTCATTTTGTTGTTTTCTCCTTGGCTGCAAGTTGCCCGCAAGCCGCTTCTATATCCGAACCTAAACTTTTTCTTATACTTACATTTATATTCATAGCCTTAAGTGCCAAAGCAAATTTTTTTACGCTTGCTTGCTCAGTATGCACTGCTTTGCCTACCGCAGGGTTGCAGGCTATCAAATTTACATGCAAAAGATAATTATCCCTTATAGAATTTATCGGTACGCGTAAGATATTCTTCAAGTTTTTCCTTAACAGTTTCAAGATTATACTTACGGTTTACAGGCATAAGGCGGGTGCGCTCTTCATCATCGGCATTATGCAAAGAAAGAGCCAAATTAACCTGCGGCAAATCTTGGGCGATATTAAAAAATTTATCTGCTATTCCTGAAGTAGAAACAGAAATATGCCTCTGCCCGATATTAAGATAATCCGCAGATGATAAAGTATGTACCGCTTTTACTACATTAACATAATTAAGTAAAGGCTCTCCCATACCCATAAATACGACATTTGAAACCCTGTCGCCTAAATTATGCTTTTTTAAATACTGGAACCAAAACAACACCTGGTCGCTTATTTCTTCATCTGTAAGGTGGCGTTTAAAACCCATTTTACCCGTAGCACAGAAAGCACAGCCGAGCGGACAACCCGCTTGGGAAGATACGCACACGCTCCAAGTTTTACCGGGTTTCATAAGAACAGTTTCTATTTTACAACCGTCGTGAAGTTTAAGTAATGCCTTAAAAACAGGGTCTAATTTAGAACTGCGCACCTTGATAACTTCAAAAGAAAGTATTTTTATATTTTCCGATAAATCCTGCCTTAAAGAAGCAGGAAGGTTTGTTGCTTCTTCCCAACAGGATATGCCGTTTTCATAAACGGCTTGCCTTATTTGGCTTATTCTGTAAAGAGGAAGTTTGTTTTGTTTAATAAAATCTTTTACATTTTCAAATATCATATCTGTTCCTGCCCGCTCGCTATATTCTCTGTCTGTTTAACTTTTTTCTTTTTAGGCGGCTCATCCGTAAAAACATAAATCAAATATGTTTTTAGCAGTTCCAAACTGAACATAGCAGAAACGGCAATCATATTAAAAAAATAAATCCACCCGTAATCTGCATTTTCAAGCCATTGTTTCAAAAATAACTTTACTATATTAAATAAAGGGTAAGCCGTAAAATCTTCATATACATAAAAACAAAAAAAACATTGTATTGCGGAAATTACCCAAACAATACGCTGGCGCAAAAGTATAAGCACTATTTGGGCAAAGTAAATCATAGCCATTGCTATAAAGGCTTTTACTGCTATTGAAGAATAATTTAAGCCGTAGACATAAAGGCTTAAAAGATTGCGCAGTAATCCCGCCAAACAAAAGAAAAGTATTATATATAACACAGGGTCTATCTTACTTAAGAACCCAACAACTTTTCTACCTTTCAATACTAAAGGATTCATTTTTTTCTTTCCTGTCAAAAGCGGCTTTTATGAGTAAATCCAAAATATCTTCGTACTTTTTACCGGTTGCCTGCCATAACTGCGGGAATAAACTTGTAGCAGACATACCGGGTAAAGTATTTATTTCCGAAAAATAATATTTACCGTCAGCACCTAAAAGGAAATCTATCCTTGCAAAACCGCTGCCCCTTAAAACTTTAAATATAATACCGCAATCCTTACGCATATTTTCCTGCATTTCCTGCGGTATCAAAGCAGGGCACTGAATATCACAACCGTGCGGATCTTCATATTTTGCTTCATAATCAAAAAAATTACTGTTTAAGACCTTAAGTTCACCGCATAAAGATGTATGAATCTCCTTTCCTGCTCCTATTACGCCGCAGAATACTTCCCTTGCTTTATCTATGCCCTTTTCTATAAGGATTGAACCTTCATATTTAAACGCATTATCTATGGCACTTTGTAAATCATTTAAGTCATCGACTCTTCTAACACCTATTGAAGAACCTAAACTTACCGGCTTTACAAAAAGAGGTAAGCCAAAATCTTTTACGGCAGTTTTTATTTTGTTAATATCCAGAGATTTTTCTTGTTCAACCTTGATATAAGGAACGGTATTTACCCCGCAAAGAGCAGCCAAAATTTTGCAAATTTCTTTATCCATACCAAGTGCACTTGTCAAAACGCCGCACCCAACATAAGCAACGCCCAAAATTTCAAAAAGGCCTTGTATAGTACCGTCTTCCCCCATAGTTCCGTGAAGGACAGGGAAAAAGACATCAACTTTAAAAGTTTTTCCGTCTTGGCAAACAAGATTATGTCCCTTTGCTATTACAGGAGATAAAGGTATGTCGTTTTTATGGTGTTCGCCGCAGGTTTCTTGTAAGAACCACTCTCCGCTGCGCGAAATAAAAATCCGTACTATATCATATTTCTTCGCTAACACTTCGCAAACATAAGCGGCGGAATGTACGGAAACCTCATGCTCCGTACTTTTACCGCCGTATATAATTCCTACACACAGTTTGTTCATATATACTCCGTGCTTTTTTATTCCTTAAATAAAGACCATTTTATCCTGTAAAAAACACTCCTTGTCTTTTTAAGGAAGTCGGAATATGCCTCATTATTGCGGTATGTCGGCGGTAAGCGGCCCGGAGCAGGCTTTCTTATTACCCCCCCGTGGGCCTTTACCGAATGATCCGTAAATTCCATTTCGTCAGGCGTATTTTTGCTTTGCTGTATTTCCGATATAGAAGGCAAAGGTTGTTTTACAGTCATCGCTTTAACCTGTTCTATTGAAGGGTTAGTTGCTGTAGGAATATTTTCTTCTTTTTCCGATTCGGCAAAATCAGAATCTTCATCACCAAAAATACGGCTTAAATCCATACTGTTGCTTTCTATTTCTACTTCCTCAACAGCCTGCACAGGCTCATCAAAAGCGGCTATTGCTTCTGCCGAATCATCATGAAAAGCGGCTGTCTTTGTAGAAGGTTCTCTTACTAAAGTAGGGAAAGTTTCCGCATTATCCGCTGCCTGTTGTGCTACAGCCTGATTATCTGCATTTTGTGCAGATGCGGCAGGCTGATTATCTGCATTTTGTGCGCGGGCAGCGCCTGAAACAGGGGCTTTAGGAGGTTTAGGCATAGAAACGGCTGTTTTTTCTTTATCAGCAGATTCCGCTTGCGGCGACGGTTTTGAAATCTGTTGTCCCGCATTTTTCTTTTTCTCTAAAGCAGCCTGAAGTTGCGCCGCTTTCATCTTGTTGAAAGATTTCTCCATCTTAGCGGCATCTTCCTTTGCCAAATTAAGAGAGGTAAACAAAGTTTTATTTTCTTCTTGCACTTCGTTTATCTTATTTTGTAATTCCTGTTCTTTTTGAACAGACATTGCTGCCGCTTGTTTAAGTTCACGGTTTTCGGCCTTTAGAACTACTATTTCTTTCTTCAAATTAGCGATTACGGCATCATTACCGCTGATTTTCTCTTTAAGGCTGTTTAATGCTTCCGCAGTTTCTTTTTCTTTAGCGGTAAGATGTTCTATTTCCTCTTGGGCCTTTGCAAGTTGGTCTTTTAAGGTTGCCTTTTCTTTAGTTATTTTGGCAATTTGAGCGCTCAAAGCCGCTGCTTTTGCTTTTGCTAAAGTGGAAGCGGCAGCCTCTTTCTTCTTATAAGTTGCAAGTTCACCCTCTAAAGAAGCGGCCTTTTGTGAAAGCACATCATAACTGCTTTGCAGTTTAAGCCTTTCTTCTTCCGCGGATTTAAGACGGCTGTTATCGGTTTTAAGTTCTTCAAGTTCCCTGACTTGTTTAGCGCAAAGTGCAGAAGCATCTTTAAGTTCCGTTTCAAGTTTTTCTACTTTTTCTTCATACTCTTTGCGGACGGAAACTATACCGTTTTCAAAGTTAAGGGAATATTTGGTTTCCACTTCAGAAAGTTGCTGTTTTAATAACAATATTTCCCTTGCCTGATCTGCAGATTTGCGCAAGGCTTCAAGTTTTTCGCCCTGTGCTTTTTTGACTTCCTCATCCAACGCCGCATTGACGGCTTTAAGTTTGGAAGTATGCTCCTGCAACTGTTCTACAGCAGAGTGTTCTTCTTTTACTTTCTTTTCGCTTTCTGACAAAGCCTTGCTCAAACGCTTAATTTCTTCTTCTTTTAAGCCGAGTTCTTTTTGCGCTTTGGCGTTTTCCTGCCTTAAAGTAATGATTTCATTTTCTAAGCGGGCAACAATTTCCCTGCTGTCGGAGAATTGTTCTTTTAACTGGCTGACTAATACAGTATCCTGTAAGAATCTGTTTTCCGCCTTGGCAAGTTTAGATTTTAGGCTGATAATCTCATCTGTTTGCTCAACTATCTTGCTTGCCGTCATATCTAAATTGGAAAGTTTATTGTTAAGGTTGCCTTTTTCTTCTTCCAAAGCGGCTATTTGTTGCTTAAGGTCTTCAACCGTTTGGGTTTCTTCGTCAAGGCGTTTTTGCGCAGCTTTAAGTTTTTCTTCATAATCTGCAGCAGTTTTGCTTTGTGTTTCTTTTAAGGCTGAAACTTCCTTTTCATAACGCTCTTGGAAATCAGTTAATGCTTTTGTCTTTTCTTCAAGTTGTTTTAAAATTTCAAACTTTTCGCCTTGTGCTTTCTTGAGTTCAACATCTATCAAAGAACTTTGGTTGGAAGCAGAAGATACTTCCCCCTTAAGCATATTTATAATATTTTCATTTTCCTTAACGGTACTTTCCGCACGCATTAAAGCGGCAGTAATTTCCGCTATTTTGCTTTCTGCAGCACTATTACGCGCTTTAAAATCTTTAATTTCCTGCGCTTGTTTAAGGTTTTCGGCTTCCTTTTGGCTTAATTTCGCAGAAAGTTCCCCTTGCGTGCGTTTTTGTGCTTCAAGTTCTTTTTTAAGGTCTGATATTTCAATGGAAAGATTAGAACTTAAAGCATCTTTTTCCGCAATGGAAATTTGTAAACTTTCAATATTTTTAAGTATTTGCGAACTTTTGCTGTTCTTATCAGAAAGTTCTTTGCGTAAGGCATCTATTTGCTTGATAAAATCAGCATTTTCGGCTTCTTTAGCGGCGAAATTATTTCTTAATGTTTCAATTTCCCCTGCAAGCCCCGATATTTCTTTTTCCTTTTCTGCAAAACTGTTCTTTAAGGAAAGTATTTCGGCATTAAGCGCCGCGTTTGTCTGTTCGCGGGAATAAAGAGTGTTAGTTAAATTATCTATTTCCGTGTGAAGTTCTGATGTTTCGTTTTCTTTATCGCTTATTGTTGTTTTTAAAGACTCTATTTCCGCAGAAAGTGTTTCGGTTTCCTTCTGTTTTAAGTTAAGATTTTCTTTTAGGCCGGAAACATCTTTATTTAAGTTTACGATTTCCGCTTCTCTGCTTGACATTTTATCTTGCAAGGAAGATAATTGTGTCGTAAGTAAAATATTTTCCGCTTCGCGTGCGGCGATACCGCTCTTTAAAGCGGAAATTTCTTTAGATAAATCTTGTGCGGCAAGTTCTTTGCCGTAGAGAGTTTCCTTCAAAGATGAAACTTCAGTCTTTAATGTGGAAACCTCACCGCTCAGCCCTGTATTGGAAGATTCTTTTTCCGCTATTGTCTTTTTTAAAGATTCTATTTCCGCAGTAAGGCGCGTATTAATTTCTTCTTTAGAAGTTAAATTGCCTCTTAATGTATTTATTTCCCCATTAAGAGTTGTATTTTCCTTTTCTTTATCAGAAATAGCAGCCTTTAAACCGTTTATTTCGCCGGTAAGATTAGCGGCTTGCGTTTCCTTGGCAGATATTTCATTCTTTAAATCCGCAATTTTACCGTTAAGGTTGGAGGTTTCGCTCTCCTTGCCGGATATAACATCTTTAAGGGATGTTATTTCCGAATTAAGACGCGTGTTTTCTTTCTCTTTGGCATCAAGGCCGCTCTTTAAGGAATTTATTTCCCCTGCAAGATTGTAATTTTCCTTTTCCTTGCCGGATATGACATCTTTAAGGGATGTTATTTCCGAATTAAGACGCGTGTTTTCTTTCTCTTTGGCATCAAGGCCGCTCTTTAAGGAACTTATTTCCCCTGAAAGGTTATGGTTTTCCTTTTCCTTGCCGGATATTTCGCTTCTTAAATTGCTTATTTCGCTGTTTAAGTTAGCGGTTTCGCTTTCTTTGCCGGATATTATATCCTTTAAGGATTTTATCTCAAAACCTAAGCGGGTATTTTCCGTTTCTTTACCGCTGAAAGCATTCCTTAAAATATTAAGTTCCGTAAGCAAACTTTGCTTTTCCTTGCGCAGTGAAGAACTTTCCCCCATAAGGGAAGTTATTTTGCTTGTATTTTCGTCCTTAAGGTTAGAAATTTCCAAGGTAAGGTTTGCCAAGGCCGCGCTGTGTTCCGTCTTTAAGGCATCTATGCGGCGCTTGTAATCGGCGATTTCCCTTGAATAACTTTCCTGTTTGCTCTTAAGTTCAAGTTCAAAACCGGATTTTTCTTTTAAAGTCTGTTCGCGTTTATTTTCTAAATCGGCTATCTTTAAGGAATATTCATTTAATTTAGATAAATAATCCGAATTGCTGCGTTTCAAGCCTTCTTCCCTTGCAGCAAGTTCCGACACCTGACTCTGATAACCGATATTTTCCCGCCTTAAGGCTTCTTCTTTGGCTTTGAGTTCGTTGTAAGCAGCCAAATCCTGTTCGTGTCTTGCATTCATCTTGGAAAGTTCTTCTTTTAAAGATTTTTCCAAGGTAGTATGCTCCGCTTTCAGGGTTTCTATTTCCCTTATATACTTATCATTTGCGGCTAAAGCCTCGT
>CADAXZ010000074.1 GCA_902791965.1 Candidatus Proelusimicrobium bovinum | reverse complement strand
GCAAAAACAAAAATGAAACGCTAATAATTTTTTGCTCGGACAAAACCCGCAAAACTAAACAAAAAATCTCCAAATTTTAACAGCGTCGGCGATGTCGCCCAAAAACAGCAAACAACCTATAAACTTGTATTATAATTATTATATTATAAGTTTATAATTTTATTTTTCGGACAAAACCTCCCACAAACTGAAAAATATCGTAAAAATATCCCATAAAAAATTCTTTTAGTATGCCGAAAAGTTCCTGCCGCATAGTGTCTTTTGCTGTTTAAAGCCTTATTTTAGCAACTTTATTTTTAAATTCTTCCCATTTTACGGAATATTTTTCATTTGTAATGTTTTTTAATTACATACTTTTCCCTGCCCTTTTATCTACAATATTTCTGTGAAACGATTTTTTATTTTATTCATTTCTTTTTTTGTTTTTTCTTCTCCCGCTTTCGCTTTGCAATATAATAATGTTTCCCTTTCCCCTAAAGCCGATTACTACGCCGCCCATTATTCCCATAACAGTTTTGAGGATGTTTCTTCCCTTTATCTTTACGCTCCTGCTAATTTTGCCTTTGACAATATAAACAGCACAATAAGAATAAACCCGTTTTATTCTTCCCACTACGATAAATTATCTCTCGCAGAAGCCTTTTGGCTTTTTAATTACAAATATATTTCTGTTAAGGCCGGGCGGCAGTTTTTATCTTTTGATAATGATTTTTTTATCTATTTCGGCCCTGATAACCGCTATGATAATCCAAAACCTTCCTATATTGACGGCGCTTTATTAGGGTTTGATTATACTCATTTTAAAGCGCAGGCATTTTGGGCTGATTACGACGGCAATATAGCAGGTGCGGATATTAAAATATTAAAGGATTATCCTTTATCTTTAGGTTTGTTTTCTTACTATAAAGAACTATCAGACGGTAAATTATTTGTGTCCGGCCTAAGTGCGGATATAGAACTATCAGAACAGTTATCTTTTACGGGGAGTTTCGCTTTTAACAGAGGACATAAAACTTATACTGTATTCGGCGTACCTTACAAAAAGCATTACGAAGGCACAGCCCTTATAGCCCAAAGCAAGTATTATACGCCTTACAAGTATGTTGATTTTTACCTTACTGCCGCTTATGCGTTTACATCTGCCTCTAAACAAGAGAGTTTGGCTTTTAAGAGCATAAGCCAATATAATATTTACGGTTTTGTTGCAGGCTCAGGCGAGTTATTTAAACAAGACGGCATAAAATCCGTAAAGTTAAACTTAAATGCGATACCCGCAAACTTAAAAGAACTTAATTTTGATATATCTTTGTTTTATTATTATTCCTCCGACGGAAATATAACGCAAAAATATATAGGCAGCGAATGGGATTTTGCTGCTTCTTGGATGACAAAATACAGTAAACTTACTTTATATGCGGGTATATTTTCCCCCAATAAAGACTTTACAAGATACCAACTGCCGCGGGAAAGCACTGCTAAATTAGGTGCTTATATTTCCCTGTTTAATTTTTTGTAAGATGAGTGCCAAAAATATTTTATTCAAAATAAATTACTAAATTACGCCGAAATACTTTTATCTGATACTGATTACCGTCTTAAATTGTAAATATCAATAAATCTGCCATTTTAAATTGTATTTTATAAACATATAAATAATTATAGAACTATTTTAATTCCTTAAATAATATTTATAACAAGAAATGAAATCATACACATCACTAATAAACTAATTTTTAAATTAAATAAGTTTTAAAATTTTACATAAATACTATATTAAAGAATAAAATTAATTCTACAACTATAAAACAAATATCAAGAATTATATATTAGCAAGATATTTTTTAATTAAGGAATTATTTTTATTCTACAATTTATGAAGATTACACGCATTTAATTATATAATAAATATTCCCCGGCCAAACTATGTGGTTTCACAACAAACAAAAAGCCCTGCCGTTAAATTAAGCAGGGCTTTTAAAATAGGGCTATACAAAACTACAAATCAAAGCCAAAATAACGCTTTGCATTATTAAAGGATATATCCTGCACAATTTGCCCGAGTGTTTTAATATCGGCAGGATATTCCCCGTTTTCAACCCAACGCCCGATTAAATCACATAAAATACGCCTGAAATACTCGTGGCGGGTATAAGAAAGAAAACTGCGGGAATCCGTTAACATACCTATAAAATTACCAAGCAGCCCCAAATTTGCAAGGCTTGTCATTTGTTCAAGCATACCTGTTTTATGGTCGTTAAACCACCACGCAGAGCCTTGCTGTATTTTGCCTGCGGTTTTGCCGCTTTGAAAACACCCTAAAATAGTTCCTATTGCCGAATTATCGTTAGGATTAAGGCTGTAAATTATCGTTTTGGGCAATTCATCAGTTTTGTTAAGCGCATTTAAAAAATCTGCCATTTGGCCCGAAGGTGCATAATTATTTATACAATCATACCCTGTATCAGGGCCTAATTTATCATACATAAGCCCGTTATTATCACGCTTGCAGCCATAATGCAGTTGCATAACCCAGCCCAAGCGGTGATATTCTTTGCCGGCAAAAAGCATAAAAGCCGTTTTAAATTTAAGTTCATCTTCCCTTGAAGGTATATCCCCTTTAAGGCGGGCGGCAAAAATTCTTTCCGCTTCCTGTCCGCCGCAAGGTACATACATAACATATTCCAAGGCGTGGTCGCTTACTTTACAGCCCAAGGAATTAAAAAATTCCATACGGTTTTTAAGGGCCTGCTTTAAATCTCCAAAGGTATGTATTTCAATCTTTGCGGCCGCGCCTAATTTTTTAAGATATTCAGGATAATCGGCTTTTTCTATATTCATTGCTTTATCAGGACGCCAAGCCGGCAGGACTTTAACTTCAAAAGTTTTATCTTCTTTAAGTTTTTGATGATACTCTAAAGTATCGGCAGGGTCGTCGGTGGTGCAGATAAGTTTTACATTAGATTGCCTTATCAGACTACGCACCGGCATATCTTTTAGTTTTTTATTGCAAAGTTCCCAAACTTCTTTTGCGCTATTGGCATCTAAAACCCCGTTATAACCAAAATATCTTTGCAGTTCAAGATGACTCCAATGATAAAGCGGATTGCCTATTGCTTTGGGTAAAGTCTGAGCCCATTTTTCAAATTTCTCAAAGTCGCTTGCTTTGCCTGTTATATACTGTTCGTCAATCCCGTTAGAACGCATTTGCCGCCATTTATAATGATCCCCGCCAAGCCAAACCTGTGTAATATTTTCAAAGTATCTGTTATCGCAAATTTCCTTAGGATTTATATGGCAATGATAATCAATTACAGGCATTTTTGCAGCGTATTCGTGATACAGCGTTTTTGCAGTTTGTGTTGAAAGCAAAAAATCTTTATCCATAAAATTCTTCATAAAATAACTCCATAAAATAAATTTAACCTTACGGCAAAACCGAAATCAGCAAAAAATTCCGCCGATTATAATTATTATATACTTTTTTAATGGCCGGAAATTACCTATCTAAATGCTATAATTTAATTAATAATTTTATACTTACGGAGTAAAAAATGAGCGAAAATTGCAACCACGACTGCGCTTCCTGCGCACAAAACTGCAGCAGTAAAAATGATGCGCCGCAAAAGATTCAACCGCAATCACAAAGTAAAATAAAACATACAATAGGTGTTTTAAGCGGAAAAGGCGGAGTAGGCAAAAGCCTCGTAAGCGGACTTTTGGCAAGTGCGATGTCAAAAAAGGGTTATAAATGTGCCGTTTTAGATGCAGATATTACAGGCCCGTCAATACCAAAAATCTTCGGCGTACACGAAAGAGCGCAAGCCACGCCGGACGGTTCTGCGATTTTGCCTGCGTCAGCCAAAAACGGCGTAAAAATAATGTCCTTAAATTTACTTTTGGAAGATGAAACCGACCCTGTAATTTGGCGCGGCGCTCTTATAAACTCTGCAGTAACCCAGTTTTGGAAAGATGTTATATGGGGTGATATTGACTATATGTTTATAGATATGCCGCCGGGTACGGGCGATATTGCTATGACGGTATTTCAAATGCTGCCCATAGACGGAATAGTAATTGTATCTTCCCCGCAAGAACTTGTTTCAATGATAGTGGGCAAAGCCGTAAAAATGGCGGGCAAAATGGATATACCTGTTTTAGGTTTGGTAGAAAATATGAGTTATCTAAAATGCCCCGATTGCGGCAAAGAGATTGAAATCTTCGGCAAGAGCCGCGCTTATGAAACCGCAGGTAAATTTAATATTTCCCCCGCTATAAGATTACCTCTTTGTCCGCAAACGGCAAAACTATGCGACGAAGGCAACATAGCACAAATAGATGAACCCGCTTTAGAACCTTTACTTGCAAAATTGGCGGCTTTATGACACAAAAAACAATAGTTTTAATGCGGCACTCAAAAGCACTTGATATGTACCAAAGCGGTGCAAAAGATGATTTTTCCCGTCCGCTTTCCCAACAGGGTATTTTAAAAGCAAAAGAGCAGGCATCCAAACTGAAAGAGGAAATAAACACCGCAGAAGTTATCTTGGTAAGCCCGTTGCTGCGCGCAAAACAGACAGCAAAGATTGTTGCCGAAACTTTGGCAATAAATAAAACGGAAGTTATGACGGAACTTGCCGATTGTATGGATGCAGATAATTATATTAACGCCGTAAAAGATTTGGCAGAAAAATACGAAACTGCAATTTTAATAGGCCACAACCCTGCCGTAAGCCAGACGGCGGCATTTTACAAAAAGCAATTTATTTCTATGTCTGCCGGCGATTATATAATTATCAAAATTTAAGAAAGCACAATAGGATTTTTTGATAAAAATACCGCCTTATATTAGTTTTTGACTATTGAAGATATTAGTCTGTTTTTTAAATAACATTAAGCAAAAAAGCAGGATTAATGCTAAAAAGTTTAATACATAAAGTAATGCAATAAAACCCTGTGATATAAACGGGGATTTTAGTTATAACAAAATCCCGCATCTGTTAGGATGCGGGATTTATAGCCAATCAGATACACAACAAGATTATTTATATTCTTTTATTGCTTGGGCAAGGCGTTTCATACCTTCGTCAATATCTTCAAAAGAAGAATAAGAAAAATTTAAACGCATTGTGTTTTTACCGCTTTTATCGGGGTAAAAAGCCGAACCGCTTACATAAGCGACATTATGCTTTATTGCCGTATGCAGCATCTTGGCTGTATCAATATGCTCCGGCAATACAACAAACAAGAATAAACCGCCTTCCGGTTTTGTCCAAGTTATGCCTTCAGGCATATAAGTTTCCAACGCTTTAAGCATAGCATCACGCTTTGCGCTGTAAACTTTAGTCATATGTTTTACATGCTCTTCCAATTTACCTGTTTTTAAATAGGCTTCCGCCAAGGCTTGGCAAGTAGGAGAGGTGCATAAATCCATAGCCTGTTTTAAAATAACAAATTTACGGATAATCTCTTTATTGCCTATAACATATCCCAGCCTGAAACCGGGTACTAAAGTTTTGGAAAAAGTAAACATTGTAATAACATTTCCCTGTCCTTTATCAAGGCTGTAAAAAGTTTCTTGCGGCTCTCCGGAAAAGCGGACTTTTCTATACGGGGAATCTTCCAAAATAATAGTATTGTATTTTTTTGCAATATCTAATATCTTTATACGTCTTTGGGTGGGCACTGTTGTACCGGTAGGATTTTGGAAATCAGGCACTATATAAATCAACTTACATTGCCGGCCCTGCTCTTTAAGTTCTGCAAGTTTTTGTTCTATGGCTTCTGGCTTCATACCGAAATCATCGCTTTCCACGCCGATAATATCCGCCGCATAAGTGTCAAAAGCCTGTAAAGCGCCCAAATAAGTAGGCATACCTACCAATACTGCATCCCCCGGGTTAACAAATGCTTTACCCGCCAAATCAAGCCCCTGCTGGGAAGCAGAAATAACAAGCAGTTCGTCTAAAGAAACATCTATATTTTCTTCCTGTTTGATAAGTTTTATCAATTCCTTGCGCAAATCGTTTGAGCCTTCAGTAGAACCGTACTGCAAAGCCTTATTAGGGTTTTGTGTTATGGCTTTTTTTGCGATTTCGCCAAGTTCTTCTGCCGGAAATAAATCCGGCGCAGGCAAACCGCCTGCAAAAGAAATCATACCTTTCTGCCCTATTATTTTAAGCAGTTCCCTGATTTCCGAAGCACAAACATTTTTACTTACATTTGAAAATAAATGCGAAAAATCTTTCATCTTATTATCCTTCTTATTTTTTAAATTCCGATATAAGCATACTTATATCTTTTGCAGGAACAGAGTGCGTAAGCGCACCCATAGAAATAACATCAACACCTGTTTTACAATATTCTTCAAGATTATCTTTATTTACCCCGCCGGAAACTTCTATTATTGCTTTGCCGTTAATAAGTTCCTTGGCTTTAAGTATTTCTGCAACAGGCATATTATCCAGCATAATAATATCTGCCCCCGCCTTTAAGGCTTCTGCTACTTCTTTCAAATTTTTTGTTTCCACTTCTATTTTTGGGGTATGGCCTATTTTGCTTTTTATAAGTGCTACGGCTTTTGTTATACTGCCGCAAGCCGCTATATGGTTATCCTTAATCATAACGCTGTCCGCCAAAGACATACGGTGGTTTTTAGCACCCCCTGTTCTTACGGCGTATTTATCATATTTGCGCATACCTGGGAGAGATTTCCTTGTATCAACAAGCATAACATTATATTTTTGGGCAATTTTGTTTAAATTGTATGCCATTGTTGCAATGCCGCTTAAGCGTTGCATAAAATTAAGTGCGGGGCGTTCCGCTTTAAGCATAGTAAGCGCAGGACCGGAAATTTCCGCTATTTTAGTTCCCTTTTTAACAAATTCCCCTTCTTTTTTAAGCATTTTAAATTTAATTGAAGCATCAACATAATTAAATACATCTTTTGCAATATTGCCGCCGCATATTACCATATCTTCTTTAGCCAAAAAATAAGCCTTTGCCTTATCGCAAGCCCCAAAGATATTATCACTGGTAATATCTCCTAAACCTAAATCTTCTTCAACGGCTAATTCTATTATTT
>CADAXZ010000073.1 GCA_902791965.1 Candidatus Proelusimicrobium bovinum | reverse complement strand
TTTATAATTAGGAGTACAGATATGATTAAGGAAGAAATAATAGCAGGCATAGACAGAAAAACAAGTTTTAAACTTAAAGCCTATGCAAAAATGGGCAAAGCACAAGGCAATTTAGTTGAAGTTATGTGCTGCTCCGGCGGATGTGTGGGCGGATGCGCTACTTTAAAAACCATTAAAGAAGCCCGCGAACAGGAAGAAGCCTATGCCCAAAAAGAAGGCTCGCAGGACTTTCAGATAAAATAAACTGTTCTACTCGAATAAATATCCCCCGCTTTTATCGGGGGATATTTGTTTTTTAAATTAAAGTTTATAATATTTTATACGCTTTAAAAATAATTACTTACAGCCGATTTCCTTATTATTATAATTTATATTTTGTCCTCAAATTATTTTTAAGTTCCTCTGCTTTATACGGAAGGTCTTTCTTTTTGGAACAGCGTATTAAAAATGTAATTTTAGGTTCTGATTTAACAATATCCGTAAGCGTACCGCCAAAGATTTTAATGCCGCTGTCTGCTGCTTTTTCGGTAAAATCTTCCGTTTTGCGTACAATATCAAAAGATTGGTAATCGTTTTCCAAGCAGACTTCAGCAGACCTTAATAAAGCAAAATTATTTGCTTTTGCAAAGGAAGTATTTTCGTTCCCGTTAAAAACAACTTCATACATACCTTCTTGCAGTTTAGTATCAAAATAACCGTTTGCAGTTTCTTTTTTAGCCTGTTTATAGGGTGTAGCACAGGCAATAAGCAAAGTAAAAGCACATATAACAAAAAGTAATTTTTTCATAATTTATCCTTTTTTTAGTTTAGTGTTTTTTATATTACTACCGTAAATTGTTTAAAAAATTGTAGCATTTTTCTGTTTTAAACTTAAACGGCTTTTTTACAACTTTCTGTAAACTTTATAATATATTGATATAGTTTAATATCTGCTTTACAGTTATCTAAAAATATATTTATGAAAAACCTTATCTTATATATCCACGGGAAAGGCGGAAGTATACAAGAGGCAGAGCATTATAAAATGCTTTTACCGGATTATAAAATAAAAGCATTGGATTACAAAGGCAGTACGCCTTGGGAAACTAAAGATGAATTTTTAGATGCTTATAACCGCCTTGAAAAAGAAAACCAGAATATTATCCTTATTGCAAACAGCATAGGCGCATATTTTGCTATGAATGCACTGCCTAATAAAAAAATTAAATGTGCTTTTTTTATTTCCCCCATTGTTGATATGCAAAAACTTATAACTGAGATGATGCTTGCGGCAAATATAACTCCTGCGCAACTAAAAGAGAAAAAAGAAATAAAAACATCTTTCGGCGAAACACTTTCCTATAACTATTTCCTTTATGTAAAACAAAACCCTGTTATTTGGAATATTCCTACGCATATTTTATACGGTGCAAAGGATAATCTTACCTCTTTTGAAACGGTTTATTGCTTTAGCGAAAGGGTAAATGCCTCTCTTACAATAATGCCGGAAGGCGAACATTGGTTTCACACTAAAGAGCAAATGTCTTTTTTGGATAATTGGCTAAAGCAGTTTTTATAAACCCGTCCTAAATACGCATAAATATTATCCTTGTTGAATAACAGTATCAAAAGAGATAATATAGTCTTGGGATTTTAAGTAAGTTAAAGATGTATGCAATTATATTATTAAGGAGTATTTATGCCTTCTAAAAAGCAGCAAATCTTAACTGTAATACAAACCATAGGCCGTTCGTTTTTCCTGCCGATTTCAATTTTGCCCGTAGCGGGATTATTACTTGGTATCGGCTCTTCTTTTTCCAATCAGGCAACAATAGCACAATACGGATTGCAAGCCCTTATGGGCGAAGGCACTGCGTTAAATCACCTATTTTTGCTGATGACCGCCGTAGGCAGTGCCGTTTTTGATAATTTGCCGCTGCTTTTTGCTTTGGCGGTATCTTTGGGTATGGCTAAAGAAGAAAAAGCCGTCGCTGTATTATCAGCCGGCCTTTCTTTTATAGTAATGCACAAAACAATACACGAACTGCTTATTTTCTCCGGACAGATTTTATCCGACGGCGAGTTAGCCCCCGATGTTATAGCAGGTACTATAACATCCACATTAGGCATACAAACTTTGGAAATGGGCGTATTCGGCGGGATTATCGTAGGTCTTACTGTAGCAGTACTGCACAATAAGTTTTACAAAATTGAACTGCCGCCGGTATTTTCTTTCTTCGGCGGAGTGCGTTTTGTACCTATTATTTGCACTATTGCCTCAATTATTTTAGGCGTAATTTGTTTTTATGTCTGGCCGCCGGTACAATACCTTATTTTAAAAAGCGGGGATTTGGTCGTAAAATCAGGCTATTACGGTACTTTCATCTTCGGTTTTATAGAAAGGGCTTTGATACCTTTCGGCCTGCACCATGTGTTTTATATGCCGTTTTGGCAATCTGCCATCGGCGGCAGTTTGATGATAGACGGCTCTGTTTACAATGGCGCACAAAACATATTTTTTGCACAGTTGGCTTCCCCTAATACAACTAAATTTGCCATAGAAACCGCCCGCTTTTTAAGCGGAGAATATCCCATAATGTTGGGAGGACTTTTAGGAGCGGCTCTGGCTATGTATAACACGGCAAAAACAAATAAGCGCAAAATTGTGGGCGGCTTATTATTTTCCGCCGCTTTAACTTGTTTTATAACAGGTATTACCGAGCCTATTGAATTTTCATTTTTGTTTGTAGCGCCGATATTATATTATGGAGTACATTGTTTTTTGGCAGGTGCGGGATTTGTTTTAATGCATCTGTTCCAAATAACTATCGGGACTACATTTTCCTGCGGGCTGATTGATTTTATTTTATACGGCGTTATGCCGGGAAATGCCAAAACGAATTGGATGATTTTAGTACCTATTTGCATTGTCTATTTTGTAATATACTACTATATATTCAAATGGGCAATCTTAAAATGGAACTTACAGACACCGGGCCGCGAAGAAGAACAGGAAACCAAACTTTATACAAAAGCGGATTTAAAAGCCAAACAAGCCGCTAAACAACAGCAAGAACAGCAGCAAGAGACTTTAGAAAAGCAGCAAATTAAAACTACGCAAGAAAATAATACTGCCAAACAAAATCCGCAAGGTTTTGAAGTCGATGAACAAATGGAAACTATAATCGCGGGATTAGGCGGTTTGGATAATATGGAAGCGCCCGAATGCTGCGCTACACGCCTGCGCCTTAATGTTAAAGACAGCAGCAAAGTTGATAAAGCCGTACTTAAAAAATCCAAAGCATTGGGCGTAATAATAAACGGCAATGCCGTACAGGTCATTTACGGCCCGACAGTGAGCGTAATTAAGCCAAAACTGCAACATTATATGGACTTAAAACGCCAAAACAAATAAGCATTTTACTTGTTAGATTAACATTTAAAACTTGTTATTATAAAAACATCCCCCTGCATAGCCGGGGGATGTTTGTTCTATCTTGCTTAACGGTAAAACTTTTATAGCACCGGCAAAACTGCGGCTTTTTACAACATACCAAAACAGCCCGCATAAAAGCAGGGCTGTTTTTCACAAAAGCAATTTTGTATTAACGGTTAAAAGCCATAGCCTCTGCCGTCGGAATAGTGGCATATACATCCTGCCGATACCCCCGCCATAGGGCTTGAGGTATAATACTTTGCGCTGTAAAGGCCGGACCTTGGGATATAATTACAGCATTTCTCGCATTCCCATTGGGTGCTGGGGCTTTTATAAACACATTGCTGGCAGGCTTCTGCCGACAATTCAAACTCCCCGTAAGTACAACTCTGCGGAATATTTTTCCAATAACAGCGGCATTCGTTACCTTGAACTCTGCCGTAATCCATTTCCGATACCGACGGGTCAAAATTATTGGGCGGGTTGGCTTTACAACA
Organism: Candidatus Proelusimicrobium bovinum; assembly: GCA_902791965.1. Taxonomy (GTDB): domain Bacteria; phylum Elusimicrobiota; class Elusimicrobia; order Elusimicrobiales; family Elusimicrobiaceae; genus Proelusimicrobium; species Proelusimicrobium bovinum. The sequence goes on along the minus strand of CADAXZ010000073.1, from coordinate 3,297 downwards.
CTGAAAACAGGCGGAATCCGAACTTAATTTTGCATCGTTATCGCAAACATCGGGGTTAGGATTTTTAAAGTGGCACTTACATTTATTATTAAGCAGGAAGCCGTAATCAAGCACATAACCACGTTTAGGTGTTATAGGCGGCTTGGCAATACAGCAACTTGTGCAATTTACTTGAGATGTATGTATTTTGTTTGAATCACAGATTTCTCTTACATCATCAGGATCAATCAAGGAACTTATTAAAGCGTCGGTATAAGCACCCGTAATTGTAGCATGTTTGTGTTCTTCCAGACCGGGTTTATCTTCAAACCAACAGGCACAATAACGGTGAGGGTCGCCAGGCATACCTATATATCCGCGCCACATATTATGTTTTTTAGGGTCAAAGCCGTAAGCATAACTGTTATTAACCGGTCTTGCGGTGCAGCAACGCGAACAGGCGGCATCGGATTTTACTGCAATATTATGCGAACATATATCCAACCCTTTTTTAATCCAATGACATTTACACTCGCCTTTTTTAAGTTCTCCGTAGTGCATTTGGTGTTTAGCAGAATCAAAGCCTTTTATATCTTCCGAATGGGCAAGGCAGTAGCCTGTGCAGGCTTGGTCGGAAGTGTTGCGTGTATTATAATCCGTTAACTGTTTACCTTGCCAAGTACAGCGGCATTCTTGGCCTGAGTTAACATACCCGCCCGTCATGACATGAATAGCAGGATTAAAGCCGTTTACCTTAGTTTTAGGATTTACACAACACATAGCGCAAGCCGCAGAAGATGAATTTTTAATTTCCGGCTTACAAACACGCTCCCATTCCTTTGTAAGGCGGGCCTGTTCTGCTTTTTGGGCGGTCTTTTCCTGTTCTTCCTTTTCAAGCCTTTTTCTCGCTTCTTCCATATCCTGTTTATCTTTTAAATATGCTTCTTTTGCCTTTGCTTTAAGTTGCGGTGTTAGCAAATTAGGTTTAGGCAGGCGGAATTTAATTTTGGTAACAGTAAAGGAATCGGGCGAGGTAGCACCGACCCTGTTTAGGAGAGAGTTTTCTAAAGCGTCATCAATCAGGCGGCGTTTAGGCATCATACTCGGCTGGGCATAACTGCCTGCGTTAAGGCGTTTTTCATTTTCACTCTGCTGGGCTTTAAGGCTGTCTAAATAAGCGTGCCAACGCTCACGGGCATCTTCAAGAGTGTTTTTCATTTCCTCGCTGTAAAATTCCATTTCTTCGGAAGAAAGCCATTTATAAATTCTTTGGGCTTGTTCCTGCGGCATTTCATATCCTTCCGGGATTTGATCAGGTGTGATAAGCAAACTGCCGTCTTTTACCGGCTGATAATCTTTAAGGTGGACATGCTTTTCTTTGGCGTATCCCATTTGGAAATCCTTATCTTCCTGTTGGGCGGCGGATTGTGCTTCGTCCTCTTTTAAACTATTGCTTTGCACAAGGGATGTCGTATCAACAGTTCTTTGTTTTGCGGAAATTTTTGCTTTGGGTACAGGCGGTAAAGTGTTATTTTGTGTAGCAGGTATTGCTTTAGGTTTCTGCTGGGAACTCTGCTTTACTGTATTTGTTTGAACCGTAGCATTTTTTTGTGCCGGTTGATTTGTGGCATTATTAGACTTCTGCGAAGTTTGCCCAGCAACAGCTGTATTAGGTGCGGTTTGTTGCTGATTTTGGGTTTGGTTATTTGTCTTTTGATTATTATTTACCGGCGGGACAGTACCTGCAAGTTTAAGGCGGGAAGGTGCGGTTGTATTCGGCTTAACCGCTCCGGTTTTATTATTTGTTGTTTTTGCGGATGTGTTTGCCGTATTGGTTGTTTTTGCGGCAATACTGCCTGACTGCACAGCACCTTTTGTATCAAAGTTTTGGGAACTCTGCCTTCTGCTTTGTTCTAAAGCGTGTTGTTGTTCTTCCGGTGTCATACCGTCTAAATCTTCTGATATTTTGGCGGCGGCTTTACTGCTGCTTTGGGCTTTCTTGAAGTCATCTAAAGCAGAGGCATTAGCATAAGAAGCAAAACAAAAAGAAAATACGGTAAAAATAAAAATTATGTTAAAAAGTTTTTTCATATCAGTACCCCTTTTCTTCCGTTTCGTATTTTTTCATAACATCTTCTTCGCCGTCAAAGGCGTAATCTTTTTTATAAATATTCATTGTCATTTCAGAACCGAGAGTTTTCCTTTCTACTTTTGTAATGACATCTCTGTCAAGCGTATAAATATAATCACGCACTATTTGGCTGATATAAAATTGCTCAAGTACGCGGTAAGTTATAATTTCCCTAAATTCCGAGGGTGTTTCATAATAAGAAGGCATACCCATTTTTTCAAACAGTTCCATTTTTGACATCCCCAAATCTAATAACATATCCCCTGCTGTTTCAAGTGTATAGGTTTCCCAAATACTATATGAAGAACCCCTTTCCCCAAATCCCACAGTAGAATATTTTATGCTTTCCAAATCTATTACATCATCTTTATTTAAGGCGCATTTATTATCGCGGTAGAAATCCGCATAAGAATAATAGTAAGGGTCTTGGGGTGTAAGTTCCTGCATTTGCGTAAAGGCGACGGTGCATTGGTCTAATTTATCAGCAATCTGCGGGATTAAATCCGGGCGGCTCTTTTTAAGGTAATACAAAGGTGTTAACAGTTTTACCGTTTCTGTATTTTTATTACTTTCCTTACCGTCCTGATAATGCACAAGATAAGCGGCATCATCTTTATTATTGCCCTCTAAAAACAGTTCTATTATTTTTGCGTTTTCTTCCTTTTTGCAAACGGGTTTAATTTCTTTAGGATAATTTTTTATATAATAATAATCCGTATCATAGTTAACTATAGTAGGAGAATCCGGCAGACAAACAAAAGAAGCAATAAAAAACAGATGTTTACGGTATTGGTTATTTTTATTGTCCTGTAAAGCAGGTAATAATTTTTTTACTTTTTTATAATTGCTTGTTGCTATTGCTTCCGCCAACCGGTATGGAACAGAAGGCTTAGTTTTTGCCCATAGCGGAGCAGTAAATAAAATAACCGCTAAAAATATAATAAACTTTTTCATAGATAATACTCCTTAAAATTTTTTCAATTTTATTGTACTACATTATTACGCAAAAAAATCCGCAGGGGTTAATTAATTTACCACACTGCGGATTTAACTGATTATTTAAGATTTATTTAATTGTTACTATTGAACGGCCGTCAACCTGTTTTGAGGCATTCGGGTCCGGTATTTGTTTGCCGTCTACAATAAACATATATTTATACTGACCCGGATAAATTACCAAAGTTGTA